>JANXMN010000518.1 GCA_025354605.1 Hymenobacter sp. | reverse complement strand
GGAAACGGGGGGAACGACGTGAATTAAAAACAAAAGAACGTCATGTAGAGCGTAGCGAAGCATCTTTACCGCACTAGTAATCCATTCGACAGGATTAGTGGTGGCGGGCAAGATGCTTCGCTGCGCTCTGCATGACGTTTTTTCAAGTCATACCAGTAACCGCCTACTTCATGATATCAGCCAGTAGCTCGGGGCTCAGGGGCGTTACTTTCGAGGGATAGAATTTCAGGACGTGGCCATTTTCATCGACCAGGTACTTGCAGAAATTCCAGGTGGGCGCGTCGCTCACGGCCCCGTTCTTGGTTTTATCAGCCAGGAATTTAAACAGCGGGGCCGTGTCAACCCCTTTCACCGAAACCTTGCTGAACAGCGGGAACGTCACGCCGTAATTTTTCTCGCAAAAGGTGGCAATCTGAGCCTCGGTGCCGGGTTCCTGGCCCCCGAAATTGTTGGCCGGGAAGCCGAGCACCGTCACTTTGTCGCCGTGCTTTTTATACAGTTCTTCGAGCTCCTTGTACTGTGGGGTGTAGCCGCACTCCGAGGCGGTGTTCACAATCAGCAGCTTTTTGCCTTTGTACTGGCTCAGTTTCACGTCCTTGCCATCGATGGATTTCACAGTGAAATCGTAGACGGAGGCGGCGGTGGCGGTTTCAGTGGTTTCAGTCATGGCGGTGGAAGCGGCTGGTTTGGCGGCGATGAATACCACGGCCGTAGCGGCAGTGGCCAACGTGAGAAACAAAGACTTTTTCATGAATTGGAGAAAAGAGGTTGAGAAGTCGGGTGCGTAACCAGACGAATGCCGGGAGGGTTTTGGCCCTCCGCCGGATGAATTAGTACTCGAGCAAAAGTAACGGTCATGCTGTGCTTGTCGAAGCATCTCTACCGCTTCGTTGGGGCGGTTCGGACGAAGCGGTAGAAATGCTTCGACAAGCTCAGCATGACCGTTTCAACATACTTTCAACTAACTCAAACAGCTACGTAATGATGGCGTGCGCTTTACGAAGCCAGGAATGCGGTAATGTCGCCGGAATACGTGAGTGTGAGCTGGTGCATGGCCCGGGTGCAGGCCACGTAGAGCATGCTCCGGTCTACCTCCGTTTGGTAATGGCGGGCGGAGGCAAAGGGCACCACAACCTCGTCGAATTCCAGCCCCTTGGCCAAATGGGCCGTGGTAATGATGACGCCTTCCTTGAACAGGGTGGAATCCTCGGTGAGCAGTTGCGCCCCCTGGTCCTCCAGCGCTTGGTGCACCTGCGCGGCCTGCCGGGGCGTTTTGCAGATAATGCCCAGCGAGTTGCTGCCGGAGCTTTGGAAGGCCGCGACCAGCTGCTTAATGGCTTCCAGCTCCTCGCGGGGGCTGTGGCAGCGCATGACGGCGGGCTCCCGGCCGTGCCGTTCCAGCGGAATGATGAGCGGGTTGGGCGTGATGCGCTGCGTGAAGGCCGTTATCTCCATCGTGGAGCGGTAGCTGCGGTACAGCCGCACCACATCGGCCTGCGGGAAGACGCGCTCAATGGTTTCGGCCGACGAGGCGCTGTACGGATTAACCGTCTGGTTGACATCGCCCAGAATGGTTTTTCGGCAATTGAATAGCCGCGACAGCACGGCGTACTGCACCGGGGTGTAATCCTGCATCTCGTCCACGAGCAGGTGCTTGACGTGGTCGTACGCGCTGACGCCTTCCAGGCGGATGCGCAGGTAAATCAGGGCAAAAACGTCGGCGTACTCCAGGTTCTGGCCGGGCTCGAAGCGGAACAGCTCGGGCCGGCCCAGCCAGCGGTAGAAGTCGCGGTAGAAATCCAGCACGTTGTTGAACCGGAACATGCGCGTAATTGCCTCCCCAATCGTGCCTTTTTCCTGGCCGGTCAGCTTGCGGTTGGCGGCGGTGCGCACGTAGGCCCGCACATCTTCGGCCACCAGCGCAAAGCGTTTGAGCAGCGGTACCCGGTGGTAGGTCTTGAACTTGTCCAGCAGCAGTTGGCGCGGCACCACGGTGCGGCCCACCCGCAGCTCGCTCACAACGAAGTAGTTGTTCTCGACGTGCAGCAGGTATTTATTAAGCTGGCTGAGGAATTCAAACGAGGACTTGAACCGGATGCGCTCGATAAAGGCCGGGTGGTGCTGCTCCAGCAGCGCCACCACCTGCTCGAAGAAGGTCTGGAACCGGAACTGGTTGCCGAGCAGGTCGGCCGCCAGCTCTTCCATGCCCATCTCCGGGATGTGCTCCTCCCCCAGCTCGGGCAACACGTTCGAGATGTAGTCGGCGAAGACCTTATTGGGCGAAATAATGAGGATGTCCTTGGCCGCGATGGTTTCGCGGTAGCGATACAGCAGAAACGCAATGCGATGCAAAGCGATGGAGGTTTTGCCCGAGCCGGCCACCCCCTGAATGACCATCACCGTCGCCTCCTCGTTGCGGATTACCGCATTCTGGTCGCGCTGAATGGTGGCGACGATGTTCTTCATCTTGTCGTCCGAGGATTTGGCCAGCTCGCGCTGCAGCACCTCGTCGTGGATGTTCACGCCGTTCTCAATCAGAAACTCCAGGCGGCCGTCCTGGATTTTGTACTGCCGTTTCAAGTCGATGCGGCCCTTAATTGGGCCGGATGGGGTGGTGTACACGGCTTCGCCCAGCTCGAAATCATAGAACATGGACGAGATGGGGGCCCGCCAGTCGTAGATAAGGCCGCGGCGCTGCCGCTCATCCACGAACGAATGCACGCCGATGTACACCGGTGTGCTCACTTCGTTCGGTGTCACGAAATCAATGCGGCCGAAGTACGGCGACTGCGCCAGCTTGAGCAGCTTGCGCTTGCGGGCCACGGCCGCGCCGCCCGTGTAGGCCATGCGGTCGATGGACTGGCCGGCGGCCACCATGTCGGCGTCGTCCATGCCCGACTGGTGCTCGTGGATGTACTCCTTCTTCTCCCGCAGCTCGCTGGAAAACTGCTTCACGGCATCATCCACCCGCCGCACCGCCAGCGCCAGCTGCTCCTTGATTTCCTCCAGGTATTCGCGCTCTTCTTGTTCAGTTGCGTTCATCGCAGGCAGCTATTGGGGATTACTTGGGTGCATCGCTGCTGTAGCGTGGACTCTGCGAGTCCGCGCTTGGGAACGTTGTGGTAGTCGTTAAGACGCGCGGAGTCGCAGAGTTCACGCTGCGGCACCTGGTATCGTTCGGGCATCGTTCCCACGCGCGGACTCGCAGCGTCCACGCTACAATCAGGTGGTGGGCGGCGTCAGCCACTTTTCCAGCTCCACGGGCTGGTAGGCAGCCATTTGCGTCAGCAGCGCTTCCGGGTTGGCCGACTGCAGGAGCTGGGCGCGGTTTTCGGCGCGCAGCAGTTCGTCGTCGCGCATGCGGTCGAGGGCTTGCAGCAGCAGGTCGTAATAGCCGTCCACGTTCAGCAGGGCCACTGGCTTGCGGTGCAGGCCCAGTTGGCCCCAGGTCAGCACTTCGAACAGCTCTTCGAGGGTGCCGTAGCCGCCGGGCATGGCAATGAAGCCGTCGGCGCGCTCGGCCATCAGCAGCTTGCGCTCGTGCATGGATTTCACGACGTGCAGCTCGGTGCAGCCTTTGTGCGACAGCTCCCGCGCATCCAGAAAATCGGGAATTACCCCGATGACCTGGCCGCCCAACGCCAGCACGGCATCGGCGATGGTGCCCATCAGGCCCACGCGGCCGCCGCCGTACACCAGCGTAAGGTTCTGGGCCACCATGGCTTTGGCGAGGACCTGAGCCTGGGTGATGTAGTTCGGGTTGGTTCCGGCGCTGGAACCACAGTAAACGGCAATGCTTTTCATATGTGATTGTAGCGTGGACTCTGCGAGTCCGCGCGTGGTGGGGTCATTCTGGTAGTCGTTCAGCCGCGCGGACTCGCAGCGTCCACGCTACATGCGCTCGGGCACCTGAATGCCCAACAGGCCCAGCGACGCTTTTAGCTGCGCACCCACGCGAGCCGATAGGGCCAACCGCAAGCGACGCTTGGCTTCATCAGTCTCTCCGAAGAAGGGCACTTGCACAAACATCCGGTTGTAAGCTCTGGCCAATTCGTAGCAATACTGCGCCACGACGGCGGGCGAAAGCGTGCGGGCCGCCGTAGCTACCACACTGGCGTAACGGGCCAGCTCCTGGATAAGCTCGGTTTCGGAGGACTGCAGGTCCGAAATATCCCCTAGTTCGCCGGTAGTATCAATCCCCATTTCAGCAGCTTTACGGGCAATTGAAGCCGTACGGGTGTACGAATACTGAATAAAAGGCCCGGTATCCCCTTCCAGACTCACCGACTCTTCGGGGTTGAAGAGCATGCGCTTTTTGGGGTCCACCTTCAGCAGGTAATACTTCAGCGCGCCCAGGCCCAGCAGGTGGTAAAGCTCGGCCAGCTCCTGTTCCGATAGGCCTTCGGTTTTGCCTTTTTCAAGCGTAGCGGCTTTGGCGGCGGCCTCCACGTCGCGCACCAGCTCGTCGGCGTCGACCACGGTGCCTTCGCGGGTTTTCATCTTGCCGGTGGGCAAATCCACCATGCCGTAGCTCAGGTGGTGGATGGCGTCGGCGTAAGGCTTACCCAGCTTCTTGAGCGTGGCCTGCAGCACTTGCATGTGGTAGTTCTGCTCGTCGGCGATGACGTAGATGCTGCTGTCGTAGCCGAAATCCTGGTACTTGAGCTCGGCCGTGCCCAGGTCCTGGGTGATGTAGACGCTGGTGCCGTCGCCGCGCAGCAACAGCTTCTCGTCGAGGCCCTCGGCCTGCAAATCGACCCACACCGAGCCGTTCTCCTTGCGGAAGAAGACGCCCTTGCTCAGGCCTTCCTCCACCCGCTCCTTGCCCAGCAAGTAAGTGCCCGACTCGTAGTAGAACTTGTCGAAATCGACGCCAATGGCCTGGTATGTGGCGTTGTGGCCTTCGTATACCCAGCCGTTCATCTGGCGCCAGAGGGCTACTACTTCTTCGTCGCCGGCTTCCCATTGCTGCAGCATCTGCTGGGCATCCAGCATCAGCGGGGCCTGGCGCTTGGCGATGTCGGGGGCCACGCCTTCGGCTTCGAGCTGGCGCACCTCCTCGCGGTAGTGCTTCTCGAACAGCACGTAGTACTTACCCACCAGGTGGTCGCCTTTGAT
>JANXMN010000511.1 GCA_025354605.1 Hymenobacter sp. | reverse complement strand
GGGTTGGCCACCATGAATTCCTTGTCGCCAAAGCGGTTGATTTCATGCGAATAGACCCAAATATGCTGCACCTCGGTGGCAAACCAACTCTGGCCAAATTCATCTTGGGTCTCCTGCCACGGAGCCCGGCCGGGCGCACCGGGCTGGTAAGCGCCGTAGGGCAGCGTCGGCAGCCGCACCTCGTCTTTAACGTAGCGCACCACTTGGTCCACGGCCCGCGTGGTTTTGGCCGTGCGCTGGTGCACGGCCACGGCCTGCCGCGCCGTGAGCGGCTGCGGGCCCGGCCGTGTGGTCAGGTCCGGCCGGTGGGCCTGCTGGATGGCCCCGGCCTGGGGCCGCCGGGCTCCCGGGTGCATCCGTCCGGTGTTGGCCAACGAGGCGTGGGCGCTGGGGCGGGCGTGGTGCCCTTCCTGGTAGTTGCGTAGCATCGGGTGAGATTTAGGCAGCGGGTAAGGGAAAGGCTGAGCGCCAGTACCGGCCGGGTGGAAAAGTGGGCTCAAGTTAGGAAGGTTGTGGCAGTAGTGCCGCCCCTAGGAAAAATGTCTCTGCCTGGCCTTATGCCCAAATTCCCGTGCTGCGGGCTACCAAGAGCTATAAGCGCGAGTCGAGCACGAGCTCGCGCACCATCACCTGGCCCAGCGCCCAGGCTGCGGCCCAGTCTTTTTCGGGGCTCTCGAAGGTGAGCAGGTGGAGGGTATCGGTTTTAGAATTGGCCAGGGCCAGCTGGTACACCACGCGCAGGTCGGCATCGGGCGGGGCATCGCGGTAGCGCACCGTCCACTGGTGCCAGTTCCCTTCCGTAGAAGTCGACTGCTCCAGCCGCTGCCGGCCCGGGCCGAAGCCGGTGCGCAGCAGCAGCAGCTCGGCGTATTGGGCAGCGGGCTGCCGGGTTTTGGCCCGCACCTTGTGCACTACCTGCAGCGACAGCCCCGTGGCAAACTCGCCGCTTTCGCCAATGGCCTCCTGGGTGAGGTAGTAGGTAGGGGCTTCTTTCGTGCCTGCTACTTGGTAGTGCCAGCCGGCGGGCAGCAGCGCGGCGGCTTTGGCCCCGGGCAGCGGCTGCCAGGCAAAGCCAGCGGGCGGGGTGGCCAGGCGGGCGTCGTAGCGCTGGGCGGCAGCGGGCAAGGCCAGCAGCAGGGCCAGCCCGAGGAGCAGCATGAAGATGGGCGGGCGGAACATGGTTTAAAAGTAGCGCCCTAAACTCCCTGCCGGACAATGCAACGCCCCGGCAGCAGGCAGCTACCGGGGCGTTGCGTTGTCAGAAAAGGCCCTGGCCTACGCCTTGGCTGCCACCGGCACGGCAGCCGCGGGGGTGGCGTCGAGTACGTATTCGTGGGCTTTTTGGGCATTGCTCAGGCGCCAGGTTGCCTGGCCGGCATTGGCCAGGGCTACCAGCTGGCGGTAGAGGCCGTTGGCAAACACGATGCGGGCGCGGGTGGCCCCGGCGCGGGTGCTCACGGCTTCGTGGCGAGCGGCCATCTGGTCGACGAAGGCGGCATCCTCCGTTTCCACGGCCGTCAGCATTGCGGCGGTGAGGCCCTTTTCGGTGTATTCGGCCAGGTACTTGCGGCCCTGCTTGGCCACCATGGTGGCGGCCAGGTGCAGCTTGGCTTGGTTCAGGCTGCTCACGTCGCTCACGCCCAAGCGCTTGTAGGCGGCGGTGCGCGGGTCGTCTTTCAGCCCTACGCAGTCCATCACGGCCTGAATGGCGGTTTCCAACCGGACCTGGGTTTCGTCTTTGGTATCGGTCGCCACCTTGGCTTCCTGCACCAGCACGGTGTCGGGGTCCATCGTGCCGAAGGTGGCGGTATCCGGCGGCGAATTTGGTAAGCGCGGCGGCCGGGATGCCGCGCTTGGCCAGCTCGGCGGCGTCGCGGGCGGCGGTAGCGCTCATTTCAAGGCAGCGCTCCCAAAGGGCCGCCTGGGTAGAAGGGTACTCGGCGATGGGGTCTTTGTCAAGCATAGCAAGGGGGGATGAGATGGGTAAAATCACACCTGCCGACAGGGCAGCTGCCGGCCCGAAGATATAGCGATATTACTGGGCGACCCAAAAGTATTTTTCGGCCGCTGCCAGCAAGCCGCCGGCCTGCCCCAAACCCCGCCCGGCTTCCGCGCGGCATTCCCCGGCTCCCCCGCAAGGCCACCCGGCCCACCGGAAGCCTTCCCCGGCGCGACCGAAGCACTTCCCGGCGCGACTGAAGCATTTACCGGAGCTGTTTCGGCTGTTTTGGGGATGCCGGGGGGAACATCAATTGCCGTACTTATTGTAACGCCAATAGGCGCAGCATTTGGTTTAGGGAGCTGACGCACGTTGGAGACTTGCGTCAGCCGCGAGCTATACCGCATGCTTTAGCTTTGGGTAAACCTTTCATGCTACCATATGATGAAATCATCGGTTCTCGTCCTTCTCTTTACAATGGCTTTGCCGAACCAGCAAGGTGAGAAAGCCAAGTTGATTTGCCATACATGGGTGCAAGTTGGCTTGAAGCAATTCCGTGGGAAATACCGCGCTGTTACCGTAATGCCTAAAATCATGACTTTCCAAACGGATGGCAGCTACGAAGAGAAATATGGCACGCTAAACATGAAAGGGCATTGGAGCTTTGGCCGCGATTCTTCAAAATTTGCGGTTAGCCTAACCGAATTCAACGGTCAAAAAATAAGCGACATGCCGCTGGATAAAGTTGTTCCGCATGATAGTATTCTCAAACTGACCCGCGATACCTTGATTTATGGCAGTCTAGCCACTTTTGGCCCTGGCAACAAACTAGGACAAGGTTACGGCCACGACGACTGGTATTTTGTGCGGGTAAAATAAGCTTGCTGTCGGTTGCCCAATCAAGACTACCTGGGAAGCCCTACTTCCGCTCCCAGGGCATGGGCACGCGGCTTTCGGTGCCGGTGCGCAGGCGGCCGATGTTGGCGCGGTGGGTGTAAATGAGCAGGGCGGCCAGCACGAAGCCCACGTACACCAGGAGCGGCTGGGCCGGCCGGAAGGGGGGCAGCAGCTGCAGCAGCGCGAAGGTGAGGCCGGCCGTCATGCTGGCCAGGCTTACGAAGCGGAACAGCAGCAGCATGACGATAAAGACGAGAATGCAGACGCCCACCGTGGCCGGGGCCACGCCCAGCATCATGCCCAGAATGGTGGCCACGCCCTTGCCACCCCGAAACTGCGCGAATACCGGGTAGATGTGCCCCACCACGGCCAGCGCCCCGCACAGCAGGCGGTAGTACAGCTCGTGCTCGGGGGCAATGGCCCCCTGCACCACCAGCCACTGCGGTAGGAAGAAGGCTGCCACGAAGCCTTTCAGCGCATCCACGAACAGGACGAACGAGCCCGCCTTCGGTCCCAGCACCCGGAAGGTGTTGGTGGCCCCGGCATTGCCCGAGCCGTGCTCGCGGATGTCGGCCAGCTGAAAGAAGCGGCGGCCCACCCACAGGGCCGTGGGGATGGAACCCAGCAGGTAGGCGGCCAGCAGGGCCAGGGCAATGTAGAGGAAATTCATAGCGGCAAGATATAAACCGAAAGCTCCCCTGCGGTTTGCCACAGGGGAGCTTGGGAATGGTAACGACTGGCCAATATCTTCAGCCAACTGGACAAATCAGGGGGGGACGCTATCGGCGCATGATTTTGACGGTTTGCTGCTGGCCGTCCTGAATGACGCGCAGAAAATAGA
>JANXMN010000328.1 GCA_025354605.1 Hymenobacter sp. | reverse complement strand
ACCTCGCCCTCGACACCCGCATCAACACCCGCCTGCTGGCCGAAACCTCGGCCCTGGTCTCGCACCTGATGACCATGCCCGTGCAGCCCAACAAGGCCATTGTGGGCGCCAACGCCTTTTCGCACTCCAGCGGCATCCACCAGGACGGCATCATCAAGCACCGCGAAACCTACGAAATCATCGACCCGCGCGAGGTGGGCGTGGCCGATTCGTCCATCGTGCTCACCGCCCGCTCGGGCCGCGCCGCCCTGGCCTACCGCCTCCAGAAGCTGGGCTACGATTTCGAGAAGCCCGAACTGAACAAAGCCTACGCCTGCTTCCTCACCCTGGCCGACCGCAAGCGCGAAGTCATCGACGACGACCTCCACGCCCTGGTCGAGCAGGAAAAGCTGGTGGCGTAGAAACTAATCAAACGTCATGCAGAACACTCCCCGGAACGTCATGCAGAACAGCCCCCGGAACGTCATGCAGAACAGCCCCCGGAACGTCATGCTGAGCGAAGTCGAAGCATCTCGCTTGCCACCACTAACCAATGACGCTGCAACCGAAGGTCGACATGGGCAACGATTGCATTACTCCCACAAGCGAGATGCTTCGACTTCGCTGCGCTCCGCTCTGCATGACGTTCTATCATCGGCATGACCGTTCAAACGACGACACCCCAAACCCCCATGGCTAAGTCCTTATTCGATAAAATCTGGGATGCGCACGTGGTCCAACCCGCGCCGGGCGGCCTCGACGTGTTCTATATCGACCGCCACCTCATCCACGAAGTCACCAGCCCGCAGGCCTTCGATGAGCTGGCGGCGCGCGGCCTGCCGCTGTTTCGCCCGGCGCGCATCCTCGCCACGGCCGACCACAACGTGCCCACCCGCAACCAGCACCTGCCCATTGCCGACCCGCTGGGCCGCTCGCAGGTTGATACCCTGACTGCCAATTGCGCCAAATACGGCGTCGAGCTCTACGGCCTGGGCCACGCCCGCCAGGGCATCGTGCACGTCATTGGCCCCGAGCTGGGCCTCACGCTGCCGGGCACCACCATCGTGTGCGGCGACAGCCACACCTCCACCCACGGCGCGTTCGGGGCGGTGGCCTTCGGCATCGGCACCAGCCAGGTGGCCCAGGTAATGGCTACGCAGTGCCTGCTGCTGAGCCGGCCAAAGCGGATGCGCATCTGCCTGGAGGGCGCGCTGCGCCCCGGCGTGACCGCCAAAGACTTGATTCTGTACGTGATTGCGCAGCTCGGTACCGGCGGAGCCACCGGCTACTTCGTGGAGTACGCGGGCAGCGCCATCCGCGCCCTCAGCATGGAAGGCCGCATGACGGTCTGCAACATGAGCATCGAGATGGGCGCACGCGGCGGCCTCATTGCACCCGATGAAACCACGTTCAGCTACCTGCAGGGCCGCCCCTACGCGCCGAAAGATGCCGCCTGGGGCGCGGCCGTGGCCCACTGGCAAACCCTGTACTCGGACGACGACACCGCGTTCGACGCCGAGCACCGCTTCGACGCCGCCGCCATTCCGCCGATGATTACCTACGGCACCAACCCCGGCATGGGCATCGCCCTCACCGGCCGCATCCCCGGCGAGGTGCCCGCCGGCGAGGCCGAGAGCTTCGATAAGTCGCTGCGCTACATGGGATTCGAACGGGGCGAGTCGCTGCTGGGCAAGGAAATCAACTACGTGTTCATTGGCAGCTGCACCAACTCGCGCATCGAGGACTTGCGGGCGGTGGCGGCCTACGTGCGCGGCAAGCACAAGGCCGGGCACGTCGAGGCCATCATCGTGCCCGGCTCGCAGCAGGTGGCGCAGCAGGCCATTGCCGAGGGCCTGGACCAGATTCTGGCCGCCGCCGGCTTTACGCTGCGCGAGCCCGGCTGCAGCGCCTGCCTGGCCATGAACGAGGACAAAATCCCCGCCGGCGCCTACTGCGTGGCCACTTCGAACCGCAACTTCGAGGGCCGGCAGGGGCCGGGCTCGCGCACGCTGCTGGCCAGCCCGCTGGTGGCTGCCATCACGGCCGTGCAGGGAAGGATTGTGGATATCACGCAGTATTTGAACTAAGTTTTTTCGTCATCCTGAGTGCAGCGAAGGACCTTATCACCGCTGAACAACTTGCAGTAATCTCAAACGGTACATGGGTGATAAGGTCCTTCGCAAGCTCAGGATGACAGACGATTTCACGTTAACCAATGGAAAAATTTCAAACTCTGTACTCGGCCGCCGTGCCGCTGCCGCTCGAAAACATCGACACGGACCAGATTATTCCGGCCCGTTTCCTGAAGGCGACGACGCGGGAAGGCTTCGGCGAAAACCTGTTCCGCGACTGGCGCTGCAACGCCGACGGTACGCCGAAGCCCGACTTTGTGCTCAACGATGCCTGCTATGCCGGCCAGATTCTGCTGGCGGGCAAAAATTTCGGCTGCGGCTCCAGCCGCGAGCACGCCGCCTGGGCGCTGTACGACGCCGGCTTTCGGGTGGTGGTTTCGAGCTATTTCGCCGACATCTTCCGGGGCAACGCGCTGAA
>JANXMN010000455.1 GCA_025354605.1 Hymenobacter sp. | reverse complement strand
CTGCCACACCTGGGCCCGGCTGATTTCGGCGGTGGCGGCATCTTCCATCAGGTTGTAGATGGGCACGCAGCCGTTGCCACCCAGCCAGGAAGCCAGGTACTGAACCGCCACGTCGATGTTCAGCTTCAGACCATCCTCCGTGATATTGCCTTCGGGGGCTTTCACCAGGTCGGCGGCCGTCACGTGCACGTCGGGGCGCTTGTTCTCGATTTGGTTGGGGCCGGGCATGAGGCGGTTGAAGACTTCCAGCGCCACCGGCACTAGGCCGGGGTGGGCCACCCAGGTGCCGTCGTGGCCATTGGTGGCTTCGCGGATTTTATCCTGCCGCACCTTTTCCAGGGCCACTTCGTTGGCAGCCGCGTCGTTTTTGATGGGAATCTGGGCGGCCATGCCGCCGATGGCGTGCACGCCCCGGCGATGGCAGGTTTGCACCACCAGCGCCGAGTAGGCGGCCATGAAGGGCACAGTCATCGTGACCTCGGCGCGGTTGGGCAAGAGGAAGCCGGGGTTGAGACCCAGACGCTTGATGTAGCTGAAAATATAGTCCCAGCGCCCGCAATTCAGGCCCGCGCTGTGCTCGCGCAACTCATACAGAATCTCGTTCAGCTCGAAGGCGGCCGGCAGTGTTTCGATGAGCACAGTGGCCTTGATGAGGCACCTGGGCAGTTCCAGCGCCAACTGGGCGAAGTTGAACACGTCGTTCCAAAGGCGGGCCTCGAGGTGGCTTTCAAGCTTGGGCAAGTAGAAGTAGGGCGCGGTGCCCTGCGCGCAGCGCTCGTGGGCGTTGTGGAAGTAGTAGAGGCCAAAATCGAGCAGCGCGGCGCTGATGGGCTCGCCATCAACCAGAATGTGCTTCTCGACCAAATGCCAGCCGCGCGGGCGCACCATGAGTACGGCCGTTTTCTCGTTCAGGGTATACTCTTTGGTGGGCGTGCTCAGCGAGATGGTGCGGCGCACGGCATCGCACAGGTTAATCTGGCCCTGGATGACATTGTCCCAGGTGGGGGCGTTCGAATCCTCCAAATCTGCCATAAACACACTGGCGCCGGAATTGAGGGCGTTGATAATCATCTTGCGCTCGACGGGGCCGGTAATTTCGACGCGGCGGTCGAGCAGGTCGGCAGGCAGCGGGGACACCGTCCAGTCCTGCTCGCGGATACGCTTGGTTTCGGGCAGGAAGTCGGGCAAGATGCCGGCTTCAAAATCGGCCTGCCGCTCGATGCGGCGGACGAGTAGCGTCTGGCGAGTCTCGTCGAAGCGCCGGTGCAACTCAGCCACAAAAGCCAGCGCCGAGGGCGTCAGGATTTCGGCGAAGGCGGGTGAGTACGCGCCGATGACCTTCACCCGCTCGGGGGTGCGGTAGGTGGGCGCTGGGGCGGGGGCAACGTCGGTGAAAGTCATGGTGGGTTTTTTTTGGTGGAACGATGTAGCGAAGTTCTGATAGAAACGGGGCAGAAAACGGGCGGAAATGAGAAAGGATTGGAGTCGTTGGGAAGAATTGCGGCCCTCACGTAACCTAGGGTGGCAATGTGGTAGCTATCGAATACCCGGAAGCGGTTCTGCGCTGGCAGCTACTGGTCAGTCTTTAAGCGGAAGGCCGATACAAACATACGAAGCGAATTTATTTATCCAGCGAATTTTCGCTAAAATTTTAAATTTGCTCAGTCGCCTATCTTTGTAACCGATTGACTTTGCTGCTGAAGCGATTTAGAGAGCTTTGGCGGTTTCTCGTCGGCAAAGGTTTCCGCGTCCGTCTCGCGCACTTTTCCCCTTGAGTGACTGCCCCGTTGATAAGCCCCGAAGCGGCGGCACGTGGTTAGCCGGTTGTTGCGCCCTACTTTCAGCCGAAGCCACTCCATCAGCACCTCTCTAAATCAGCCCATCACCTCATGCTCAATCACGGCCAGGTCGTCCGCCTTATTTTTGGTTTGAAGCTGCGCGAATTGCGGCAGGAGCGCGGCCTGAGCCCGGCCGAGCTGGCCCGGGTCTGCGACGTATCGGTGAGCTACCTCAACGAGATTGAGAAGGGCAAGAAGTACCCCAAGGCCGACAAAATTCTGAGTTTAAGTAAGGCTCTGGAGGTGCGCTACGACCAGTTGACTTCACTGGAACTGCCGCGCCGGCTGGAGCCCATCGGCGAACTGCTGAACTCGAAGATGCTGCAGGAGTTTCCGCTGGAGATGTTCGGGCTGGAGCCGGCCCGCCTCATCGAGCTGATTGCCGACGCGCCGGCCCGGATGAATGCCTTCATCAGCACGATTTTCGAGATTGCGCGCAACTACGAGCTGCGGCAGGAACACCTGTTTCTGGCCGCGCTGCGCTCGTTTCAGGAAATGCACGACAACTACTTTGAGGACCTGGAGCAGGACGTACGCGCCTTCGTGGGCAGCTTTCGCCTGAGCACCGCCGCGCCCTTCGACCTGGCCCAGCTGGAACGCGTGCTGACCGAAGAGTACGGCTACACCCTCGACCGCGACACGCTGGGCCAGCACGCCGTGGCTACCCAGGCGCGGCTGCGCGCGGTGTTTCAGCCCCGACAGAAGCGCCTGCTGCTGCGCCCGGGCCTGAGCCGGGGTCAGCAGGCCTTCGTGCTGGGTCGCGAAGTGGCTTTTAACTACCTGAAAATGAAGGAACGGCCCTACGTGAGCAGCAGCCCGCAGATGAATTCTTTCGACGAAGTGCTCAACAACTTCAAGGCCTCGTACTTCGCCGGGGCCCTGCTCATGGACGAGGACAGCCTGCTGCGCGACGTGAAGAAGGTTTTCGCGGCCAAAAAGTGGTGCCCCGACCTACTGCTCGACGTGATGACGCGCTACGATGTGAGCCCCGAGATGTTCATGCAGCGCCTCACCACGCTGCTGCCGCGCCATTTCGGCCTGCAGAGCCTGTTCTTCCTGCGTTTCGACCAAGCCGACGCGGCGGCTCCCTACGAACTGACCAAGGAGCTGCACCTGGCCCGCCTGCACAACCCCCACGGCAACGAGCTGAACGAGCACTATTGCCGCCGCTGGGTGAGCCTGCGCCTGCTGAACGAGGCCAGCGCCCTGCCCCTGCCCGACACTGCTACCGCCCCCGTGACGGTGGCCGGAGCCCAGAAGTCGCGCTATTTCGGCACCGACGATGAGTACCTGTGCTTCACGCTGGCCCGCGCCGGTACGCCCACCCAAGTGGCCCTGAGCGTGACCGTGGGCCTGCGCTGCGACGAGCAGCTTCAACAGCACGTCCGCTTCCTGGCTGACCCGGCCCTGCCCTTCCGCATCGTGAACGAAACCTGCGAGCGCTGCCCGATTGAAGGCTGCGAGTCGCGCGCGGCGGCCCCGACGGAAATTGCCCGACAGGCCGAGCGGGCGGCTTTTGAGGCGGCTGTGGCGGCGCTGGTGGCGGGGTAAATGGTTCCGCATGACGAAACCCTCCCCCGGCCCGCGCCGCCCTAACTTTACTCCTTTCACCCCCTGCCCTTGCGTTCCCGAAACCGCCGCTACCTCCCCTACTTCCTACTGTTGCTGGCCCTGGCCGGCGCGGGCGGCTACGCAGCCTGGCGCGTGCTGTACCGGCCCAACGTGCGGGCCTTTGCCGAGGGGCCGGCCTACCTCTACATCCGCAGCGGCACGGGCTATGCGGCGGTGCTCGACTCGCTCCAGAAACATGAGCTGCTGCTGGAGCCTGCCACCTTCCGCTGGGTGGCCGAGCACCACGACTACCCCGCCCACGTGCAACCCGGCCGCTACCGCCTGGAGCCCGGCTTGAGCAACCTCGACCTAGTGCGGATGCTGCGCTTTGGCCGGCAGGACACCGTGCGCTTCGAGCTGAAGACCTTTCACTACCTCGAGCAGCTGCCCCGGCAGCTGGGGCGGCAGCTCGAGACCGACTCCTTTAAGCTGGAGCTGCTACTGGGCGACAACGAGGGCCTGCGGCGGCGCTATCACCTCGACACCTGCACTATTCGCAGCATGTTTATTCCCGGGCCGCTGCGGCTGCTTTGGAACACCAGCGCGCCGGTGCTGCTCGACTCAGTGGCCGCCCGCTACCGCCGGTTCTGGACGCCCGTGCGCCAGGCGCGGGCCGACTCGCTGAAGCTGACCCGCACCCAGGTGAGCGTACTGGCCAGCATCGTGCAGCGCGAAACGGCCGAGCCCACCGACAAGCCCCTGATTGCCGCCGTGTACCTCAACCGCTTACGCAACGACCAGCCCCTGCAGGCCGACCCCACCCTGCTCTGGCCCCTGCACGGCCTGGGCACCCGCAAGCGCGTGCTGAACGTGGACAAGAAAGTGGATTCGCCCTACAACACCTACCGGCACAAGGGCCTGCCGCCCGGCCCCATCACCACGCCCCTGCCCGGCTCGTTGAACGCGGTGCTGAAGACGGCCCACAACAAAAACCTGTTTTTCTGCGCCCGGCCCGACGGCAGCGGCTTCTCCGACTTCGCCGAAACCTATGCCCAGCACCAGCGCTTCGCCCGCCGCTACCAGCACCGGCTCGATAGCCTGGGCGTGAAGCGCTGAGCAGCCCGTGGCCCGGCGCAGCAATTGCCGGGCGAGGTGGCGCGGCCCCCGGCCACGGCTACTCCACCGCCAGCCGACGCACCACGGTACCATCCGGCCCGCGCAGCACCACGGCATAAATGCCTTGCTTCAAGCCCACCAGCGACAGTTGAAGCGTCCGTTGTTCTGCTCCCACGGCTTGCACGCGAACGACCCTTCCCAGCGCATCGCGTAATTCCAGCCGGCCAGCGTGGGCGGGCAGACTCACTGTTACTGCATCATGGGCGGGGTTTGGGTAAAGGCCAAAAGCAAGCACAGCCCCGGCCGCAAAGGGCTTGGCCGTGCCCGTGACCACGCGGGGCAGGCCCGGTATGCGCACGCGGGCGATGTAGATGCCTTGGTTGTTGTAGTCGCGGTTGCGCCCCACCACCAGCAGGCTCGAATCGGCCGCCACGGGCAACAAGTGGCCGGCTAGAATGCTCTGCCCCGTTAGGCCCGAGGTGAAGGGATACGTGGCCAGCAGCGCCCCCGTGGCCCCGTCGAAGCGGTAGAGCCAGAACGTGCGCCCGCTCGTAGCGCCCGGGCCAACGGCCAGCGCCAGCAACGTGCCATCGGCTAGCTCGCGCACCTGCGTGAACTGCCGCGCCAGGGTCTGGTTACTGGTTGTGGGCAGCAGGTAGCGCCACACCACTTGGTAGGCCGCATCCAGCCGCGTCAGCTCCCCCGTGCCATTGAGCGAGGTGTTGATGGGGATTGCCTCCGAAGGCACGGCGTAGCCACCCTGCCGCAGGGCGATGGCCTCGTAGGGCTCGGCACTGTAACTGTATAGGAAGTCGCCCACGATGCCGGACGCCAGCGGCAGGCTGGTCCCACCCACCGAATCGCCCCGGCTCGGCTCAACCTCTAGCAGTCGCACCCGGTTCTGAAAGCTGGTGCTGTTGCCCACCCCTGTTTGTCCGGCCAGCAATACTGTGCCCCGAGGCGTATAACACAGGTTGGACTCATAGTTTCCAAGTGCAAACGGATAGTCGTGGCGCCAAAGCAGGGCTCCGCTACTGTCGAGTCGCAGAATGGACGGACTAGTAAAACGCGCAAGTGAGCTTTGATGGTGTACCAACGCATACAATTCACCATTGGCACCTGGCAGCAAGTCCTGCGTGTACTCACCTGGCAACCGGTAGGCTAGTCGCACCACATGCCGCACCTGCCCCGCCAACGACAACCGCCAAAGTCGGGTGCCCACGTTGCCCCCGGTAGGGCTGGTCTGCGACTGCAACGTGTCCGAGGTGAATATCCAGATGCCCCCAGCGTCGGTCCGCACCGGTTCCCGGTTGGAAGCAGTCGACCCCTGAGACAGGAACCGCTGCCAGAGCGTGTCGCCCACGGTACTGAGCCGCAGCACGTACAGGTGCGAGAAACCCGCGCCACTCGGGAGGCGGAACGCGCTGCCGGCCAGCACGAAGCCGCCGTCGGAAGTGGCTGTCACACTGGCCGGCGCGAGGCTGGCCCCTGGCCGTAGCAGTAATTGTTCGCGGAGAATTTGCTGAGCCTGGCCTGTAAAAGACAGGAGCTGTGCCAAGGCCAGCGCTAAAGCAAGCCAAGCGGATGGGCGAATGCCAGGTATTTTTTTCATGCTTCCTTCCCACTTAATGCGCCACGGCCACCCGACGGGCCGCCACGACGTGCCCGTTCAGCACCAGTGTACAGGTGTAGAGCCCATCAGCTAACGTGCCCACTAACAAGCTTGCTTCGCCACTCGCCGAAATTAAGGCTTGCTGGCAGACCAGCCGGCCAAGGCCGTCGCGTAGATCCAGCCGGGCCACACCCGCTTCGGGCAAGGCGTAGCGCACCCGGAAGCCATCGCTGGCCGGGTTCGGATACGGCTGGTCCAGCATTAGCGCACTAATCGCGCTGGTCGAGGCCAGGAACTTTCCACTGGCTGCTTTCCCTCCTTCGGGCAGTTGGCACGGGCAGGCCGGTAGGTAATGGCGCAACGTATGGCTAGCCCGGAAGGCCGACGACGTTCCAGAGGTAGCTATTGCCTGCAAGCTCAACAGGTCGGCCGGAACCGGATGCTGCCATTGTGCCAAGGCGCGCAGGTGGCCCAAAGCTTCGCCAAGCTGCACCAAGCTGCGCACTTCTTCATCAGTTCCGTGGTGGCGTAGCATTTCCGCGCTCACCCGCGCGGCTTCTGCTGGCTGGGACGTGGCCTGGTAAGCCGATAGTAGCCAAGAAGAGAGTGCGGCGTGGACGGGGCCGGTGGGGTCGGGCAGGGTTTTCAGGTAGCTTTCTAGGCCGCCGTAGTCCGTCCGCTGTTCAGTAGCAGTTACAAGGGTTGTTAACTGCCGGCTCCGTTGTTGGGCCAAAATACTGGGGAGGCGCAGGCTATCCTGTGCTACCCGCAAAACTTCCGGGCTAACAGCAGCGGCCTGCGATGCGGCGCTTCTGGCGTTTATGCCGTTAGCATAACTCGCACAGGCAGACGACAAATTGCCGCTACCGGATAATTTGGT
Organism: Hymenobacter sp.; assembly: GCA_025354605.1. GTDB lineage: Bacteria > Bacteroidota > Bacteroidia > Cytophagales > Hymenobacteraceae > Hymenobacter. The sequence goes on along the minus strand of JANXMN010000455.1, from coordinate 8,519 downwards.
ATATCCAATAGGAAAGACGGGAAGAATTTCCTGCGTTGAGCTACCGAAATAATAGTAGCGAAAGCTTGTCAACCCACCATTAACAATCGGGTTGACCGCTGGCACTCCCGCCGTACCGAACCGGTTGCCGTTGGGATGAAATGAATCGCCCAATGTAGTGGGAAATTCCGCGGTGGCCGCAATCCGCAGGCCCACCGCGCCGGTCAGGTTCGCGGGGTTTTCAAACGTATTGCAGCGGATGTGGAGCTGGCTCGACTGCATGGCCACCCTGGTGGAGCCCTGGTGGAAGTAGAGCCCATCGGAGACGTTTCGAAACAGGTTGCCGGTGAAATCATGGGTTCTGCTGCCTCCATCTCCCGCACTGGCTTCGATGCCCCGGTCGAGACTGATAAGCTCGTTATTTGACTGGGTACTGCCCGTGGGCATATCCACGCCAATGCCAACTTGCTGCACCGTATTGGCCGTAGGGTCCGGGGTATCGCCGCTGATGTGGTTGCCGTTTATGAAAGCATCGCCCAGGATGCCGTAGGAGGTGGTCAACCCTAGGGGATTTTGCCCGCGCACAGTTATGATATTGCGCTCAATCGACTCCGGCGACAAGTAAAAGGCCGCATTGCCGACATCGATGGCTGCGTACCAGGTGTTATCAAACGTATTATTGGTAATGGGCAATAACTGGCCCACGCCAGAAATTCCGACGTAGAGGTCGTGGAAACTGCACTGGTCGATAGATGCGGCCGCGTAGTTGTTGCTGCTGAACGCCTGGTCGGGACTTTGCAATTGAATACCAGTGGGGTAAACCGAATGGTCCAGGTTGTTGAGGGGAGCTTTGGCAGTGGCCACGTCCATGCTGAAGGTGCAGTAATGCGCCCCCTCGTTGGCCTGGGCAACGTATTTATAGACATCCTGCAGTCCCACGAAGTTATTGGTGAAGTCCGTTTTGGTTAAGTAATATTCGCTGGTGCTGTGTCCATACCCGCCATTTCCGTCGGGTATCGGGGCAGCCTCGACCGCAACCAGGGCGTCGCGGATGCTGCTGCGCCGGGGAGTGCCAAGGGCATCGGCTTCCGTGCGAATAATGCCTTGGTTGAGCAGTCGCACGCCGGCCCACATGAGGTCGCAGTTGGCCATTAGCGTGGCTCCGGTGAGCAGCAGCGAGGCGTTCTCTACTTCTATCGCGGTGCGCATAACGGTATTAGGCGCATTGGCTGGCGGCGCTTCCCCGCTCAGTCCGTCCACCACAAACACCGTCCCCGGCCGCAGTTCAAACTCGCCTCCCGTCAGCCGCAGGGTACCGCGCACGTGGTAGCGTCCGGCAAAAACCACTTTCCCCCCGTAGTTGAACTGGCTGGCATCAATGGTGGTGCGGGTGCCATAAGCCTGCTATCTGCTGTGGTGCTGAAACGGAAGCCCGGCTTGCCGGGTCGATACCCAACTGCCCATAGTCGTTCAGGCCCCAGCCCCACACGGCTCCGGTAGTGCATACTACTAAGTGATGCAATGGGCCAATCGGCCGGCCCATTCCGTTAAGCGAGAACAGGCACGCCAATAGCCCAAGCCACCACCGGTGCACAATGAAAGGATTAATGATATGCAGACAGGGCGTTTGCATTTGCCAGAATGATTAAATTGGGTAAAATTATTGGTGGCAAAGGTAGCAGCAGGGAAAAAGAAACAACCAGTGGGGTGGCTTGGTGGCAGCATGGTCTCAGCGAGTCCGCGCCTCGGACCATTGGAGCCGGTCGTTCCCACGCGCGGACTCGCCGAGTCCACGCTACCCTCTCCCCTACACGAACCTGGATACTGCTCTGAATTCAATTCTCCCGTACCAAATCAAAGGGTGACGGTCATATCCTCATGGCTGATGGTAGCGGCTTCGCCGGTTCCGACGAAACCCACCCCCTTCGCCAACTCGTCAGCCTGGGCGGGAAGCGCTGAGTAGCCACTAGCCCGACCTTTAAGAATTGGTGAGGCGTACTGGAAAGTTTCGGAAATAAAGCAGGCAAGCAACATTTTCGCGAAGTTAAAATTCATGAAAACCCGCCTTTGCGTGGCTGCCCCTGGTACTGCTGCGCAGCCGTTGTGTACATTTGTTTGCAATTTTCCGTCAAACCGCCCGTATGCGTCAACCTTTTCTCTTTCTGATTCTTGCCTGCTGTACCCTGACGGCTTCGGCTAGTGGTTTCGATACCGGTCCGCAGGGCGCACGCATCCTCGGCCTGGGCGGGGCCAGCACAGCCTACATCAACAGCATTGCGGGCCTGAGCACTAACCCCGGCATGTTGGGCCAGTGGGCCGACTCGCTTACCCGCGTCAGCATTGGCGGCATCGGGCAGGTACGGCGGGCTTCATTTATCGGCCAGGACACCTACCAGCGCACCGACCAGGACTTGACCCTGCAGCCCGGCGGCTACCTCTACGCTACCTACGGCCTGACCAAGCGCGTGGCCCTGGGCTTGGCCGTGAACACCCCCTACGGCTACCACACCAAGTGGCCCGATACCTGGGAAGGGCGCTCCGTCATTCAGGAAAGCCAGCTGAACACCGGCTTTGTGCAGCCCACGGTTGGCATTAAGCTGAACGATAATTTCAGCGCCGGCGTGGGCTTCATCTACGCCTATGGCAAGTATAGCCAGCGCCTGGCCCTGGGCCGCTACGACGACCCGGCCGCCAACTCCCAGCTCAGCGCCAGCGGCTCGGGCTACGGCTTCAACCTGGGCCTGTATGGCCGTACCGGCGAAAACCTGGCCTTTGGCATCAGCTACCGCAGCGGCGTGACGCTGAAGATGAACAACGGCAGCCTCACCTACGCCGGCGTGCCGGCCCGCGACGCGGCCCTGTACCCGGCCTCGACCGCCTACACCAGCCAGCTGAACCTGCCTAGTACACTGTCGGTGGGCATTGCCAACCGCATCACGCCCAAGCTGCTGCTCACCTTCGACTTCGTGCTCAGCGGCTGGAGCACGCTCGACTCGCTCAAGCTGAACCTGGCGGCCAGCGGCGGCCAGCCGGCGCGCACCCGCAGCACCGCCCGCCGCTACGAAGATGCCCTAGCCTTTCGGGTGGGGGCGGAATACCAGGCCCTCCCCAAACTGACGGTGCTGGGCGGCCTCCGCTACGACGAGTCGCCGGTGCGCGACGAGTTTATCAACCCCGAGTTTATTGATGCTAACCGCATTGGGGTATCGGCTGGCTTGTGCTACCAGCTCAGCAGCCGCCTGGGCCTGGAAGTCGGCTATTCCTTTGACTACGGCCAGCTGCGCACGGCGCGCGTCAACCCCATCAGCGCCCAGATTCCCAACGTCAGCGGCACCTACCGCCAGGCCACCCAAACGGCCTCGCTGGGCGTGGCCATGGCCTTTTAGAGTCCCGCTGGAGCGGGTAGCCGGCGCTGCTGCGCTACGCGAGCGGCCCTGGTTTCATCTTTGGTTTTTAGCAACGATTTCGCGTTTTCAGCATGAAAAATCATTATTCCTATTCAGGTTTCGGCTTGCGGGCCGCGCTGGTAGCGGTGGCCACCCTGCTACTGGCTGCCTGCGCCCCGGGCCAGGATAGCCCAACCCCAACCACCAACATCGACGTGTCGCGCTACGTGGCCGTGGGCGATACTTACACCGCCGGCGTGAGCGCCGGGGGCCTCACCCGCGCCAGCCAGCGTTACTCCTTCCCCAATCTGCTGGCCCAGCAGCTGAACCGCGCCAACGAAGCCGCCACCTTCAGCCAGCCGCTGCTGGAAGAAGGCCCGGGCACGGGCTACCTCAGCCTGCTCGACCTGCCGGCTTCCGGCATTCCGCGCGTGCGGCGCGTGCCCGGCCAATCTGTGCAGCGGGCCATCAACCCCAACGCCTGCGGCGGCCCCGACACGGTGCGCCAGTTCATCCGCAGCGCCACGGCCGCCACCCTGCCCCAGAACCTGGGCCTGCCCGGCCTGCAGCTGAGCCAGATTGAAAGCGCCGGCCTGGGCAATATCGCCAATGCCACGGCCACCAGCACGTTCAACCCATACTTTGAACGCCTGCTGCCGGCCAACGACAACCGTACCTACCTGCAGGCCGTTACGACGGCCAGTGCTTCGGCCACGTTCTTCACCTACTTCATGGGCCTTGACGACCTAATGCCCTTTATCAAAAGCGGCGGCGAGTGCGGTGCAGCACCGACCACCCCTTTTGTTACGCAAATGAAGCGAAATGCCCGGAAGATTTTGGATGTTCTAACGGCGGGCGGCCGTCCAGGCATCATTGCCAGACTGCCCGACGCTGCCTCGCTGCCCCTGCTCCGCTTAGGGGCTGGCTCGGCGCTCGAAGCACAGATGCAAGCCCGCTTCGGCGACAATGCCTTACTGTATATCCAAGACCCAATCAATCCGGGGGATGTCCGTCAGATTGGCGAGAAAGACTACGTACTAGCCACGGCTCTCCCTCGCATTGGCCAACTTACGCCGGTATTGGTTGGCAGCTCTACCCTGATGCTGCCTTACGGACGCGACGCGCGCAACCCAATTGTGGATGCCGATGTGCTGGACGAATCAACCGAAATGAACCTGTTGAACGCAGCCATTAACAATTATAATAACTACGATAACCCCTCTACGCCTAACATTCCCCCAGGCCTTAATGCTTTAGCCAAGCTATACAATATGCCGGTCCTTACCATTAGTACCGGCGAACGCACCTTAAATCTGAACGATTTACTGTTTAACCCCTTAACCAGTGGCAATTTCAATGCTGGGGTTTTGTACAACCTGACACCTGTGCGCGGTAATTTCTTCTCGCTGGACTATTATTCGCTTACTCCGCGTGGCAACGCCCAAGTGGCCAATTCCTTTATTGCAGCCATCAACCGCGGCTACCGCTCCAGCATCCCATTTATCGACGTAAACTCGCTGCCCACCACGGCGCAATAAATAGTTTTCCGGTCCTGACCGGAGCGCCCCCGGCATCCCCCTCGTTTCGGCGGCGGGCATGGCGGGGGCTTTTTACGTGCTATTGGTGCCCCAGCTTCGTGGCTTGGCCCCTATATCACCCGCATCCCCACCAGTCGGCCCCGCCCTCAGCGCAGCCGGTACAGGCGCAGGGGCAGCGAGTCGGCGGCAGCGGCGCGGGCGGCGGCCAACGTTTCGTCGTAGCTCAGGCCGGTGAATTCGGAATGCTCCAGAAACAGCAATGACTGCTGCAGCGCCGGCGCGGGCCAGGCCGCCACGGGCACCTGCCGCCGCAGCGAGTCGAACCGCGCCACATTAGCCACGCGCCAGTAGCCGTCGAGCAGCACGTACTGGCCGCCGGACCGGCGCACGGCCGCCAACTCCCGCTCGTTGGTGATAACGGTGAACGACTGGTCGGGGCTGAGGTAGGGTGCGAGGCCGTTGCCAATGGTGCTGGCCACGCGGGTGGCCCCGTGCTGCCGCAGCCAGGCGGCCACGGCCGGGTAGCGCCCCGGCAGCGGCGCGTAAAGCTGCTGCTGCAGGCGGTACAAGTTTAACCCCACGGCCAGCGCCAGCACCCCGGCTAGCGCCCGGCTGGGCAGCACGCGCCGCCCGCCCAACACCGCCAGCGCGGCCAGCGGCAGGTAGGCGAAAAGAAGGCCGCGTGGGGCCTTTATCAGCAGCGACATGCCGGCCAGCAGGCAGCCCGCCCACACCAGCAAGTACGGCTGCAGCGGCAGGGCCAGGCGGCGGCGCAGCCTCCCGCGCTGCCACGCCGCCACCGCCAGCCCCAGCGCCAGCAGCCCCGCCAGCAGCAACGGCGACTCGAAAGCCAGCAGGTAGCGCGGGTAGTACAGCAAATCGAGGTGCAGGGTGGCCTGCCGGCCGGCCACGTTGGCGGCGGCCGGCACCACCGTGCGCCAATAGAAGCCCAGCCAGCGGTACCACGGTAGGCCCACGGCCACGCCCAACGCGCCCAGCAGCACGTAGGGCGCGACCAATACCAGCAGCGCCCGGCCCACCTGCTGTCGCCACGCGCCGTCGGCCAGCCACCACTCCAGCAACACCAGAATAGGCAGCGCGAACAGGAACTTGTAGTTGATGCTCAGCCCCAGCGCCAGCCAGCCGGCCACGGCCCCCAGCCCGTGCCGGGATGGGCGGTGCAGCCGGGCGAAGTGGCTGCGCAGCAGCCCGGTGAAAACCACCAGACTCACCGAGCTCATGGTGAAATCGCGTCCCGAAAACGTGAGCAGCAGCGATGTGCCACTCAGCAGCACCAGCCCCGCCGCCTCGGGGCCGCTGAGCCGCGCCCGCCACGCCACCCAGGCCGCGAACCAACCCAGCCCCGCCACCGCCAGCAGCGCATTGAGCACCTGAAATACCAGAAATTCCCGCGTAAAAGCGGCCACCGGCGCGTAGAGCAGCAAAAAGCCGGGGCTGCCGTGGTGGAACAGGTGCGCGAAATTTCCGTGCCCAAGCTCCTGTACCACCCGCCAGTTGCGCACCGAGTCGAAGTCGGGCGGGCCGACCTCGGGTAGCCGCCACAGCCTCACCAGCAGTATCAGCAACAGGGCCGTTCCCAACCACAAACGACGCGGGACAGCGGCACGGGCGTTATTTGCGGCGGCGGGAGGGTGCATGGGCAGGCAAGGGCGCGTTTTCGTGCGAAGGTCGGCAGCCCGGCCTCAACTTGCCGCCGCTTATTCCTGGTCACTATCTCCTGTTCCTGATTTTATGCGCCTCGTTATTCAGCGCGTCCGCGAAGCCTCCGTCACCGTCGACGAAAGCATTACCGGCCAGATTGGCCCCGGCCTGCTGGTGCTGGCCGGGTTCGCCCCCACCGATAACGCGGCTTCCCTCGGCTGGATGTGCCGCAAGGTGGTGCAGCTGCGCATTTTTGGCGACGACAATGGCCAAATGAACCGCAGTGTGCAGGATATGGGCGGCGAAATATTGGTGGTGAGCCAGTTCACTCTGCTGGCCGATGCCCGCAAAGGCAACCGCCCCAGCTACATCGGGGCCGCCCCGCCTGCCGTAGCCGAGCCGCTCTACCAGCAGTTTGTGGCGATGGTGGCCACCGAGTTGGGCCGCCCCGTGCCCACCGGCATCTTTGGGGCCGACATGCAGGTACGCCTGCTCAATGACGGCCCTGTGACCATCGTGCTCGACTCGCCCGCCTGATTTTTTTCTCACCACCTGCCCCTCCGCTTATGACTATTGAAGAAGCCCAGCAAACCGTCGATAATTGGATTAAGACCACCGGCGTGCGTTATTTCAACGAGCTGACCAACCTGGCCATGCTCACCGAGGAAGTGGGGGAAGTCGCCCGCCTCATTGCCCGCCAGTACGGCGAGCAGTCGTTCAAAGAATCGGACAAAGGCCGCGAGCTGGGCGACGAGTTGGCCGACGTGCTTTTCGTCCTCATCTGCCTCGCCAACCAAACCGGCGTCGACCTCACCGAGGCCCTCACCCGCAACCTGGCCAAGAAAACTCAGCGCGACAGCCAACGCCACCAGGATAATGAGAAATTAAGAATGAAGAATGAAGAATGAAGAATTTGATGCCTACTTACTCGCACGCCAATTCCTCATTCCTCATTCTGCATTAAGCGCAGCGTCAACCAGCCGGTCCTCCTGCCACAGCGGCAGCACGTTGGCATAGGCGTCAATCTGGAGGCAAAATTCAAAATCCTGGCTGGCCTCCAGCGAGTTGAGCCGCCGCACGTGGGCCGATTGCAGCAGATAGGCCGGCAAATCGGCCCGGCCCTGCTCCCACAGATGCAGCGCGGCCAAAGTGGCGTCTGAGCTGCGCACGTCGAAGCCCTGGGCCGCCAGCCGCTCGGCCAGCGCTCCGCCGAATACAGTGTCTTCCAGGCAAAACCTCCCCTTCCAACCGGCGCACACCACCAGCACATCGCGCTGCTGCCGCTGGCAGAAATCAGCCACCGCCGCCAGGTTCAGAAACGCGCCCACCACCACCGCTTCCGCGGCCAGCGAGCGGCGCAGGGCCGTGGTGCCGTTGGTGGTGCTGATGATGAGCGCCTGTCCGCGCACCGGCCGGGCCGCATCGAGGAAGCCGAAGGGCGAATTGCCGAGGTCGAAACCGGGGGCCGGCAGGCCGTCGCGCTCGGCGGCGGTGAGGCCGCCGTACTGTTGGCCGTAAGCGGCACACTCTTCCAGCGACGCCACTGGAAAGACCTGCGAAACCCCCTCGCCCAGCGCCGTGACGATGGTGCTGGAAGCCCGCAGGATATCCACGATGACGGCCACTTTGCCGCGCAGCTCATACAGCGGAAGCAGCTCGGGCGAGAAACAAAGGTCAAGTGAAGGCAATTCCTAGTGGTTAGTGATGAACGGTTAATGGTCAGTGATTAGCCGATGTGACGCGACAGAAGCAGTAGCGCGGACTTTGTAGTCCGCGCTACTGCTTCTATCGCGTAACATCGGTTAATCACTGACCATTAACTGTTCATCATTAGCCACTAACAATTGCCTTCACTTGACCTTTGTTTCTCGCCCGAGCTGCTTCCGCTGTATGAGCTGCGCGGCAAAGTGGCCGTCATCGTGGATATCCTGCGGGCTTCCAGCACCATCGTCAC
>JANXMN010000451.1 GCA_025354605.1 Hymenobacter sp. | reverse complement strand
TCACAATGTCGCCAAACATCTGGTTCACGTCCGAAAACCGCTCCTTCACTTCTTCAAACTTATCGAGCAGGCCCAGCGAAGCGGCCTGCGGGCGCAGGTTGGAATACTGCCCGCCCGGAATCTCGTGCTGAAACACCTCCGACGTGCCCGCTTTCAAGCCCGACTCGAAGGGATAATACATCTCGCGCACCGCTTCCCAGTAGTAGCTGAACTCATTGAGTGAGTGCTGGTCGAACTCCCGGTGGCGCGGGGTGTGGCGCAGCATCTCCACCACCGAGTTGAAGTTGGGCTGCGAGGTGAGCCCCGAGAGCGCGCCCAGCGCTACGTCGATAACGTTCACGCCGGCTTCCACGGCCTTCATATAAGTAGCAGCTTGCAGCGACGAGGTGTCGTGAGTGTGCAGGTGGATGGGCAGCTTAACGGTGTCGCGCAGGCCAGCAATGAGCTCGGTGGCGGCGTAGGGCTTGAGCAGGCCGGCCATGTCCTTGATGCAAAGGATGTGCGCGCCGGCGTCTTCCAGCTGTTTGGCCAGCTTCAGGTAATAGTCGAGGGTGTATTTGGTACGGTTGGGGTCGAGGATGTCGCCGGTGTAGCAGATGCAGGCTTCGGCCAGTCGGTCGGTTTTGTCGCGCACGAAGCCGATGCAAGCTTCCATCCCCTTGAGCCAGTTCAGCGAATCGAAAATGCGGAACACGTCAATGCCGGTTTCGGCCGCCTGCATCACGAAGCGCTCGGTTAGGTTGTCGGGATACGCCTTGTAGCCCACGCCATTAGCTCCGCGAATGAGCATTTGCAGCAGGATGTTGGGAATAGCCGCGCGCAGCCGGGCCAGGCGCTCCCAGGGGTCTTCGTGCAGGAAGCGCAGGGCCACGTCGAAGGTTGCGCCGCCCCACACTTCGAGCGAGAACGTCTGCGGGTGCATGCGGGCGAACGATTCGGCGACTTTCACCATATCCCAGGTGCGCATGCGGGTGGCGAGCAGGCTCTGGTGGCCGTCGCGCAGCGTGGTATCGGTGTAGTGCACCAATGGCTCCTGGCGCAGCCACTGGGCAAATTTCTCCGGCCCCATTTCGGTGAGGCGGTTTTTGGTACCGGGCACGAAATCAGTGGTGGAGGGTGCCGGGACGGCTTTTTTACCTTTGGGCTTGGGGCTGCCGTTGGCGGTCTGGTGCAGGCTCCAGGCGGCGGCCATGTCGATTTCGGGCAGGCGCGGGCGGCGGGGATTGGCGCGCGCGTCAAGTAATTCTTTTACGTCGGGGTTGCCGTTCACCACTGTTTCGCCGATGAAGCTGAGCAGGCGCGTGGCCCGGTCCTGCCGCTTCTCGAAGGCGAACAGTTCCGGGTGGTCCTTAATAAAGTCGACGTTGGCCCGGCCGTGCTGGAATTCGTCGTTGGCGACGATGTTCTTCAGAAACGGAATGTTGGTGCGCACGCCGCGCACCCGGAACTCATCGAGGGCGCGCAGCATTTTTTGGGCCGCGGCGTGCAGGGTTGGCGCGTGGGCCGAAATCTTCACCAGCATCGAATCGAAGAACGGCGACACCACCACGCCCTGGTACACCGAGCCCTCATCGAGGCGGATGCCAAAGCCGCCGGCCGTGCGGTAGGCCACGATGGTGCCGTAGTCGGGCTTGAAGTCGTTTTCGGGATTTTCGGTGGTCACGCGGCACTGCACGGCGAAGCCCGAGCGCAGGGGCACCACGTCGGGTCCGAGGCCAATTTCGGGGTCGCTGAGCTTGTAGTTGGCGGCGATGTAAATCTGGGTTTTAATCAGGTCGATGCCGGTAATCATCTCCGTCACCGTGTGCTCCACCTGAATGCGGGGGTTCACCTCGATGAAGTAGATGCGGTCCTGCTCGGGGTTCAC
>JANXMN010000417.1 GCA_025354605.1 Hymenobacter sp. | reverse complement strand
GCCCGGATAGCCGGGGCGGCCATAGCCGTTGGCGTAATAGCCGCCGCGGGGGTAGGCCCGATAGGGCTGGTAGGCGTAGCGCTGGTGGTAATAATCGCGCTGGCACCACGGCTCACGGCCCCGGTAGGCAATGGCGACGGGGTGGAACTGGTAGGGGTCGTAGCCGTAGAGCTCGGGCACGGTTACCCAGTAGCCGTCGTCGTACACGATGTACTGCTGCGAGTACAGGTCGTAGTAGCCGTCAATCTCGGGGATATAGTAATACTGCGTGCCGTAGGGCACCTGCGGCCCCCAGCCGGGCGCGCCGATATTAATATTCACCCCCACCTGGGCCTGGGCATTCGGGGCGGCCAACAGGGTGAACGCACCCAGCAGGACAGCACCAGCAAATTTTACGAGGAGTTTCATGAGAAATGAACGAAAAGTGAAGCAATGGCGGTTGCAACTGCTTTTTCTGTATCTGCAAGACGAGTGCCAGTTTATTATCGCCGCGTTCCTAGCTCTCACACTATCAATAGCCCGCGTTGCAGCCGCTGGCCTGGCGAGGTTAGCAGGAGTAGGCTCAGTAGTGCAATCCAGCTAATCGTTCGGCCGGTAAGGGCCGGAGTGCGGGGAATCATCGATACAAAAAAAGCTCTCCCCAGGTGGGGAGAGCTTTTTATAAAGAAGGCTAAACCGAACGCCTATTCCTTCACCAGGCGCTTGGTCAGGTTGACGCTTAGGCCATCGTTCTGCCCGCGCACCAGCAGCGTGTAGGTGCCGCTGGCAATCGTGTTCAGACTGAGGGCGTGGGTGAGGCCGGCCTGCAGCGTCGTGTAGAGCACCACGCGGCCGGTGGCGTCGAGCACGCTCACCTGGTAGCTGCCGGTGTGCAGGGCCGTCAGGTCGAGCTGGGTGGTGGCGGCAGCCGGGTTGGGGTAGAGCATGATGGCCGGAGCCATTTTGCTGAAGCGCACGGTACGCACGGGCGAGTAGCTGAAGGTGCTGTCGAGGTCGACCTGCTTCAGGCGGTAGTACGCGGCCGTGGCCTTGGCGCCGATGCCCGCGTCGAGCCCGGTGTAGTCGATAGCGTGGGTGCTGGTGCCCTGGGCCAGCACCTGGTCAATCTTCACGAAGTCGGTGCCGTTGAGGCTGCGCTCCACGTCGAAGTAGGCACTGTTCTTTTCCGAAGCCGTGGTCCAGGCCAGCATGGCATCCAGGCTTTTGGCCGTGGTGGTGAAGGCGCTCAGCTCGACGGGCAGCGGGTTGCCGCCCGTAACCAGGACGACCGAGTTGTTATTTACTCCGCCGTTCAGGTCGATGGTCGTGACCGTAATGGCCGGGAAGGTGCGGCCGCCGCGAGGCAGCTTGGTTGGGTCCGATACCGTGAATAGGCCCGTGCTGCGGGTGAACAGGATGCCGAAAGAGGCCAGCGTAGTCGAGTCGGCCGGGCTGATTTTGCTTACCGACAGGCCATTGCTGCCACCAACTGCCGCGCCCGTCACGGTGTTGTAGATGACGCCGCTGGCGTTGTAAACGGCGGTGTTGGGGTCAATGCCGTAGGCCAACACGTCGCCGACCACATACTTGTTGGCATTGCCACCCTTGGTCGTCGTCGGGCGGGCATACACCGAGTTCTGGTCCTGCGCCACCGGAATGGTGTACTCTACTACCGGCGACTGGTTGCCGGCCGCATCGGTCGCCGAGTAGGTGAACGAGGCATTGCCGGCGTAGCCACTGGCTGGCAGGAAGCGCAGTGCCCCCGCCTGGGTCGTCGTCAGGGTCTGGCCAGCCGTCACGGGTACGTTGCTCGCACCATTGTTGTAGTAGAGGATGCCCTGGGCAGCGCTGGGCAGCGCCACAATCGTGTAAGGCACCGAACCGCTCAGGGCATTCTCGGGGTCGGAGGCCTGCAGGGGCGAAATCGGGCGCGGCGTGTTGGCCGTGTTGCCAATTGGGTTCTGCAGGGTGTTCACGACCGCGAAGGCCAGCGGCGGCTGGTTGTCGGCGGTGGTCGTCAGCGTGGCGGTGTTGTTGCTGTCGTTGGTGGCGCTCACCGTCGCATTCAGGGTGACGCCGGCGGCGGGCTGCACAAGGGTGAAGCTATTGGCCACACTGGCTCCCGCTGCCAGGCCCGCCGCCACGGTCCAGGTAATCGTGTTGGCACCACTCGAATACACTCCACCGTTGGTGATGTTGGTGGGCGTCTGGCCGGCCGGCACGCTCACCGTTTGGCTGGCAGCGTTGCCGGTGGGCGGGGGGCCATTGTTGCTCGTCGTCACGGTGTAGGTCTGGCTGGTGCCGGCCACGGCCGAGGCCGGCCCGGCAATACTCGTCGTCACATCAAACAGCGGGGTGATGGTGACGGTACTCGTGAATACGTTGTTGGCCTGGGCGGCCACCGTGTTCAACTCATTCGTATCCGAAGTCGTAGCCGCTACGGCCGTCAGCGAACCGGCGTTTGGCGCGTTCACCTGCACGGCATAGCTCACGTTGCCCCCGGCACCAGCGGTTTGGCTGGCAATGGTCGGGAAGGCGACTACACCAGTCGTCTGGTTATAAGTCGCGCCGTTGGGGAACGTAATGATGCCGTTGCTGAGCGCGCCAGCCTGGGTGGCCACCTTAATGGCGGCGATGCCCAGGCCCGGCTGTAGCTGCAGCGTGGGCCGCACGTTGATTGCCGCATTGCTGCCCGTGGCGTTGCCGTAGGTGGCCGTGAAGGTAACGGCCGTGCCAGCCCCCACCGGAGTGGCCGAAGCCGATACAGTGGCCGTCAGGTCGGCCACGGCCGCAGCGGCATTGGCCGGGATAATGCTGGTGGCTACGCCCGAAGCATTGTTGCTGGGCACGGGGTCGATTACGCCCGACGACACGGAGGAAGTGCCGAGTACCTGTCCGCTGGCCGGGTTGGGCATCAGGAACGTGGCATAGTTGGCCGTGCTGGCCCCGTTGGCCAGGCTGGCCACGGTACCAAAAGTGAGCAGGCCGGTCGACGAATCGTAGCTGGAGCCGTCGCTGAAGGTGACCGCGCCGCCCACGGGCGTGCCGGTCAGGCCGTTCACCTGAATGGTGGCGGGTGTGAAGCCGGCCGCCAGCTGCAGCGTGGTAATGGCATTGGGTGCTGCGGTGAGGCCTTTGTTAGCCGTCACCACGGAATAGGTAATCGGGTTGCCAACGACGGCAGTTGCCGGGCCACTCACGGTGGTGGTCAGGTCGGCCGAGCCCAGCACGGTGGTTGTCGCGGTGGCGCTGTTATTCGTCGTCACGGCATCCAGGCTGGTCGAGTTCACGCTGCTGCGCACCGCCAAGTCAGTACCGGGTGCGGCAAACGAGATGCGGAACACCTGCGTGGAGCCGGAAGCGTCGGTGGGCAGGGTGGGCAGCGTAAGCAGGCCCGTCGTGGCATTGTACGTGGTCGTCACGGCATTGCCCGCCCCGTCGGTCACGGTGGGAGCGGCTAGGCCGCTGGACAGCTGCACCGTTTCGACTACGCCGGTGGCGGCCATCGGGCCGTTGTTGGTGAAGGTAGCGGTGTACTGCACCGTCTGGCCGGCCGTGGCCGAGGTTGGCCCGGCAATGGAAGTGGTCAGGTCGGTGCGCTGCACCAGGGTCACGGCTACCGACGACACGTTGTCGGCCGGTACGGGGTCGGTGTTGGTGGTGCTTACGGCGGCCATGGCCAGCAGCTGGCCGTTGCTACCGGTAGCCGCCGCGGCCGGGAAGGTGATGGTGTTGCTGATGCTCGTGCCGCTGGTGCTGCCGCTGGTGCCATCCGTCAGGGTCGCAAACGTTACGATGCCGGTGGTGGGGTTGTAGGTCAGGTTGGGCGAGCCGAATTCGATGAGGCCGGTTCCCCCGTTCAGGGTGCCGAAGGCCCCGTTCACCTGCAGGTTGGCGGCGGTGTAGCCGGGCAGAACCTGCACTTTCTGTCGCACGCCGGTGGCCGTAGCGGGGCCGTTGTTGCCTGTTACCACAGTCAGCGTAACCGGGCTGCCCACCGTGGTGCTGCTCACCGAGCTGCTGATGCGGGTATAGGCGTTGGCCGAGCCTGCGCCGGGGGCAGCATTCGTCAGGTTGGTGCTGGCGGCGGCCCCGTTCAGGTAGGCCGTGTTATTGGCGATGTTGGTTTCGCCGGCCACCAACGTGTTGGGCGTTACCTGGGCCGAGGGGCCGAAAGCCGTTGCCGGCTGCGTGTAGCTTACCGAGTTGGCCACCGTCTGGCCGGCGGGCAGGTTGGCGAAAGTGGGGAACACCACGCCGCCAGCCGGCACCGAGTAGCTCACGCCGTTCGATACGATGGTTTGGGTCGAGGCGGCCGGGTTGTATACCCCGCCGTTGCTCACGTACACGTTGGTCAGGCCCGAGGCCAGCTGCAGCGTCTGCACGGCGTTGGCTACGGCGCTGGGGCCGTTGTTGCTCGTCGTCACGGCCAGGGTCACCAGGTTGCCGGGTACGGCTGCTGCCGGGCCGGTTATGGTCGTGGTCAGGTCGAAGGTCGGAG
>JANXMN010000405.1 GCA_025354605.1 Hymenobacter sp. | reverse complement strand
CCAGGCAATCAAGGGGGTAGGCCGAGCCTATCAAAAAGGATTTCCTTTTTGATAAGTCTCGAATTTGCTGTTGGAAATAATCACTGAATCAACCGGTTAACTGCTTAGCGTGTAAAACCGCCCTTTTGGAACAAGAACCCCCTACAGCAGCGTGCCCTTGAGGAAAATCAGCGCCACCGAGAAGTAGATGACCAGCCCCGTCACGTCCACCAGCGTGGCCACAAACGGCGCCGACGAAGTGGCCGGGTCGAACCCCACCTTCTTCAAAATTAGCGGCAGCATGGAGCCCGCCAGCGAGCCCCACAGCACGATACCCACCAGCGAAAAGCCCACCGTGAAGCCCAGCGGCACCCAGTGCGCCCCGTAGTCGTAGAGCCCGGTTTTCTGCCAAATCAAGATGCGAAAGAAGCCCACCGTGCCCAGGATGGCCCCCAGTAGCAGGCCTGATACCAGCTCGCGGCGCATCACTTGCCACCAGCGCCCGATGGTGACTTCGCCCAGCGTCAGCGCCCGAATAATGAGCGACGTCGCCTGCGAGCCGGCGTTGCCGCCCGAGCTGATGATGAGCGGCACGAACAAGGCCAGCACCACGGCCTTTTCAATCTCGCCCTCGAAGTAGCCCATGGCCGTGGCCGTAAACATCTCCCCCAGAAACAATATCACCAGCCAGCCGGCGCGCTTTTTCACCATCTGCCCCAGCGAAATGGTGAGGTAAGGTTCCTCCAGCGCCTCCGAGCCGCCCAGCTTTTGGATGTCTTCGGTCTGTTCGCGGGCCGACACGTCCAGGATGTCGTCGTAGCTCACCACGCCCAGCAACCGGTTTTCGTCGTTCACCACCGGCAGGGCCACGCGGGCGTGCCGCCGGAAGACCTTCACCGCTTCTTCCTGCGTCTGGTTTACTTTGAGGGAGACCAGGCGGTGGTCCATCAGCGCGCTCACCCGCTCCTGCGGGCTCACCAGCAGAAACTGCCCCAGCCGGACGTCGTCCACGAGCACCCCGTTGGCGTCGGTCACGTAGAGCATGTCCAGCGTGTCGGCCCCGTGGCGGTGGCGGCGCACGTCGGCCAGCACCTCGGCCACGGTTTGCTCGGCTTGCACGGCAATGTAGTGCGTGCTCATCAGCCGGCCCACGCTCTTGACCGGGTAACCCAGCAGCTTCACCGCCTGGTCCTTCTCGGTTTCAGGCAGCAGGCTCAGCAGCTCCTGCACGGTGCTGGCCGGCAGCTTGGCCAGCAGCGTGGTCCGGTCGTCGGGGGCCAGCCCGGCCAGCAGCGCCGTCAGCCGGGCATCCCCGATGCCGTCGAGCAGTTGGCGCTGCACGCCCGCGTCAGCGTACACAAACGTCTCGGTGGCCAGCGGCACCGGCAGGCTCCGAAACAAGCCCACCATCTCCCGCGCCGGCAGGTCGGCCAGCATGTCGGCCCGATCGGCTGCGGGCCGCACCACGAGCAGGTCGCGGGCCTCGCGCACCTCGCCAGCCCGCAGGTGTCCGTGGATGCGCTGCGCGAACGTGTCCGTCAGCAAGTCGTGGTCCGTGACCATAAGCGGGGCAAGAAGAAAGGGTGGAGGGTGAAAGTACAGCCGGTCACGGCTGCGCCGCGCCTACTGGCCAGCTGTTTTCGGCGCGTGGGTCGAATACTTCGCGAATTGCTCCGGCGTCAGAATGCCCTTCAAGGCCGCCTTAAATTCATGCGCATTCGCTTGCAGCGCCGTGTTCTTGGCCTTGTTCGTATCCGTCCCGGTCTGGATGGCGTCAATCTTTTGGTCGCGCACCAGCGCGGCTGCCTTCACCCGGGCCACCGTGGCCGCGTCCAACCCGAGTTGCTTGCCTAGCTGCTGGCTCATCTTCTCCGCCCGCTGTTCCGGAGCCCCGGCCTTGTACGGCACCGCCACTTTCTGCTTTTTCGGCAACGCGGGCGTCTGGGCCTGGGCGGGCGTGGTCCCTGCGGAAGCGGGCTGTTGGGCATGAGCCAAAAAAGTGGAGGCGAGCAGGCCTATCAAAAAGAAAGAACGCATGATACTAGGTATAAGCCCTGCGCAGCAGGGGTGGGGAAAGATAAATGCGTAAACCTATTGCCCGGTACATGAACACCCGGTGAATGCTTTGTGCCGCCGCGCCTATGAATATGGGAGGAGCAGGGCTCGTTTCCTACATTTGCTTATTGCCTTTTCCCTATCTGCATGCCCGTCACAACCCTTATCAAGATATTTGCCGAGCGCTACCGCCACGTTCCCGAGCGCATCCTTCAAAACAAGGACGGCCGGTACCAGGAGCTACAGGAGCTGCAGGAGCTGATTCATCTGGTGAATCACGATGAAACAACCTCGCCCGAGCAGGAAGCCAAGTGCCTGCTGGAAGCGCTCAAAACCGGCGGCCTTGTGCGCCCCCGCTACTTCACCATCGTGGCCCAACCCGGCTGGCAGGAAGTGGCGTCGGCTACCTTCTCCGACACTTGAGCCGCAATCAGCCCTTATCCCATTGGGTCAGCCACCGCTTTTGGGTTAACCGGCGCTCCTGATACGCCGGTTGCTTCCGTTGCACCGACGGCCGGGGCCTGCGAAAGCTCCGCGCGTCCCGCAAAGCAGATCTCGTCAGCAACTGCCAATAATAGTGCCCCTGTTGTGCCACTACTTCGTGCTACAGGGTTTGCAGACCGTGGCCGACAAGCTCTACTTCGACCAATAGCCCCTTGGCCCGGCGGCGTTTTGGGCGGTATTACCCTGCTTCGCGTGCCTGCTGACAGTGGCGGGCTTCTCACAGCCGATACGTTTCAGTGCGGTGCTACATCGTCGCGAGGTTTTTGTGGAATAAATAGGCCGTTCTTCCCTTCGACGGCAGTATAACGGCGCGTGAAACGGTCGTTCGACATTACGTACCGATATGCTGTGGTCTCGATGACAATCCAGTCGTCAATAAACACAGTGTAGTTGCCTAAGGATGTCCGGAGAACGGCGTACGCTGGTAACGGCAGCAGGGCTGCCCCACCGGGGCGGGCCAGCCATTCCCCTACCATGCCTTCGAATTGCTTTCCAGGCTGCCATTGCAGGGCCCATACCGGTTGGGGAAGTTGCCAAACCACACGTTTGGGACGTTGACGAACCAGGCGAGTCATGAAACAATAAGTTTAAAAAAGGAGATGCTGAAAGCCGGGGCGCGGCCGCCAGCATGGCACCCACTTTGCACTGTCTTTGCACCGTCTAGGCTTTGTGCAAAGCCCCTGACGTAGCGAAGCCCTTAGCCCAAGCCGCGTTCGTTCAGGTTGTTCACGGCACCAATGTTAAAAGAACCTAAATGAATGTTTTGTGAGGCAGTGAAAGCTGCCGCGCATTCACTGCCTGCTCACTTGGCCAGCCGTTCCTTTACCAAGCCGGCTCCCCGATTTTATATTTCGATGTCCACCGAAAGCACCTCCCCGCAGATTTTCCAGAGCTCTTCGCCCCGGCGCTGGCAGCGCTTTTTATGGGGTGCCCGCTTGGCCATCGCCGTATTCCTGCTGGCGGGGGCCGGGCTGACCAGGGCCTTGTTTCAGCAGTCGGCCACACTGCTGCCGCGGGCGTTCGGACCCAACGAAACGTTCAAGCAAATACTCAACCCCACACACCTCACTACCCTAACCAACCGCCACAACCGGGCCTTTCAGGCCGTGCGGCGCCAGTTGCCCGTGCACAAGGGGGGCTACCGCGACTCACGTAGCAAAGCCGTTGCGCCGGTAGCTAAGGCGTTTCTGCGCAACCGCATGGCCCCCGCCTTTCGCAACGGCCTGCCCATTCGGGCGGGATTTTACGTGAACTGGGACGCCCAGTCGCTCAACACGCTGCGCAAGCAGGTGGACCAGATGAACATGGTGCTGCCCGAGTGGCTGTTTGTGCCGAACGAGGCCGGCCAGCTCAGTATGGACATTGACACGGCCGCCCTGGCCCTGCTCCGCCGGCACCCCGGCGTGGCCGTGGTGCCCATGATTTCGAACTACTACCAGGAAAAATGGAACGGCGGCAACGTGCGCCGCATGATTGCCACCGAGGCCACTCGCCAACTCTTTATCGCCAACGTGCTCAAGGCCATCCGGCGCTACGGCTTCGCGGGGGTCAACATCGATTTTGAGAGCCTGAACCTCGACGACCCGGCCCCGCTCGAAGCCTTCCAGCGCGAGTTGTACGCAACCCTGCATGGGGCCGGCTACCTCGTCACGCAGGACATTGCCCCGCTCAACGACGACTACAACCCCGCCACGCTGGCCCGCTCCAACGACTACCTTATTCTAATGGCCTACGACCAGCACGAGACGGGCAGCGGCCCCGGTCCCGTGGCGGCCCACAAGTGGGTCGAGGACATCCTCACCAAGATGACGGCCCAGGTCGACCCTCGCCAGCTCGTGCTTGGAATCGCCGCCTATGGCTACGACTGGCGCACCGACGGCGGCAAACAGCACATCGAAGGCGTGGACGTGACCTACCAGGAAGCCCTGACCACGGCCAAGGAATCAGAAGGTAATATCCGCTTCGACAACGACTCCTACAACCTCGATTTCAGCTACGCCGACGAGAACGACCACCCGCACCAAGTGTTTTTTACGGACGCGGCGTCCAACTTCAACGCCATCCGGGCGGCCGACGACCAGGGGTTGGCCGGGGTGGCCGTGTGGCGCCTGGGCTCGGAAGACCCGCGCCTGTGGACCTTCTTCCACCGCAGCCTGCGGGCCGACAGCCTGCACGCCAGCGGCTCGGCCCTGCTGCAGCGCTTGCGCCGGCCGGTGGGCTCGACTGATGTCGACTACATCGGCGAGGGCGAGGTGCTCGACATCCTCAGCGGACCGCAGAACGGGCAATTGAAGGTCACGCTCGACCCGCAGGACCAGCTCATCAGCGAGGAGCAGTACGCCGTGCTGCCCACCAGCTACGTGGTGCGCAAAATGGGCCTGGCCCCCAAAACCATGGTGCTCACCTTCGACGACGGCCCCGACGAAACCTACACGCCCCAGGTCATCGACATTCTCAAGCGCGAGCACGTGCCGGCCGCCTTTTTCGTGGTGGGCGAAAACGCCGAAAACAACGTGCCGCTGCTGCGCCAGCTCTACAACGACGGGTACGAAATCGGCAACCACACCTTCACCCACCCCAACATTGCCGAGGTGAGCCCCGAGCGCGCCCGGTTGGAGCTCAACGCCACCCGCCGCCTCATCGAGTGCGTCACCGGGCACAGCACCATCCTGTTCCGCGCGCCTTACAACGCCGACTCCGAGCCCCAGAACCTGCAGGAAATAGAGCCCATCATGCTGGCCAAACAGGACAACTACCTGACCGTGGGTGAGAGCATCGACCCACAGGACTGGCGCCAGGGCATTACGCCCGACCATATTTTCAACCAGGTGGTAAAGGAGCAAAACAACGGCAGCGTGATTCTGCTGCACGACGCGGGTGGCAATCGCGCCGCCACCGTGGCCGCCCTGCCGCGCATCATCCACTACTTCAAGCAGCGCGGCTACCGCTTCATCACGGTGGCCGAACTCATGCACAAGCCCAAAGCTGAGCTGATGCCGGCCCTGGCCAACGACCACGACCGCGACCTGGCCCGGGCCAACTGGGCCACGGTGGAAGGACTGTACTTCTTCGAGCACGGACTGTATACGCTGCTGCTGCTGGGCATCGTGCTCACCGTGGGCCGGCAGCTGCTCATCGCCGGATTAGCCTGGTGGCAGCACCGCCGCACCCGTGCCCGCGAGGCCGCCGCGCCCACCCCGCCCGCCGAAGCCGGTGGTAATTGGCCCCGGCTGAGCATCATTGTGCCGGCCTACAACGAAGAGGTAAACGCCGTGCGCAGCCTCGAAAGCCTGCTGCGGCTGGATTACCCCGATTTCGAGGTCGTGTTCGTGGACGACGGCTCCAAAGACGCTACCCACACGCTGGTGTCGGCCGCCTTCGCCGGGCACGCGCAGGTGCGGGTGCTCACCAAGCCCAACGGCGGCAAGGCCTCGGCCCTGAACTACGGCATCGCCCGCGCCGACAGCGAATTCATGGTTTGCATCGACGCCGACACCCAGCTCGACCCGGCCGCCCTGCGTCAGCTCATGGGCCATTTCGACTCACCCGCGGTGGCCGGCAACGTGAAGGTGGGCAACGAGCGCAACCTGCTCACCCGCTGGCAGGCCATCGAGTACATCACCAGCCAAAACTTCGACCGCCGGGCCTTCGAGCTGCTGGGCTGCGTCACGGTGGTGCCGGGGGCCATCGGCGCGTTTCGGCGCGAGGCCTTGCGGCTGGCCGGCGGCTTCACCACCGACACCCTGGCCGAGGACTGCGACCTGACCATTCGCTTGCAGCGCGTGGGCTTTGCCATTGGCTACGCGCCCCAGGCCGTGGCCGTCACGGAGGCTCCTGAAACGGTGGGCATGTTCCTCAAGCAGCGCTTTCGCTGGTCGTTTGGCATCATGCAGTCGTTCTGGAAGCACCGCGACCTGTGCCTGAACCCGCGCTACGGTACCCTGGGGCTGGTGGCCTTTCCCAACCTGCTCGTTTTTCAGCTCATCCTGCCCTTCCTCAACCCTATTGCCGACCTGCTGATGCTGTACTCGCTGCTCAGTGGTCAAGGCGGGCCGGTGCTGGGCTATTATTTGGCCTTCCTAGCTGTGGACGCATCGGCGGCAGCCCTGGCCTTCGGCTTCGAGGGCGAGCGCCGAAGTCGCCTGTGGGGGCTGCTGCCCCAGCGCTTTGCTTACCGCCAGCTTATGTACGTGGTGCTGGTGCGCTCGGTGCTGCGCGCCCTCAAGGGTGAGCTGCAAAGCTGGGGGGTGCTACAGCGCACGGGCAACGTGGCGGCATCTGGCACAGCCTCTGGGCACCCCATGCCAGGTGCGCGGGCCAAAGCGGCTTTTTGGTTTCAAAAAACCATTTTATCGGTTCTCAATTCATCAGGCCTGCCCGCTTTTCGCATACTTCCGGTCCGTAAATTTTCCAGCTGTTGCCAACCAGAATTCAACGCCCACCTTCCGGCAGCGCCCTGCGTCGGGTCATTAACTTGAGCGTGTGGGCCCGCTTGAGCGTGGCGCTAATGCTTAGCACCACGTGCTGATACCCCGCTCCAACCGACTTTTGCCCCAATATCCGTTCTATCGCCACGTAGGATGACATCTTCATTGCCATTCTAGTTCTGACGTGGGCCGCTCTGCGTATACCAAGAAAGAAGAACGCCTCGTAAAACCAATCCTTCGGCCGGAGCATACACCGCACGTCGATATGTCGCAATTCCCCAAAGCGCGCCAGTGATAACCTCCTCCGACGCTATTCATGATACCTCCACCAGCTCCGATTCCGCCCATTGGCCCGCTCCCGCCAACGAGTTGGTTCCGCCGAACCCTGCTGGAGCCCGTCATGGGATGGTTGAAGCAAGGGTTAACGCCCGACCGGCTGGCGCTGACGTTGGCCTTGGGCGTAGCCTGCGGCCTCGTGCCTATGCCCGGCATGACGACGCTCTTGGCGACTACCCTGGCGTGGCGCCTGCGGCTAAACGTGGCTGCCATGCTACTGTTGGGGCACCTGCTGACGCCGTTGCAAGTGCTGCTATTTGTGCCGTTTTTCCGGTGGGGCGCGCACTTGTTCCACCATGCGGCGGCGGCTTCGCTCAGCCTGCCACAAATTCAGCACCAATTCCTGCACCCCACGGCCGCCGGCGTGGGCTTGCTGTGGCGCGCTAGCCTTGGGGCTTTACTCATTTGGGCCGTGGCCATGGTGCCGCTGATTTTTCTGCTGTACCATGGCCTTCGGCCCGTACTCGAACGCCTGTTGACCCAGTTAAGTAAGCAGAAGCTGAAATCGGAAAAGCCTTCGTCTGGAAGCGGCGTGACTCCCTGATTTTGGACGACTCCCAGCGACGTTGTCCTCATTTTCAGAACAGCTAAATCCCGAGGAAAAGTACATAATCACAGGACGTGTTTTTCAACGTCGACGGCAACATGGCTAAGAGGTAAGTCCTTTTCGCTCCTAATGCTTGGTCGGCGAAATGGTGGCACTTTTGATACGTGCCGGAAAACTTAGCGGCCCGCTGGATTAGCTATCGGTTCCGGTTCTTTCTGCTGCCGGGTTAAGTAAACGACTAACAGCAAGATGGTCACCAGAAAAATGCCGCTGATGATGGTCGTGTTGATGCCCAGCCCGCCGTCTTTCGGCGCCTGCGTGAGCCAGTCGCCCAGCGAGGCACCCAACGGCCGCGTCAGAATGTAGGCGGCCCAGAAAGCCAGCACGGCGTTGAGGTGCGCGTAGCGGTAGGCGAGAAACACCGCCGCGATTAAGCCGCCAAACAGCAGGGCCGACTTGACGTAGCCCAGGCCCAGGCCCTCACCAATGAGGTCGCCGGCTGAGGTGCCCAAGGCAAACGTGCATAAAATGGCTGCCCAGTAAAACAGCTCGCGCTTTGTGGTTTCGATGCTGTGCACGGAAAGTGTTTTCTCGCTCGCGTACCACAGGGCAAACACCACGACCAGGGCCGCAGCAAAAATGAGGGTCGTCGTGGTCAGGCTCACGCCGAAATTGTCTACCAGGTTATCCGAAATCAACGTGCCGACGATGCTGACGAATACCACCACCGTCCAGTACAGGGCCGGCACGTAGCGCTGGGCCCGAAGCTGCAACAGCAGGGCGACGACCAGCAGGCCCGCCATGAGCAGGGAGGTATTCGTGAGGCCCAGCTTGAGGTTGAAGGACAGAAAATCGGCGGCCGTCTCCCCGACGGTGGTGGCCATAATCTTGATTATCCAGAATATCAGCGCCACCGCCGGCACCTTGTTGAGCATGTTCATCGGATTGGCTGATTGGATTGGTGAAGCGGGTGGGCGTTACTTACGGTAGTTTATACTCATACACCGCGCCCTGCTCGGTCGTGAGCAGCAGCGTCTGGTTGTCTTTGAAAACGGCTCCCTCGGTTTGGCCGGCCCCGGTCAGGCTAATGTGACGGGGCGTTGCCTGGAGAATGTCGGCCCAGGAGCTACCATCCAGCACAAACAGCTCACCCCGGGCCAGCAGCACGAGCCGGTGGCTGTCGGGGCGCAGGGCCACGTCGGTTACCTCGCCGGGAAT
>JANXMN010000385.1 GCA_025354605.1 Hymenobacter sp. | reverse complement strand
GCCCGGCAACCTACCCGAACACGTTATTGATTTGAAAAGCGTCAACTGCCAGATTAGCCTAGCCGAATTATACGCCAAGGTTGATTTTGACTCGCCAGCAACATCCGCAGGCTAATTTTCTCCTGCCCCCGTCTGCTTACCTTTGGCTTTCCAATTCCCAACCCGGTTTCCCTCGCCCAACACCCTGTTTAATGGCCGACCCTCACGCCACCGCTGCTGACTCCAAAACTGATTTGCTGGCCCGTAAAAACGAAGAAGCCTTGCTCGGCGGCGGCCAGGCCCGCATCGATTCCCAACACAAAAAAGGCAAGCTTACCGCCCGCGAACGGGTTGATTTGCTGATGGACGAAGGCTCGTTCGAGGAAATTGGCAAGTTTGTGATGCACCGCTCCAAAGACTTTGGCCTGGACAAGGAGCACTACCTCGGCGATGGCGTGATAACCGGCTACGGCACCGTGAACGGCCGCTTAGTGTACGTTTTCTCGCAGGATTTTACGGTGTTCGGCGGCTCGCTGAGCGAAACCCACGCCGAGAAAATCGTGAAAATCATGGACCTCGCCATGAAGAACGGCGCACCCGTGATTGGCCTGAACGACTCGGGCGGAGCCCGCATTCAGGAAGGGGTAGTGAGCCTTGGCGGCTACGCCGACATCTTTTATAAGAATACGTTGGCCAGCGGCGTAGTGCCGCAGCTCTCAGCCATAATGGGGCCGTGCGCGGGCGGCGCGGTGTATTCGCCGGCTATCACCGACTTTATTCTGATGGTGGAGCACACGAGCTACATGTTCGTGACCGGCCCCAACGTGGTGAAAACGGTGACCCACGAAACCGTGACCAGCGAGGAACTGGGCGGCGCGAGCACCCACTCGGCCAAAAGCGGCGTGACGCATTTCTCGTGCGCCAACGAGGTGGTGGCCATCAACCACATCAAGCAGTTGCTGAGCTACATGCCGCAGAACTGCGAGGAAACCGCCCCCAACCAGCCCTACGAAACCAGCGGCGACGAAAGCCGCCCCGCGCTCGACAAGCTGATTCCGGACAACGCCAACCAGCCCTATGACATGCGCGAGGTGATTGAGGGCATCATCGATAGCGATTCATTCCTGGAAGTGCACCAGAATTTTGCCGAGAACATTGTGGTGGGCTTTGCGCGGCTGGCGGGCCGCAGCATTGGCATCGTGGGCAACCAGCCGGCCGTGCTGGCCGGCGTGCTCGACATCAACGCCAGCACCAAAGCCGCCCGCTTCGTGCGCTTCTGCGACGCCTTCAACATCCCGCTGCTGGTACTGGAGGACGTGCCCGGCTTCCTGCCCGGCACCGACCAGGAGTGGCGCGGCATCATCACCAACGGGGCCAAGCTGCTCTACGCCTTCTGCGAAGCCACCGTGCCGCGCATCACCGTGATTACCCGCAAAGCCTACGGCGGCGCTTACGACGTGATGAATTCCAAGCACATCGGGGCCGACATGAACTACGCCTGGCCCACCGCCGAAATCGCCGTGATGGGCGCGAAAGGCGCGGCCGAAATCATCTTCAAGCGCGAAATCGCCGCTGCCGAAAACCCCGAAGCCAAGCTCCAGGAGAAGGTCGACGAATATCAGGAGAAATTCGCCACGCCCTACCGCGCCGCCCACCGCGGCTTCATCGACGAAGTGATTCTGCCTTCGCAGACGCGCCAGAAGCTGATTCGTGCCTTCAAGATGCTAGAGAATAAGGTGGACACCATGCCTCGAAAGAAGCACGGGAATATTCCGCTGTAATGACTACTGAAAAGGCTATAACCACCCGTCTCTCCACCCCGGCCGACGCACCGGCCGTGCGGGCGCTGTACCAGCGCGTGTCGGCCGCGAGCGGCGGGCTGGCGCGCCGGCCCGAGGAAGTGACCGACGAGTACGTGCAGCACTTTCTGGGCCGGGCGCAGGCGCAGGGCGTGGGGCTGCTGGCCGAGCGTGACGGGCAGGTGGTGGGCGAAATCCACGTCTATTCCTCGGGGCTGCGGATTTTTGCCCACGTGCTGGGCGACCTCACCGTGGCCGTGGATGCGGCCGTGCAGGGGCAGGGCCTGGGGCGGCGGCTGTTCACCGAGCTGCTGGCGGCCGTGCAGGCGCGGTTTCCGGAGGTGCGGCGCGTGGAGCTAACGGCCCGCGAAACCAACGTGCGCGCCATTCGACTGTACGAGCAGCTGGGTTTTCGGCGCGAGGGACGGCTGGAAGGACGGGTAGCGAGTGAGCCCGGCTACGAGGCCGATATACCGATGGCCTGGCACGCGCCGGAGCCGACGGAAATCGTACAAACATTGTAGCTCGTACCTTGTAATCATCTTTTCCACCACAATTATTTCTGCTGCTGATGCGCCCTGAGTCGTTCGAATTTCTCCAAACCTACCTCAACAACCCCTCCCCCACCGGCTTCGAGAAAGAAGGCCAGAAACTGTGGCTGGAGTACCTCAAGCCCTATATCGACGAGTATTTCGTGGATACCTACGGCACGGTGGTGGGCGTGATTAACCCCAAGGCCAAATACAAGGTCGTTATTGAGGCCCACGCCGACGAGATTTCCTACTTCGTGAACTACATCACCAAGGAAGGCTACTTGTACCTGCGCCGCAACGGCGGCTCCGACCCGCTGGTGGCTCCGAGCAAACGGGTGAACATTTTCGGTGAGAAGGGCGTGGTGAAGGCCGTATTTGGCTGGCCTGCCATCCATGTGCGCAAGGTGGAGCAGGACAAGGCCCCAACCATCGAAACCGTATTTCTGGACTGCGGCGCGAGCAGCGCCGACGAGGTGGCCGAAATGGGTATTCACGTGGGCTGCGTGGTGACGTTTGAGGACGAATTCACGGTGCTGAACGACAAGTTCTACGTGGGCCGCGCGCTCGACAACCGCGTGGGCGGCTTCATGATTGCCGAGGTGGCCCGCATGCTGAAGGAGAACAACAAGCAGCTGCCCTTCGGCCTCTACATCGTGAACGCCGTGCAGGAGGAGATTGGCTTGCGCGGGGCCGAAATGGTGGCCCACCGCATTCAGCCCGACGTGGCCATCATCACCGACGTGACCCACGACAGCCAGTCGCCGATGTACGAGAAGAAGACCAGCGGCGACATCAGCTGCGGCAAGGGCCCGGTGATTACCTACGGCCCGGCCGTGCAGAACAACCTGCGCGACCTCATCATCGACACGGCAAAAGCTTCGGAGATTCCTTTCCAGCGCGCCGCCGCCACCCGCGCCACCGGCACCGACACCGATGCCTTCGCCTACTCGGGCTCGGGCGTTTCCTCGGCGCTGATTTCGCTGCCCCTCAAGTACATGCACACCACCGTCGAAACCGTGCATAAGGACGACGTGGAGAGCGTGACCCGGCTGATTTACGAGACCCTGCTGCGCATTGAGGACGGCCACGACTTCCGGTATTTCGTCTGACCCGAAGGAAGGCGTAGCCAACCACGGATTTAGCGGATTCGGCGAATTG
>JANXMN010000384.1 GCA_025354605.1 Hymenobacter sp. | reverse complement strand
GACCGGGTTTCGGCCAACCGCGGGCCTCTGGGCTCGCACTCAAGCTACGCGCACGGCTACTTTGCTTTCCCCAAGCTGGAAGGCGAAATCAAGCCCCGCATGATTTTCCGGGGCAAGGAAGTGCTCACCTGGAGCCTGAACAACTACCTCGGCCTGGCCAACCACCCCGAAGTGCGCAAGGCCGATGCCGATGCCGCCGCCGACTACGGCATGGCCCTGCCCATGGGTGCACGCATGATGAGCGGCAACTCGACCTTCCACGAGCGGCTCGAAGACGAGCTGGCCGAGATGGTGATGAAGCCCAGCTGCACGCTGCTCAACTTTGGCTACCAGGGCGTGGTGTCCATCATCGACGCGCTGGTGAACCGCCACGACGTGATTGTGTACGACGCCGAGTCGCACGCCTGCATCATCGACGGCGTGCGCCTGCACCAGGGCAAGCGCTTCGTGTTTCCGCACAACGACATTGCCAACCTTGAAAAGCAACTGGAGCGCGCCAAGCGCCTGACCGACGAAACTGGCGGCGGTATCCTCGTAATTACCGAGGGCATGTTCGGCATGTCGGGCAACCTGGGCAAGCTGCGCGAAATCGTGGCGCTGAAGAAAAAATTCGACTTCCGCATCTTCGTTGATGATGCCCACGGTTTTGGCACGCTGGGCCCCACGGGGGCCGGAACGGCCGAACAATTGGGCTGCGTGGAGGGCGTAGACGTGATTTTTTACACCTTCGCCAAGAGCATGGCCAGCATCGGCGCGTTCGTGGCCGGTCCGGAGAGCGTGATTGAATATTTGCGTTATAACATGCGCAGCCAGATTTTCGCCAAATCGCTGCCCATGCCGCTGGTAATTGGCGCGCTGAAGCGCCTGGAGCTGATTCGCAACCACCCCGAGTATCGCGAAAACCTCTGGACCATCGTACGGGCCCTGCAGAGCGGCCTCAGGGAAAAAGGCTTCAACATCGGTACCACCGAATCGCCGGTGACGCCGGTGTTTCTGAACGGTGAAATTCCCGACGCAACGGCCCTAACCTTTGATTTACGCGAGAATCACGGCATTTTTTGCTCTATTGTAGTGTACCCGGTGGTGCCCAAAGGCGTGATTATGCTGCGCCTGATTCCGACGGCCGTGCACACGCTCGACGACGTGAAGGACACGATTGCGGCCTTCGAAACCGTTGCTACCAAGCTTGACAAGGGGCTTTACAGCAAAGCCGCCGTTACTTCCCAAACGGCCTAGAAAAGCCCGCCAGGGCACATCGCGCCGGCTTCCAGCAGGGGAGGCCGGCGCTTTTGTTTTTGAATTATTCTAAGCTAAGGGCTTTAGTGGTACTTGCTGCAAATGCGTTTTTTGGGAGCAAAATCGGCCCCTGAAAGCCGGGAAGGGGCTTTTTAAAAAAAGACGAAAAAGTTGCTTGCATTTGAAATCCCTGTATATTAGGGCCGGCTAAACACCACCAACGATTCATTTTTCACCCCTAATCCCAATCCCCAATGAACAATTTCAGCAAACTGAAAGACCTCGTGATGTCGCTCGAAGACGATTTCTCGAAATTCTACGACAAAAACAATGCTGCTGCCGGCACCCGCGTACGTAAAGGCATGCAGGAGCTGAAGACCATGGCTCAAACCTTCCGCACCGAGGTGCAGAACACTAAGAACACGGCCGCTTCTACTGCTCCTAAGGCGGCTGCTGGTGCCAAGAAAGCTGCTCCGGCTGCCAAGAAGGCCGCTGCTCCTGCTAAGAAGGCTGCTCCTGCCAAGAAGAAGTAATCTGAACCACGGATTCAACGGATTCGACGGATTCGACGGATTTATCGGATTTCGTGGACAATTAAAAAAGGCCCCGCTGTTTGGCGGGGCTTTTTTTGTGGTTGGCACAGGGTAAAGCGTCATTTATTGGTTAATAAACAGCGAAACATGACGTATTACCGGCCCTATACCAACTCGACCAAAAAGTAGTCTCGCTTGCCTTTCTTCACCACTAAATACTTCTCGTGCAGCAAAGGAAGCTCAGGTACCAGCGTTTCCGGCGAGGTAAGCTTGCTGCCATTGATACTTATGCCGTTGGCTTGAATGAGCTTGCGGGCCTCTCCCCGAGAGGGTAATATTTGTTTGTCGGTGGCGTCGCTAAGGAGCACGGCTACGTTCAATTCCGCGGTTTCAGCATGGGGGAGGCGCAAATGGAACAGCCCCGCGAACGCCCCAATCAGTTCGGATTCGCTCAGGCTTGACAATTCACCTTTACCAAACAGTACTTCGGACGCGGCGGCGGCGGCGATGTAAGCAGTTTCCGAGTGGACTCGAATAGTAACGTCCTTGGCCAACGCTTTTTGGAGTGTTTTCAGGTTGGGATTCTGGTCGTGCTCAGCTTGAATGGCTTCGATTTCTTGCTTGCTTAGCAAAGTGAACACCCGGATGAGGCGCGGGGCGTCGGCGTCGGCCGAGTTCAGGAAAAACTGATAAAAGACGAAGGGCGAAGTCAGCTTGGGGTCGAGCCAGACGGTGCCAGTTTCGGACTTGCCATACTTGGTGCCGTCGGCCTTGGTGATGAGCTGGCCGGTGAGGGCATAGGCTTTGGCCTCACGCTCGTCGGCATTGGCCAGGCGACGGATAAGCTCGGTGCCGGTGGTGATGTTGCCCCACTGGTCGCTGGCGCCCATTTGCAGCGTGCAGCCCAGCGTTTTGTTAAGGTGCACGAAGTCGTAACCCTGGAGCAGCTGGTAGCTGAACTCGGTGTAGCTGATGCCGCTGCTGTCGCCGCCGTCTTCGCTGCCGCCAATACGGCGCTTCACCGAATCCTTGGCCATCATGTAGTTTACGGTGAGGTGCTTGCCCACTTCGCGCAGAAACTCCAGGAAGCTGAAGTTCTTGAACCAGTCGTAGTTGTTGACGACCAGCGCACCGGTGGGGCCTGCACTGAAGTCCAGAAACTTCTCCAACTGGGTCTGAATGCCGGCCTGGTTGTGGCGCAGGGTCGTTTCGTCGAGCAGGTTGCGCTCAGCCGACTTGCCGCTGGGGTCGCCAATCATGCCGGTGGCCCCGCCTACGAGGGCGACGGGGCGGTGGCCGGCGCGCTGCAGGTGCACGAGCAGCATGATGGTGGCCAGGTTGCCGATGTGCAGCGAGGCGGCCGTGGGGTCGAAGCCGATGTAGCCGGTGATGGGGGCGTTGGCGGCGAGGTGTTCGGCGGTGCCGGGCATGGCATCGTGAAACATGCCGCGCCAGGTCAGTTCAGGGATGAAATCCAAAGAGAATTATGAATTATGAGTTATGAATTATGAGTTGGGGCCAGCCAGCGCGAAGCTTGCGGGCTGCAAAGGTAAAACCGCCCATCTACCTTTGTCGTCCATATCCATTTTGTGTGGCAGAACCGAGGAATGAGTATCGGCCGAACGAACGCTGAGCAACTCATAACTCATAACTCATAACTCATAATTGATTCTCGAGGCCGACGCGATACTCAAGCAGCTGCAGCAGCGGCAGTTTCAGCCCGTGTATT
>JANXMN010000380.1 GCA_025354605.1 Hymenobacter sp. | reverse complement strand
CACCAGAGACACTAGACTTGTTCCTAAATACAGAAAATCGGAAAGTCGACGGTCATGCTGAGCTCGTCGAAGCATCTCTACCGCTTCGCCTGTGCTCATTCAACGAAGCGGTAGAGATGCTTCGACAAGCTCAGCATGACCGCCTTTTTTCGTTTTTTGCTTATTCGGGAACAAGTCTACTGCGTAACAGCAGTTGATTATTTGCCCGCTTCCTCGGCCGGCGCTACCCTGCCAGCAGCTTGTAGTACACCGCCGTGGCGTGCGGCTGCCCGTCGGAGTTGATGAAGTACGCCGGGATAGCGCCCACGAACTGGTAGCCCAGGCCTTGGTAAAGCAGCTCGGCCCCGTCGCCGTGCCGCGTGTCGAGCACCAGCGTGCTGCGGCCCAGCGCCCGGGCGTGGTCTTCCAGCGCTAAAAGCAGCTGCCGGGCCAGGCCCTGGCGGCGGGCCCGCGTGTGCACCAGCAGCTTCGATACTTCGGCGCGCAGCCGGGCGTTGGGGCGGGTGGCCAGGTCGAGCTGCACGGTGCCCAGCAGCTCGGCGGTGCCCGGCTCGCGGGCTACCAGCAGCACCCGGTGCCCGGCTTCTACGGCTTCGACGACGCTTTGCCAGTAGTGCTGGCCTTCGGCAGCGGGCAGCGGCGGCAGAAACCCCACGGCAGCGCCGGCAGCGACGGCATCGTGCAGCAGCGCCAGCAGCTGCGGCAGGAGCGCCCGGGCTTCGGCCGGGGCAAGGGCGGTGATGAGAGCAGCCATAAGTAGCGCAAGAAACCCACGCGGCCGGAATTACGCCGCCGCGCCCGGCGGGTATCGGCGGCGGGCCGGGCTTTTGTGCGTAAACTGCGCATTCGTTTGTTTACCCGTTGTTCCCATCTATTCTTTCTTCCCGACATAGCATGCGCGCTTTCATCACCGGAGCCAACCGGGGCCTGGGCCTCGAACTTACCCGCCAGTACCTTGAGCGCGGCGACCAGGTATTTGCCGCCTGCCGGCAGCCCGCCGCCGCTACCGAACTCCAGCCCCTGAAGCAGCAGTATGCCGACCGGCTCGTGCTACTGACCCTCGACCTAACCGATGATGCCTCGATTGCGGCGGCCGTGGCCACGGTGCGCGAAACCACCGAGGCCCTCGACGTACTCATCAACAACGCCGGGGTGTACCCGCACGCCGGCTCGGGCGACGACCACCAGCGCCTGGGCCAGCTCACCCACGCCGATGCCATCGAAACCATGCAGGTGAATGCCATCGGGCCGCTGCTCATGTCGCAGGCGCTGCTGCCGCTGCTGCGGAGCGGGCACAAGGGCCGCATCCTGAGCATTTCGTCGGGCCAGGGCTCGCTGACGTGGAAGGCCACCGGCGACCCCTACCACTACAGCGCCAGCAAGGCCGCCCTGAACATGTACATGCGCAGCCTGGCCGCCGAAATCGGCCACCTGGGCCTGATTTCGGTGCTCGTCGACCCCGGCTGGATGCGCACCGAGATGGGCGGCGACCACGCCACCCAGGAGCCCGCCGACTCGGCCCGGGGCATCATCCGCCTGGCCGACCAGCTGCACGCCGAGGAAAACGGCAGCTTCGTAACCTGGCAGGGCCGGCCCGTGCCCTGGTAAGAATGGCACTTGCGGCCGTGTTTTTAGAGGACTTTCGCATGAAAGCCCTCTTTTTTTTGCCATCCTGGGTCATAAACTTTATGGCATGCCGCCGGCGGGCTTTGCTTCGAAAAGGGCCGTGGCGTAGCGATGCAAGCGTTTGCGCGTGCCGGCGGCCCCCTGCCCGCCCGAATGCCAGGGTAGCTGCCACGTTTGAAATCTCGGCACCATTCTGTGGACAGCCTATCTTTGGAGTTGCACTACCTAACGGATTTTTTGGCCGCTCGCGCAGCTTCAGTCCGTCAATTTTTACCCCGTCTTTTTTTCCATTCCTTATTCTTCTCTCCGTGAGGAAACTCTCCACCATGATACAGGGCCTGGCCCTGCTGGGGCTACTGCCCGCCGCGCTGCACGCGCAAACCATCGCCCCCGAGCAAGCCCTGGAAAAGGCCCTGAACTCCCGCGCCCGGTGGATTAGCGCCGATTATCCGGCCAACGACCTGCGCATCAGCAGTGCCTACGCCGAGGCCAACGGCCTGGAGCACGTGTACGTGCAGCAGCTGTACCAGGGCATTCCGGTGTACAACCACCTCGAAACCCTGGCCTTTGCCCAAGGCCGCCTGGCTTCGCACACTGGCCATTTCGCGGCCGCCAAGCTGCTGGCCGGCCTGCCTACCACCCCGGCCCTGAACGCGGCCGGCGCCGTGAGCCGCGCCCTGCTGCACGTGGCCCCCTCGGCGGCCATAGTGCCGGTGCAGACCAGTGAGGACAACGGCCCCGAAGCCCGCCACACCTTTGCCGGGACGGGCGTGGCCCGCCGCGACATCGTGGCCAGCCTGACCTGGGCCATCGACGAGACCGGCCGGCCCCACTTGGCCTGGAACGTGAACGTGGAGCTGCTGCACTCGGCCGACTGGTGGAACGTGCGCGTGG
This sequence comes from Hymenobacter sp., assembly GCA_025354605.1. Lineage (GTDB taxonomy): Bacteria > Bacteroidota > Bacteroidia > Cytophagales > Hymenobacteraceae > Hymenobacter. Next base: position 8,812 of record JANXMN010000380.1, on the reverse strand, counting down.
ACGCGGCGACCGGCCTGGTGCTGGACCAGGATAACTGGACCGTACAGGAAGCGGCCGATGCCTGCGCTGCCACGGCTCCCCGCGCCGCTGCGCCCGCCCGCCCGGCGGCCCGCCGGCTCGCGCCGGCTTCGCCGAGCAGCGTCACCTCGGCCTCGTATTTCGTGGTGGGCTACCCGCGCGAAAACCCCGGCACGCTGGGCTTCCAGACCGAAACCGACCCCTGGCTGAAAGCCGGGGCTACCAACAATGCCACCACCCACGGCTGGCAATTCGACGGCACCAGCGACTATACCATCACCCGGGGCAACAACGTCGCCGCCTACGATGACTCGCTGAACCGCAACGCCCCCGGCCGCTACGCCAGCGCGACGGCGGCCTTGCCGACCCTCGCCTTCGCCTACACGCCCAACCCCACGGCCGCGCCTACCACCAACGCCAACCGCAGCGCCGCCATCGTAAACCTGTTCTACTGGAACAACATCATCCACGACCTTACTTACCAGTATGGCTTCACGGAAGCGGCCGGCAACTTCCAGGCCGACAATCTGGCCCGGGGCGGCGCGGGCAACGACTATGTGAAGGCGGAAGCCCAGGACGGCAGCGGCACCAACAACGCCAACTTCAACACCCCGCCCGATGGCACCAGCGGCCGCATGCAAATGTATCTGTGGAGCCCGGCGCCGGTGCCCTACAACATTCAGGTGAGCGCGCCGGCCCCGGTGGCCGGCGGCTACCCGGCCGTGGAAGGCGGCTTCAGCACGGCCAACCACCTGGCGACGCTGGGCCCGATTGCGGGCCAGATTGAGCTGTTTACCGACGCGGGCAGCAGCCCCGTCACCAGTCTGGCCTGCGGTGCGCACGCCGGCAACCCGCTCACGGGCAAGATTGCGCTGCTCTACCGGGGCACCTGCAACTTCTCGGTGAAAGTGAAAAATGCCCAGCTGGCCGGTGCCATTGCCGCCATCGTGGTGAACAACGTACCCGGCGCTCCGACCGTGATGGGCGGCACCGACAACACGGTCACCATTCCGTCCGTGATGATTTCGCAGGCCGACGGGGCCCGGCTGGCCGCCCAGGCAGCCAATGCCATTCAGGTAACGCTGCCCCGCCCGCCGGCTTCGGGCCCTGGCCTCGACGGCGACCTCGACAACGGCATCGTGACGCACGAATACGGCCACGGCGTGTCGACGCGCCTGACCGGTGGCCCCGCCAATAGCAGCTGCCTGGGCAACGCCGAGCAGGGTGGCGAAGGCTGGAGCGACTACCTGGCCCTGATGCTGACCACCGACTGGGCTTCGGCCCAACTCACCGACGGCCCCAACGCTCGGCCAGTGGGCAACTACGCGGTTGGCCAGAACACCGCGGGCGGCGGTATTCGCCGCTACCCCTACTCCACTTCGCTTACGGTGAACCCGCTCACCTACGCCAGCTTGGCCACCAACCCCGAGGTGCACGCCATTGGCGAAATCTGGTGCGCGGCCCTGTGGGACATGACCTGGGGCATCATTCAGCAGCACAACCGCATCGAGCCCAACCTATACAACGGCGCGGCCAACGGCGGCAACAACGTGGCCCTGCAGCTGGTGCTGCAAGGCATGAAGCTGCAGCCCTGCGGCCCCGGCTTCCTCGACTCGCGCAATGCCATTCTGGCGGCCGACTCGCTGCTCTACCAGGGGCAGCACCAGGCCGCTATCTGGGCGGCTTTTGCCCGCCGCGGCATGGGCTACAGCGCCCAGCAGGGTTCGTCGGGCAGCGCCACCGACCAGACGGCGGCTTCCGACATGCCCCCGCCCGCCTCGCTGGTTTCCACCGACGCCTTGGTGCTCGGCAATACGTTTGACGTCACGCTGAATGTGCGGAGCGGCCTGACCGTGCCCACGGCCCCCTACACGTTGACGAATGAGCTGCCAACGGGCATGCAGTTCGTGAGCAGCGCTTCGGGCGGCACCCTGGTGGGCAATAAAGTCACGTTCAGCAACATTACGTTCACGGCTCCCGGCCAGACGCGCGCGTTTAGTTTCCGCGCCCAGGCCCTGGCTTCGGCGGCCTGCGCTCCCGTCTTCCCCGTGAACGATAACCGCGACTTCAGCACCGCTGGCGGCTTCACGCCGCAGTCCATCACCGGCACCGTTGCCTTCAGCAGCAGCACCGGGCGGGCTCACACCGGTACCCACGCCTGGTTTGCCCCGGCGCCGATTACGCCCACCGATTTCGTGCTGACTTCGGCGCCGTTCACCCCCTCGGGTCTGTCGGTACTGTCGTTCTACCACTACTATAATTTCGAAGCCGGCTACGACGGCGGCGCGGTGGAAATTTCGACCAACAACGGGTCCACCTGGCAGAACGCCAACGCCTTCTTCATCCAGAACGGCCCCAATTCCACGCTCGATGCCAGCACGTCGGCCCCCGGGGCGCGGGTGTTCACGGGCAAAAGCCCCGGCGGCAATGCCTTCATCCGCTCGGTGGTTGACCTGCGCTCGTTCGCCGGCACCAGCCTGCTCGTGCGCTTCCATGCCCGGACCGACAACGGTAGCCCCGCCGGCCCCGAAGGCTGGTACATCGACGACATTGCCGTACTCAACAACGGCTGCGGCGGCGACCAGCGCATCGAGTTCCGTAACAACAGCAACGCCCTGGCGGGCTCGCAAGCCGTCGTTACCTACCTGCTGCCGGTGGGCGTGACCCTGAACCAGCAGGCCACCCTGGCTCAGGCCACCGAGTTCGGTGCCCAGCCCAACCCCTTCGGCAGCCAGGGCCTGCGCCTGCACCTCACGCTGCCCACGGGCATGCCGCAGGTAGGCCTGAGCCTGCTCGACGTGACGGGCCGCGTGCTGCTCCGCCGCACGGCTACCAACCTGGCCGCCGGTCCCGGCAGCCTGGCTTGGCCTGAAGCGGCCAACCTGCCCGCCGGCCTCTACCTGGTGCGCGTGCAGCTGCCCGATGGCAGCAGCCGCACCCTGCGCGTAGAGCGCGAGTAGCCAGCAGCTGTACATAAAAAAAGGCTCCCTGCTGTGCAGGGAGCCTTTTTTTATGCCGGCCGAACCGAAATAGCGGTGGGCAACCCCGCCGTTGACGGGCATTATCCCTGCCCTACCAGGTGGGCGTGGTCGCGGAGCACGGTGTACAGGAAGGGCTCGTCCTGCAGGTCGGTGCGGATGCCGGTGAGGGCTTTCACCTTATTGGCCACTTCGTTCAGCAGCACATAGTCCTGCTGGTTGGCGGCGCGCTGCAGCAGCTGGCGCACGAGGGCCACATCGTGGTCGGCCAGCAGGGCGGCCTGCGGAAAAACGGGCTGGTAGCCCACGTTGGCAGCCAACTCGGCGGCTTGGGGAATGGCGCGCGGGGCCACGGGCCGCACCTTAATGACGGTAGTACCGGCGGCCAGGTCGCCGAGGCGCTGGCCCTTGCCGTTGATGACGATGGTGAGCATGGCCACGAAACCACCCACCACTGGCAGGCTGGTGTCGACGATGCGCAGCAGCCAGCGCAGCAGGTAGTCGCCGGCACGCGGGGCGGTGCCGTCGAGGCGTATCACCCGGATGTCGCGGGCCTTCTTGCCCAGGCTCTGGCCATTGAAGTACAGCTCGCAGATGAGGTTATAGAACACGTAAGGCACCCCCACCAGCAGAACCATCAGCACGATGCTCATGGTGTTACCCCCACCGCGCGAGTCGAGGCCCAGCACGCCGAACAGCAGCAGCAGGCAGGCCCCGGCCCAGGCCACGAGAATGAGGTTGTCGATGATGGCGGCCAGGATGCGGTCGCCGAGGCTGGCGACTTCGTATTCGAGGGTAACGTTCTGGGCGGTGTGGACGCGGATGGAAGCCATGCGGGTAAGCAGTAAAAAGGCGGAAGTGGGCAACGATGCCCCAAGCAAATCTACACTGCCCAGAACGTTTTTGGCTGGTTGAGGGCAGCCGGCTCCCTATCTTTAGGCCCTTCGATACCGACTTATGCGCGAACCCGTTTTCCTGCGCCAGAACCAGGCCCGCTGGCAGCAGTACGAGCAGCAGGCTCCCGCTAATCCCGATGAACTAGCCGCCCGCTTCGTCGCCCTGACCGACGACCTGGCCTACGCCCAGACCTTCTACCCCGGAAGCCCGACCACGGCCTACCTCAACGCCCTCGCGGCCAAGCTGCACCAGCGGCTGTACCGCAACAAGCCCGAGAGCCCGGGCCGCTTCTCGCAGTTCTGGGCCGAGGAGCTGCCGCTGCTGGTGGCCCGGCACCACCGCACGCTGCGGGTGGCGGCGCTGCTGTTCGTGGTGTTCACGGCCCTCGGGGCGATGTCGGCGGCGCTCGACGACCGATTCGTGCGCGTGGTGCTCGGCGACAGCTACGTGAACATGACCCTGGAAAACATCCGGCGCGGCGACCCGATGGGCGTGTACAAGACCGAGAGCGAGGCGCCGATGTTCCTGTACATTACGCTCAACAACATTTACGTGGCGCTGCGGGTGTTCGTACTGGGCATTTTCGGGGGCGCGGGCAGCATCGTCGAGCTATTTCGGACGGGCATGATGCTGGGCTCGTTCCAGTATTTCTTCGTGCACAAGCACGTGGGCCTGCAGTCGTTTCTCACCATCTGGATTCACGGCACGCTGGAGATTTCGGCCATCGTGCTGGCCGGCGGGGCGGGCCTGGTGATGGGGGCCGGGCTGCTGTTTCCGGGCACCTATTCGCGGGCCGAGTCGTTTCGGCGGGCCGCGCGCGACGGCGTGAAGCTGGCCCTGGGGCTGGTGCCCATTTTCGTGGTGGCTGGCTTCCTCGAAGGCTTCGTGACGCGCCACACCGAAATGCCCATTGCCGTCAGCCTGGCCATTATCGGTGCGTCGGCGGGGTTCATCGGGTGGTATTTCGGCTTCTATCCCGGGCAGGTGCGCCGGCGGCTGGCGCGCCTGTCGTAGCTTTAGTTTCTGGTTGCCGGCGGCTAGCCACCCATTCTCCTCTTGTCTCTGTTCGGACTCCGTTCCCGGCCAAAAACCAGCAACGAGTGCCCCGCAACGCCATTCCGGGCCGCTGGCCCACCCTTCTTCCTCGCATGAAACTCGCCTTTACCCAGGAGTCTGACTTCCGCCGCGAACGGGATTTCGGCAGCAAAATCAACGCTACGTTCGAATTTCTCGGTTCGCAGTTCAAGCCTTTTTTCAAGTGCCTGGCCTACTTTGCCCTGCCGGGAGCCCTGCTTATGGGCATCGGGCTGGCCCTGTTTATGGGCAAAGCCACGGGCTTCTACGCCGCCCTATTTCAGGGGGTGCGGCACGGCGGCACCATGCCGGCGGCCGGCGGCATCGACCCGCTGGCCATGTACCGGGGCTGGGGTGGCGTGGGCTTTGCCCTCACCGCGCTGGGCAGCCTGGTCACGTTCCTGCTGCTCAACAGCACGGTGTATGCCTACCTGCGCGTGCGCCTGCACCTGCCCGCCGCCGAAACCGTGCAGCCCCGCCAGGTATGGGCCTGGATGCGCACCCGGCTGGGCCGCGTGGTGCGGGCCTGCCTGCTGCTGCTGGCCCTGGGGCTGGGGCTGCTGGTGGTGCTGGGAATCATCGTTGGCGGCATCGGCCTGGTAGCGGGCAGCGCCAGCAGTGCGGTGTGGGTGGTGCTGGGGGTGGTGGTGGTGTACGTCCTGCTGATTTGGCTGTTTGTGTGCCTGGCGCTGTATTTTCCGGTGCTGTGGCTCGAAGACCTGGGCGCGGTCGCGGCCCTGCGCCGCAGCTTCTACCTGATTCGGGGCAAGTGGTGGTCGACGTTTGGGCTGGGCTTCATCATGGTGATGATTCAGAGCTTCATGGGCTATCTGTTTGCCATTCCCATGTATGGGCTGATGATGCTTGACATGCTGCAGCTCACCAAAACCGGCACGGGTTCGGGCTCGACACTACCCATGCAGGCCGCCACGCTGCTGTACGCGGGCGGGGCGGTGCTGCTGCTCACGCTGCCGCTGCTGGCCATGAGCTTCCAGTACTTCAACCTGGCCGAGCGACGCGACAACATCGGCGCCCGGCAGCAGCTGGCGCAGCTGGGCCAGCTGGCCGCCCCGGCCGCCAGCAACTACTCCTACCGCCCCGATGAGGAAGGCGAATACTAGCCGGCTGCACGATAGGCTGCACCGCCGGCTGCTGGCGCTGCTGCCGTGGCTGCTGCTGGCCCAGGCCACGCTGGCCGCCCCGCCCCGTACCCCGGCGCGGCCGGCACCGGCTCCGCCGGCGGCCCCCGCCCCCGCCGCAACGACCGAAAATGACGCCGACGCCGACGCGAAACCCCGGCCCTGGCCCCTGCCGCCCGACCGCGCCACGCCCCTGCCCGCCCGCCGCCCCGACGAAGCCCGCCTGCGCGAGCTGCAGGCCGACCCGGCCTTTCAGTACGAGGAAGCCAGCGTGGATGAAATGAGCCTCTGGGACCGGTTCTGGAGCTGGGTGGGCCGCCTGTTGGAGCGCCTGCTGAGCACCCACAGCGGCCGCCTCACCTGGCAGTATGGCTGGTACGCGGCCATCGTGGCGGCGCTGGTGTTTGCCGTGCTCAAGTTTTTGCAGGTCGACCTGACCGGGGCCTTTGGCCGCCGCCGCCGCACCGGGCTGGCCTACGACGTGCTGGCTGAGGACATTCACGGCGTGGATTTCCCGGCCCGCCTGGCCGAGGCCGAGGCGGCGGGCAACTTCCGCCTGGCCGTGCGCCTGGGCTACCTCGAAGCCTTGAAACACCTCAGCGACCAGGGCCGCCTGCGTTGGGAGCCCGACAAAACCAACCACGCCTACCTGCTCGAGCTGCCGGCCGGCCCGCTGCGTGAGGCGTTTCGGATGGCCACGCGCCAGTTCGAGTACGTGTGGTACGGCGAGCTGCCGCTCACGGCGGCGCAGTACGCGCCGGTGCGGGCCGCCCAGCGCGCCGTCCGCACGGCCGCCGATTCTTCCGCCAAGCCTACTATTGCCTGATGCGCTACCTCACTACTTTCCGGCTGTACATGCTGGGGCTGGGCCTGTTGTTCGGGGTGTACGTGCTGGTGGAATCGCACCGGCCTAAGCCCCAGGACTGGACCCCGACCTACATCAACACCGACAAGATTCCCTACGGCACCTACGCGCTGTTCGACCAGCTGCCCCGCCTGCTCGGCACCGATTCGGTGGAAGTAGTGCGCCTGCCCGCCTACAACCAGCTCACCGGCATCGCGCCCAGCGACGACGACTCGCCGCCCACGGGCGCCACGACCAACGTCGAGCCGGCGGCTGATTCGGCCGGAACGGCTTCGGATTCAACTGCCACGGCTGCCGATTCAACTGCCACGGCTTCAACTGCCACGGCTTCCGACTCAGCTACCACACCTACCGCGGCGGCCGACACTCCCGAAGCGGACCTGGCCGAAGCCGCCGTGCCCCTGCCCCTGCGCGACGGCAGTGCCAACTATCTGTACATCAACAACGAGTTCGACAACGTGCGGCTTGACGCGCGGACGCTGCTGGCCTTTGCCCGACGCGGCAATGCCGTCTTCGTTACGGCCGAGAACCTGAACGGGGCCTTCCTCGACTCGCTGGGCGTGGCGGTGCAACGGCTGGAGCTGCCCACCCACCCCGGCCCGCACGGCCTGCCCGTGGCCGACTCGGTGGACCTGCGCTTCGCCAATCCGGCCCTGGCGGCGGGGCATTGCCGCCTGCCGGGCGTGGCCGCGCACTTCCGCTTCAGCCTGAAGCCCGGCCACGCCGGCCATACCCTGGCCACCGACACCCGGGGCCGGGCCGTGTACCTGGAAATCGCCCACGGGCGCGGCCATTTTTACCTGTGTTCGGTGCCGGCGGCGTTCAGCAACCGCTACTTTTTGCAGCCACGGGTGCGGCCGTTTGCCGTGGCGGCCCTGCGCTACCTGCCGGCCCGCCGCACGTTCTGGGACGAATATCAGAAGCAGGGGCCGGCCGGCGAACAGTCGCTGCTGCGGGTAGTAATGGCCCACGAGCCCCTGCGCCTGGCCTACTACCTCACGCTGGCCGGCGCGCTGCTCTTCGCCGTGATGGGCGCGCGGCGGCGGCAGCGCATCATCCCCACCATCAATCCGCTGCCCAACACCACGCTGCTGTTTACGCGCACCGTGGCCGGCCTCTACCGCCAGGGCCGCAGCCACGGGCTGATTGCCGAGAAAAAAGTGAGTCTGTTTCTGGATTACCTGCGCACCCGCTTCCACGAGCCCAGCCCCGACTTTGCCGACGAAGCCTTCCGTGAGCGCCTCAGCCAGAAATCGGGCGTGCCCCGGCCGCGCGTGGATGAGCTGCTGCGCCTGCTGAACTTCACGCGCACCGCCCCGCAGGTGAGCGACGAGCAGCTGCTGAAGCTGAGCCGCGCGCTGAGTGCTTTCCGGCGCGAAGCCAGCCGCTGATTTTTATTGCACTGAACCCGGAAACACGCTTTTTGCCCAATTGAACTATCCCGCGAAACCCGCTTCATGTTAGCTTAGAGCCCCCTTTTTCCTTCTTACCAACTCCTCATTCAGTGCCTGATTCCCGAATTACCATCGACCAGCTTGCCGTGCTGCTGAAATTCGGCGGGGACGAGGACTGGCTTGTCCGGCAAGGCTCGGCGGCGGAGAAAGCGCTGCTGGTCGGTGTTGACTGGGACAAATATGCTTCGCTCTTGCAGGACCTGATGCTCGTTGCCAAAAAATTAGTTTCAACCAATTACGCCCGCCTTGTGCACCGCCGCCTCCTGGCCGCCTGCGCCGACGAGGCCACCGCCCAGACCTTTATTGGCTACGCCAGCACTTTGTAAATGGAAAACCAGACCCCCGAATTCGCCTCCGCTACCCCGGCCCCGCAGCCCGCCGCGCACG
>JANXMN010000361.1 GCA_025354605.1 Hymenobacter sp. | reverse complement strand
GGCCGACCTGAACACGCTGCTGCGCACCAGCTTCGCGGGCGAAATCGCGGGCCAGGTGTACGAGAACGAGCGCCGCTACGACCTGGTGGTGCGCCTCGACAGTGCTCATCGCCGCGGCCTCGATGACCTGCGCGGCCTGCTCGTGGACCTGCCCGACGGCCACAAGCTGCCCCTGGAGGACGTGGCCACGGTGGCCTTCCGCAACGCCCCCATGCAGATTTCGCGCGACGACGCCCGCCGCCGCATCAACATCGGCGTGAACGTGCGCAACCGCGACGTGCAAAGCCTGGTGAAGGACATCCAGGGCCGGCTGAACAAGGGGCTCAAGCTGCCGGCGGGCTACACCATCAAGTACGGCGGGGCCTTTGAGAATCTTCAGCGGGCTACCGCCCGGCTCGAAGTGGTGGTGCCTGTGGCGCTGCTGCTGATTTTTCTGCTGCTGTATTTCTCCTTTCGCTCGGTGAAGGAGGCCCTGCTGGTGTTTTCGGGCATTCCGCTGGCGGCCATCGGCGGTATTTTTGCCTTATGGCTGCGCGGGATGCCCTTCAGCATCTCGGCCGGCGTGGGTTTTATCGCCTTGTTTGGGGTGGCGGTGCTCAACGGCATCGTGCTCATGGCCAGCCTGAACGAACTGGCCGAGGCCGGTGTCCGCAACATTCACGCCCGGGTGCTGCGCGCCACCGCCGAGCGGCTGCGGCCGGTGCTGCTCACGGCCTCGGTGGCGTCGCTGGGCTTCCTGCCCATGGCGCTGAGCACGTCGGCCGGCGCTGAGGTGCAGAAGCCCCTGGCCACGGTGGTGATTGGCGGGTTGATATCGGCCACGCTGCTCACGCTGGTGGTGCTGCCCGTGCTCTACTCGCTGGTAACAAAAAAGGAAGACCCTAAGTCGGACGAGCCCAACACTCCCGAGCCGGAGGCGCCGGAACCTGCTGCACATGCGCCGCGTGGGCTTCGTCCCGGCATGGCGGCGCTGCTTTTGGTGAGCCTGGGCCTGCTGGCGGTCCCGGCCCGGGGCCAGAATACTTTTGGCACCACAGCCGCGATGCCCCCTACGGCACCGGTTTCACTCGCTCAGGCCCTGCAAACCGGCCTCGGACAAAGCCTGCTGGTGCAAGGCGCGGCCCTGGAAGTGCAGCGGCAGCGGGCCCTGGCCCGCACCGGCTACGACCTGCCCCGCACCATCGTGGACGGGCAGCGGGGCCAGATATCGGATGCCACGCTGGATTACAGCTTCAACATAGTACAGCAGGTGGCATTCCCGACGGTGTACGCGGCGCAGCGCCGGGTGCTGCAAAACCAGGTGGGCAGCGCCGAGCAGCACGCTAACAGCCAGCGCCGCGAGTTGGCCCGCAGCATTCGTGGGGCCTACTACACCCTGCTGGTGAGCTACCGCCGTGCCGCCGTGCTGCGCAAGCAGGACAGCCTGTACCGACGCGCGGCGCGGGCCGCCCGCATTCGCTACCAGGTGGGCGAAACCAACCGCCTGGAGCAGGTGGCGGCCGAGGTCCGGGCCCGCGAGCTGGAAAACCGCCTGGCCGTGCTGCAGACCGATGTGCTGGTGCAGCGCCAGCAGCTGGCCTTGCTGGTGGGCAGCGCCGGCCCGGTGGCCATCGACACGCTGGCCAGCCCCGTGGCGGCGCTGGGCATGGCGGATACCGCCGGCCTCGCACCGGACAATAACCCCACGCTGGGCCTGCTGCGCCAGCAGGTGCTGCTCAGCCAGGAGCAAACCCGGCTGGAACGCCTGCGCCGCCTGCCCGACCTGCGCGTGGGCTACTTCAACCAAAGCATTGGCGGGGTGCGCGGCTACCAAGTGGCACAGGCCGGGGTGGCCCTGCCGCTGCTGGGCGGCGCCCAACGGGCGCGGGTGGCGGCGGCGCAGGTGGGCGAGCAGCAGGCCAACGCGCAGCTCACGTACGCCACGGCCCAATTGCGGGGCCAGCTCGCCGGCCTCCGGCAGCAACTGCTTCAGGCCCGGGCCTCGCTGAGTTACTACGAGCAAAGCGCCCTGCCTCAGGCGGGGCTTATTCTGAACACGGCCGAGAAGAGCTTCCGCGCCGGCGACATCGACTACGTGACCTACGTGGTGAACACCCAACCCGCCTGGCAAATCCAGGAGGCTTACCTCGACCAGGTGCGCCAGTACGACGAGTACGTCATCAGCCTGCTGGCCCTGGCCGGCACCAACCCTTAACCCCGGCGCTCCGGCGCTTTTGCTATGCTTTTTCCTAAGAATGTTGCCTGCCTGGTCCTTCCCCTTGGCTTGGCCCTGGTTAGCTGCCACGACAAAACACCCCCGGCCACCGAGGCCAAAGCGGCGCCAACTGCCCCCGCCGACCCCGACCAGCTCTCGCTTAACGCGGCGCAGTACCGGGCGGCAGGCATCGAAGAGGGCTCGTTTGAGCGCAAGAACCTCACCACCGACGTGCAAGCCAACGGCGTGGTGGACGTGCCCCCGCAAAACATGGCCTCCGTGTCGGCCGTGATGGGCGGCTACGTGGTGCGCGTGCTGGTGCTGCCGGGGCAGCACGTGGCCCGGGGCTCCACGCTGGCCGTGCTGCGCCACCCCGACTACCTCAAGCTGCAGCAGGACTACCTCCAGAGCTGTGCCCGCACCACGTTCCTCACCCAGGACCTGGCCCGGCAGCGCATCCTAGACGTGGAAGACGTGGGGGCCAAGCGCAAGCTGCAGCAAGCCCAAGCCGATTATGCCACCGAGCGGGCCGCGCAGCAAAGCCAGGCCGCGCAACTGCGGCAGTTGGGCCTTTCGCCGGAGCGCTTGGCAGCCACCGGTACCATTGTGCCCACCGTGGCCCTCGCGGCGCCCATCGGCGGCTACGTGAAGGCGGTGAACATAAACCCCGGCCAATTCGTGAACCCGCAGGACGTGCTGGTGGAGCTGGTGGACCGTTCCGACCTGCACCTGCAGCTCAAGGTGTTTGAGAAAGACATTGCCCAGGTGAAAGTGGGGCAGCTCATCCGCTTCCGGGTGCCGGGGCAGGGTGCAACCGCACCGGAGCACACCGCCCACGTGTTTCTGGTGGGCAAGGCCTTCGACGACCAGGCCCACACCGTGGCCGTGCACGCCCACCTCGACCCCGGCGCCGAAAACCTACTGCCGGGCCAGTTCGTGGCGGCCCACATCCAGACCGGCAACCAGCGGCAGCGCACGCTGCCCGAAGCGGCCATCATCGAGGCCGGTGAGTTGAGCTACGTGTTTGTGCGGGTACACCAAACCAATAGCGGCAGCACGTTCCGCCGCCTGAAGGTGCGCACCGGCCCCCACGAAAACGGCGACGTGGGCGTTATCCTGCTGGACCCGGCGGCCGATACCACGGCGCTGGTGCGGCGCGGCGCGTACTTCCTGAACGCCGAACTGAGCAAGGGCGCCGGTGGGGATGAGGATTGAAGGATGTCAACCAATTGCTTTTGCTCTCGGTCTGACCATCGTAGACAAACTAGCTGGTCGCGGAAATCTTAGAGGCTGTTTAAGTTAATCGGGCAAGTCGTCGGATGTTCGCCAGGGACAGCCAGGCATTGGCGTGGGTGGTTTTGCGCTCGTAGTCCTTGGCCAGGCGGCGGTTGGCGCCCGCCCAGGCGATGCTGCGCTCGACAACCCAGCGCTTGGCGTGGATGAAAAAGCGGCCCTTGTCGGCCACCACCCCGCGGGGCACTTGGGCTTGTACCCCGCGCCGGGCCAGGTGCTCGCGGAA
>JANXMN010000338.1 GCA_025354605.1 Hymenobacter sp. | reverse complement strand
GAGCCCAATACTCCTCACAAAAACCCTTATTGCCGCGCGCAGTGAGGGTTTTTTTGTTGCGGTGTACCCGGTTTACTTCTTCATGCTGGTGAGCTCGGTGCCGCTGCCCGCGTAGCGCCGGGCCGGGAGCAGCGCTCGGTTCGCCGGTAGGTAGGCGGCGGGCGGGCATTCGGCACACGCTATGGAGGCCTGGGCCAACCGCGAAGCGACTATTGGCTGCCCTGACTTATCGGCCAATTATGTACCTTGTTGGCCTCCAACCTGCCTCTTCTTCCGCGCTGCTTATGAAAACCTCCGCTCCCCGCGCTGCTACCGGCAAAGCCGCTATTCAGGCTGCCGGCCCCGCCATTGCTGACCGCCGCCCGGCGGCGGCGAAGCAGCGCAACATGCAGGCAGCCATTGCCAGCAGCCCCCGCCAGCAGGCCCGGCAGCTGAAAGCCAACAGCACCGGCCTGCCCGACAACCTGAAGGCCGGCGTGGAAACCCTCTCGGGCTATGCGCTCGATGACGTGCAGGTGCACTACAACTCGGCCCAGCCCGCGCAGCTGCAAGCCCACGCCTACGCGCAGGGCCGCGACATTCACGTCGCGCCGGGCCAGGAAGAACATTTGCCGCACGAAGCCTGGCACGTGGTGCAGCAGCAGCAGGGCCGGGTGAAGCCCACGGCGCAGCTTGCGGGCCAGCTGCCCATCAACGACAACGCCGGGCTGGAGCACGAGGCCGATGCGCAGGGAGCCCGGGCAACCTTGCTGGCGAGCGTGCTGGCGGATGAGCGTCACGGCGGTCGCTCGGCCGCCATGCCGGCCGGGGGCCGGGGGGTAGTGCAGCCCAAGCTCAATACCAGCGGCAAGAAAACCGCGGGCAAAGCCGGCAGCATCAAGAAAGAGGTGACCAAGACCATTGGCCGCAACAAGCTGGGGGAGATGCAGGAGGATATCAAGGTGCTCGAAACCTCCATCGAATTCAGAACGGCCGAGCAGGACAGCTTTACCGGCGACCAGGATTCGGAGGCTTACAAAGACCATGCGGGGCGAATAGTACTCGAAACCAACCAGCTCGGCCGCCTGCAAGCTGCTTACAATGCCACGAAAGCCGCCGCCGATGCGGCGCGGGACGCGGCGGCAGCGGCCCGGGCCGCCAAGCCCAAAACCCCGGAAGAGGCCAAAATGGAAGAAGGCGGATTCACGGTCGTGAAGGGTAGAAAGGGGCGATAATTAGTCGTCCATCACCCCGCAGGGCGCGCCGGCCGCAGCTGGGCCTCCAGCCCTTGTTACGCAAAGCAAATTTCAGACACATATGCTGGCTAAACTCCTTCCCACCGTTTTGCGCGAATTAATGTGGCTGTTGGGCGCCCTGCTGGTGGCGGCATTTTTCGCCGTGGGCCTGCGCCTGCTGCTCGAGCAGAACCCCACCCTGCACGACCCACTGCTGCGGGAGCTGCCCACCAAAGCCCTGTTTTCGCTAAAGCTGCTATTGTTCGGGCTGTGCGTGCTGGGGGTGTATGTGGGGCGCGTGGCCGGGGCCGCCATCGGCTCGCTGCTAACGGAATGAATGGATGAGAAGCCAGCGCGTCCGTCGGCTCATTCACTTCTCAGGGGATGATGCGGTGCCGGGTGGCCCGGCGGTAGAGCACGACCAGCAGGGCGGGCGTGGCCGCGCCCGCGCCGGCCAGCAGCACCTCAGCCAGCGGCAGGCCGCCAAACCACACCAGGTAGCCCGCCAGGGCCACCAGGCATAGCCCGATGAGCAGGCTCACCACGGCCAGCACCGGGGGGCGGGCTGCCAGGGCGTGGGCATTGCGGAACAGGGCGATGAGCAGGCCCAGCAGCATAAACGCAATCAGGACGATGCCGGCAAACAGTAGCACGTGCCGCCGGGCGTAAAGGCGCTCCAGCAGGCTGGGGGTGGGGGGCGGGGGCGTTTTGGTGGTGAAGCTGGCTTGCAGCAGGTGCCAGGTCTGGCGCGAGCCGTCGTCGTAGCCCAGCGCCCAGATGCCCACGCCGGCCAGCTGCTCTTTCTTCACCCAGGCGTATTTGGGGGCCAGGCTGGCCGAGTCTTCCCACCAGGCCTGGGGCGGGTCGAGGCCGTAGGTCCGGGCCAGGCTGCTGGTGTTGCGGCTTAGGCTGGTGAGGTCGAGCTTGGTGTCGCCGAGGGGCAGGTGGCTGCGCAGCTGGCGGTTGGTCCAGTATTCGGGGGCGTGCTCGTCGCCCACCAGCTCGTTGCCCACGCTGTCGACCTGCCAGCACTTGGCCAGGTGCGGAAAGCCTACCACCAGCTGGGGCCGGGGCACATGGCCCAGCTGCAGGTAGTATGCCACCGAAGTGGTGACGCTAAACGGCCCCCAGGGGTCGCCGGGGTTGAGGGGGGCCAGTGGGCCGGGCACCACTTGGTTGTAGGGCGTGTAGTCGAAAGCCTTGAGGATGAACAGCTGCACCACGTCCTGCACGTGCTGCAGGTTGGCGTAAGTGTGGGTGCTGTCCACGGCGGGCAGGCTCAGGGCGATAATGGCCTGGCCCGGCCCCGCGTGCAGCCGCGCGCTGAGCAGGCGCAGAAAATCCTGCAGCTCCTGCGAGCGGTTGGCCAGCGGCAGCATGCTGGCCGGTACCACGTACTGGTAGGTTTGCTGGCGGCGCTGCAATACCCGCAGGGCCTCGCCGGTGGCGGCCAGCCGCTGTTGCACCACGGCCTGCGAATCCTGGCTGCGCGTCATCAGACGGGCGATTTCGGCCACGTTGGCGGCCACCACGGGCTGCTCGGCGGCTTGCTGCGCCCCGGCTTTGCGCAGCTGCACGGCATTGGTGGCCAGTAGCTGGCGCAGCTGCTTGCTGCGGGCGAGCAGTTCGGTGCGCTCCCCGGCGAGGGCCAGGGTAATACCGTGGTAGCTCGTCGTATCGAAGGCCACCGGCGCGGGCGGCGCGGGGGTTTGCAGCTTCAGCTTTATCAGCGCCCGCTGCCAGAGCGAGTACTGGGGCACGGGCGGCACCGGCCGGTGCGGGGCGGCGGCTTTGTGGGCAATGAGGCGGCGGCCCAGGTCCTGGAGCTGCTCGGTGGTCTGCTGCAGCGAGTCGGTGTACTGGTCTTTGGCGGTGGCCAGGCGGAGGGCCGCCGCGGGCAGGGGCGTTTGTTGCTGCTGCTGCGCCAGCAGGGCTTTGGCGCGGGCGGCACTGCGTTTATTCTGCTTACGAAGCGCGGCGGCTTCGGCCTTTTTCTGCCGGCCAATCAGGTTCAGGCGGGTGGGCTTCTGGTCGGGGGGGCAGAAGTCCAGGTTCACCCCATCGGCGTGGGTGGCGGCCACTTCCCGCACGATGGCCTCCACCAGCCGCAGCCGGCGGGCGGCCCCGCCCGGGGCGAGCAGCGAGGTGCGCCCCTCCGCGCCGGGGTAGCCAATAGTGAGCAGCACCCGGCAGGCCGGGTTCTGCTGGCGGGTATAAGTGATGAGCTTTTCCGGCCCCTGACCGGCCGGCGCAGGCAGCTGCAGCCCGCCCTGGTCGGTGGCCTGGTAGCCGTAGTAGGCCACGTGGGTCAGCAGCCCGAAATCGTAGTTCACGTAGGCGCTGCCCATCCAGTACGGATGCCAGCCGAACACCACCGCGCCCGGCCGCAGGCGCAGCGTATCGGGCAGGGGCGGCGGCAGGAAAGACGGATACTGGTAGTCGGGCAGGGCGGCGTTTTCGGCAATACTGAACGTCTGCCGGTCTTCGGCGCTGTAGCGGCGGTAGTCCTGCACGCTGGGCGGCGGCACCAGCTCGATGGGGCGGCTGGCGGACGGGGCGGGCGTTGCCGTTTTCGCCGGCCTGGCCTGGGCTGGGTCCGCCGTCCGGGTCACCGTCTTCGTGGTCTTCGTCCGTCGCGGCGGCCGTGGCTTGGCGGCCGGCGACTGGCCGTAGTCGGGCAGGCTGCCGGCCGCCAGCAGCAGGCCCAGCAGCGGCCCGGCCAGCACGGAAACGGAGCGAAAAGACGGGCGGCGAGGAGGAATACGCATGGCGCGAAGCAGAAAAAAGGAAAGCGGTTCAGGAAGTTTTGCCTTGTTTGGCCAGCTCGCGCTGGATGCCCTTGCGCACGTCGGCCAGGGCCACGGGGCGGTTGTGGCGGCGGCTGGCCAGCACGCAGTAGCGCAGCACGTTGGCAATGGCCCCGCCGGCCAGGGCGTGCTGCTCGGCAATATCCTCGAAGTTGTCGTCGGCGGGCAGCCGGGCCGGGCCGGCGAAGGCCTGCTGCCAGAGCCGCAGGCGCTCGGCGGGGGCCGGCATGGGGAAGTATATCATGGCCTGAAAGCGGCGGGAGAATGCTTCATCGAGGTTGCCCTTGAGGTTGGAGGCCAGGATGGCGACGCCGGGGAATTCTTCGATGCGCTGGAGCAGGTAGGCCGTTTCCTGGTTGGCGTGGCGGTCGTTGGAAGAGCTGGCGGCGGTGCTGCGCTTGCCGAACAGGGCGTCGGCTTCATCAAAAAATAGAATCCAGTGGCGGTGCTCGGCCATGTCGAACACCCGGGCCAGGTTCTTCTCGGTTTCGCCGATGTACTTCGATACCACCATCGACAAATCGATGCGATACACGGGGCGGCCGGTGGCTTGGCCCAGCAGGCAGGCCGTGAGGGTTTTGCCGGTGCCGGGCGGGCCGTAGAACAAGGCCCGGTAGCCCGGCTTAAGATGGCGGCGCAGGTGCTTGTCGGCCAGCAGCTCGTCCTGGTGCTGCAGCCAGGTGCGCAGCTCGGCCACTTCTTCGCTCACTTGGAAGTCGAGCACGAGGTCCTTCCAGGCGAGCGGGGTGGTGACGAGGCGGGCGGGGAAGTCGGAGTTGTAGGTGGGCTCGGCGCGCTGGCCGGTGAGCAGCCGGGCCAGCTGGTCGGCCGGAATAGCGAGGGCGCCGCTGGCGGCCGGCTCGCCGGCTTCGGCGGGTACCAACCGCACCAGGTCGGCGCGGGTGAGGGCCGAATCCTGCCAGAGCTTGGTTTGCCAGCGCAGGCGCTTGGGCAGGTCGTCGCCGGCCAGCAGAAACAGGGCGGTTTCGCCGGTGGGCAAAAAGCCGCCGTGGCCCTTGCCGCGCAGCCCGCCAAACTCGGTGAAGCTGCGGTCGAAGTGCACGGCATTGCGAGCAAAAAAGGCATCGAGCACCTGCGGCTGCACGTGGGGCGCCAGTGCCAGGGCCAGCACCAGGCGCTCGGAGGGGCTGAGGCCCAGCTCCTGCACCAGGGCCGCGTAGGCCGAAGGGGCGGCCGCGAGGTCGGGCACGGGCACGGCCGCAATGGTTTTGCGCGCGCTTTCCAGCCCGAAATACAGGGCCAGGCGGGTGGCGATGACTTCCCCCAGCCAGTGCAGCTCGGCGGCGAGGGCGGCCCCGTTGGTGGTGAAATTGGTTAGCGCCATGTGACGTAGAGCGGGGCCGCCATCCAGGGCAGCTTGATGATGGAAATGGACCAGGGGCGCTGGTCGAGCAGAATATCAACGGTTTTGGGTTCCACGGTGAGCACGATGCGGTCGTCGGGCAGCCACTCCAGCTTGCCGGCGCGCAGCAGAAAGGTTTCGCGCAGGCCGGCAATGCTGGTGCTTTTCAGAATTTCCCAACGGGCAATAACGGCCCGGAGCAGGCTTTCGCCCAGCTCGGTTTCGTCGGTACTGAGCTCCACCCTGGCGGGCAGCGGCTCGCCCTGGGGAATGCCGCACAGCAGTTTATTGAGGGGCAGCTGGTACTCGGGCGCCGCCGGGGTGCCGGAAGCCAGAAACTGGAGCAGCAAAGCCGCCCGCTGCCGGCTGGCCTCGTCGCGGAACTGTTGGTTTTCGAGGTAGCCCAGCCGGTCGAACAGCATGGTCAGAAAGGGCCACAGCAGCACCAATCCGGCATTTTCGAGGTATACGGTTTCCATAGGACGGTCTTCTTCGTTGCGAAAGGGAATGGGAGTGGCCGGCGGGGTCGGCCGGGCCGGTTGCCCGGCCTGGTGGTGCAGGGTGAGCAGCGCGCCCAGCGGCCCGCGCAGCACCAGCCCCCGCCGGCCAATGGCCGCCAGCAGCTGCCCCGCCCGCGAGTGGCCGCGCTTTGCCGCGGCCTGGGGCCAAAGCGCTTCCTCGGCCGCCAGCAGCGCCTGCACCGCCGCCCTGGGCCGCCACGACGCCGCCGGCGTGGCCTGAATAAGGGTTAGCAGTACCTCAAACAACGCCAGCGCGTTCAACTTGACTAAGCCCTGCCGGGCCAGCAGCTGCCAGTCGGTGGCCAAGCGGAAGGCCAGCCGGTAGTGGCCAGGGTAAAGCTGGCGCAGCAGCAGCCAGAACCCGGCCTCGCCAAGGCTGGCCAGCAGCCGGGCGCGCACCGTGCCCGACGCCAGCAGCGGCCGCAGCGGCTGCCAGGCGGGCCGGTGCTCGGGCCGCAACAGCAGCTGCCACTGCGCCGCCAGCCGCTGCAACACCGCGCCCGCGCCCCGGCTGGCCGCAACTGCCGACGCATTGGTCGCGGCCTGGTCGGTGGCCGGCCGGCCATCAGCGAATGCCGCCGCCCCGTCCGCCGTGCTGGCCGCCGGGCCGGTGGCGGCGAAAGTCGAGGCCTGGCCGGTACGCAGGTATTGCTCCAACTCCTGAAAAGCCGCGGCGGCCGACTGGCTGTGCGCCGGGCTGGTTGCACGCGGCCGGGGGCGTCGGCCAACCAGCCGGGGCGGGCCGGCCGCCGACTCGTCGGTGACGGCCGCAGCCAGCAGCGCGGCAAAAAATGGGGCCGTGGCCAGCGTCGGCAGCTGCCGGTGCAGCCAGGCCACGTAGCGCAGCACGGTGCGCCAGGAGGTGCCCGCCCGCGTGGCCTGCCGCCGCACCCCGGCCGCCAGGGTACGAATGTCGGCGGGGTTGGCGTGGAAGGCGGCGGTGAGGTAAGCCTGCCGCAGCAGCCGGGCCACCGGCTCGGCGGCCCGGGCCAGCTGCTGGTCGAGCGCGGCCAGCACGGCCGGGGCCAGCCGACCCGGCGCAGCTGGCCCCGGCCGCGATACGAACCGGGCCAGCTGCGCGAAGCTGGCCAGCCCCGCCAGCGCCTGCCGAAATTCCGGTTCCCGGCCGTGGGCCTGCACCAGCGCCTGCAACCCGGCCCGGTACTGCTGCGCCACCCGCGTTAGCAGCTGCCGCTGCTGCGCCAGCGTGAGGCCCGCCGGGGCCCACCACGGCGCGCGCTGGTACCGCAGCAGGTAGAATACCAGGTCGCGGGCCGCTACGCCAGTCGGCAGCTCCGTGAGCTGCTCAGCAACGGAGTCGTGCGGCTCCGCTGGTTGGCCTTTCCATGACTCCGGTCGTCTGTCCTGCGACCCGGGTTGGCCTTTCCATGACTCCGGTCGTCCGTCCTGCGACCCGGGTTGTCCGTCCTGCGACCCGGGTTGGCCGTGCCACGACTCGGGTTGCCCATTCTGTAGCCCGGGTTGGGCAGCTTGCGGTCCGGGTCGTCCATCCTGCGGCCCGGGTTGGTTATTCTGCGGCTCGGGTTGGCTGGCATCGTCTGCCTGAATACCAGGCCTGGATGTCGGGCTGAAGTGCTCAACGGGCCGCGAAGCCTGAGCTGCTTGGTCGCGCTTACCCAACGGAGTGGAAGCTCGGGCAGCAACCGGCACAGCAACCAGCTGATTCAGGGCGGCTAGAAAATCATCACTCAGCAGCGCGGGCCGGCCGGCCAGCCAGCGCCGGATTTTGCCCATCGTGGCCGGCAGGGGCAGTTGGTAAATGGCCGCCAGCCGCTGTATTTCCGACCGCATCGAACCGGCCGCCGGGTGTCCACCTCCCAGGTAAAAATGCAGGTAAGCCGCCCGCAGCAACCGCAGCCAACCTGCGGTGCCCGTAGCCTCGCGGCGTTCCAGTGCGGCCAGGGCAGCGGCTACCGGGGCCGAGCCGGTGGAAATTCCCCGGGCCGCTAGTATCCCGGCCAGTTGGGTGAAGTCAGCTAGCGCCACCAGCTGCTGCTGGGCATCGGGTGACAAAGGCTGCGTCCGTAAAAAATCCGGGAGCGGCCCGGCGCGCAGCACCTGGGCCAGCAGGGCGCGCAGCCGGGCCGGACTAGCCGTCCGGCCCGGCCACCAGGGCGGGGGCACGCCATCAGCCAGCTGGTGTTGGATTACCTCCTGCGCCTGCGCCAAGGTCAGGGCGTGGCCGACTGGGCCGTTGGCGGCCGGAGTTGCGGTGGTCGCAGAAGCAGCGGCCACAACCGGTTGGTCAGCGGCGGGCAGGATGTGGCGGGCCGCAGCAAGGCTACTTCCGGTAAAAACTTCGTCAGCTCCTGGAGTAGGCTGAGCGGCAAAGTTATTGCCCGCACCCGCGACTTCGCCCAAAGAAGTGGCATTCGCGCCCCCCGAAGCATTGCTGCTGCTGAAAGCGGTGCCGGCCAGAGCGGACTCGTCGGTCGACCAGGTATTGTCGGCGGCGGCGGCCCTTTCGGTAGCAAGCAGGTTGGTGCCTCCCGGAGTGACACTGGCGGCTGCGGGCTTGCCGGTAGCCAGCGTACCCGTCGCCGTTGGTGGCTGGCCGAAGTCCACCGCTTGTCCCGCCGCTTGTCCCGCTGTCTGCCCCGACCGTGGCCCGGCCAGCTGCTGCGCCAGCCACTGCTGAAACTCCGGGCTGCTGAATGAGCGGAAATCATCCCGCAGCAGATAGGTGAAAGTGAGCGCCCATAAATCCGGCCAGGTATTGCCGCCGGCCCGGGTGGCCGGCAGCTGCCATATCGAGTCCATCACGCCGCGCACGGGGCGCACCTGCCCGGGTACGGCCAGCCGAAGCAGCTGCAGCAGCAAGGGCTCCGGCAGCAGGCGGGCCAGGCGGTGCAGGGCGGCCGGGCCGCCGGCCTGCAGTGCCGGCCGCAGCCCGCGCCAGCCCTGGGCCAGCCAGGCCGGAAAGGCACCCAGCAGCTGTTGCTCCGAAGGCATCGGGGCCGCTACGGGTAGCGAGCCATGCTGCAAAAAGTAAGCTAGCGCGCCCGCCGGGTTCGCCGTGAAATCAGGCGCTGAATCAGGGGCTG
>JANXMN010000312.1 GCA_025354605.1 Hymenobacter sp. | reverse complement strand
GCTTTTGCCCGGCGCTTTAGCGCCGGGGGCCGGAGTTTTCCGACTTTTGGGGGGCTTTAGCCCAACAGCGACCGTTCTCGGGCTAAAGCCCCCCCAAAAGACTGACTGGCTATCCCGGCGCTGAAGCGCCGGGCAAAAGCAGCCGAGTGCGTCAGTCCTAACTTTATCAGACTGGCGGGCCGCCACGTCTATTCCACCGCCAAACGCTGCACGGCAGTGCTGCCATCGGCACCCACGGCACGCACCAGGTATAGCCCCGGGGCCAGCCCGCCCAACTCCAGCAGGTGCTGGCGCAGGGCTGGGCCGGCGGGGCGCACCACGCGGCCGGTCAGGTCGAGCAGCGTGAGCCGGGTGGGCCGCGCGGTTTCAACCGTGGCGCGGATGCGGGCAGGGTTGGGGTAGACGCTCAAGCCCAGGGCGCGAGCCGCCGCGGCCTGGGTGGCGGTGGCGGTGCGGTTGCGGGTGCCGTAGCTGAGCACGCCGCCGGCCTGGGTGCCCACAAATAGCTCGGGGGCACCGTCCCCGTTCACGTCGGCCACGGCCAGGGCGCAGTGCGACTCCCGCCCGAGGCCCAGGCGCGACTCCTCGTACTGGCTCGTGCGGGCGTTGTAGAGCAGGTCGGTGCGCTCGATAAACAGGGGAGCCTGACTGCGATAGTCGGCAAACAGGCGCAACAGGCCCGTCGCGTCCACGGTCAGCAGGTCGGGGCGGCCGTCGCCGTCGAAATCGGCCACGGTGGGGCTCAGGTTGAGGGGCGCGTTGCCATTGGCGTCGCGCAGGCGGCCGTAGTCGTTGTTCACGAGCACGAAGGCGCTGTCGAGGGGGCCGCGGGCGCGGTTGCGGAAGTAACGCAGGCTCTGGCCCGGCTCGCGGGTTTCGTTGGTGCCAATCAGCAGGTCGACGTAGCCGTCGCCATCCACGTCGGTAAAGCAGGCCATGTCGCCTTTGGTGTAGGGCAGAATGCCGGTGCCGGGGGTGCCCTGCGCCTTCAGAAACATCGCGTTGCCCGGGCTGAGGCCAACCGGCTGCCCAGCCGCCGCGGTGTTCAGGATGTAGTAAATCAGGTTGGTGCCCCGGTCGTAGGTCGCGTAGGCCAGGTCGAGGGCGCCGTCGCGGTTAAGGTCGACGAGCACGGGCTTGAGGGCCAGCAGGTTTTGGGAGGCCAGGCCCAGGTAGTCGCTGCTCATCAGCTTGAATACCGGGCGGGTAGCGGTGCCCACGTTGCGGTAGTAGGCCAGGGCGGCGCGGTAGTTGCTGCCCACGCGGTCGGCGTAGCTGCCCACCAGCATATCGGGCCGGCCGTCGCCGTCGATGTCGCCAAAAGCGGGCGCGGCCCCTTCGCCCACATCCACCATGTCGGCCTGCAGAAACGGGCTGGCGCTGAGCGCATAGGCTGGCGCGCCGCTGGCGGCCGAGTTGGTAAAGAGCTGAATCTGGTGGCTCAGGCCCACTAAGTCGGCCAGGTTGTTCACCATGTTGGGGGCGACCACCAGGTCGGAGCGGCCGTCGAAATTGGCATCGAAGGCGTAGCCCACCGGAAACACCGGCACCCGGGCCGGCGCCGCCGCCGACGGAAAGCTGGCGCTGATGCCCGCCTGGCTGAGCAGCGGCGCGGCCGTGGTGCCCTGGTTGAGCAGCTTCACTAGCTCGGGGCAGTTGTCACGGCCGTCGAGCAGGTCCAGGTCGCCGTCGCCGTCGAGGTCGACCAGCAGTAGGCCGTGGCCGCCGGTGTGCAGGGGCCGGGGCGCCGTGAAGCAGCTTTGCCCGCTGAAGCGGTAGCCCGCGCAGTTGCCGCAAGCTTCAATGTCGCCCCACTTGAGGGATTCCAAATTAAAGTTCAGGGCGCTGCCGCAGGTGCCGGGGCTGGTGTTCAGGTAAAGCTCGATTTGCGACGAGGCGATGAAGTCGTACGACATGATGTCGAGCTTGCCGTCGCCGTTCACGTCCTGAATGGCGGGCAGGTTGTAGCCGCCGATAATGAGGTTGGCCGTGCCGGTGAAGCTGCCGGTGAACCGCAGCTGGGCGGAGGCCACCTGGAAGCTGGTTTGCCCGCCGGCCAGCACGTTGCGGAACACCCGGATGTCGCCCCCGGTAGCATAGGTGAAGAGGTCGGCCCGGCCGTCGCAGTCGTAGTCGCGCAGCAGCACCCAGTTGCTGAGGTCGGCCGGAAACAGGCTCTCGTACTGCGGGGCGTACTGCCAGCGGCGGCCGTTGGGGGCGGCGGGCGCGGCCACGCTCAGAAACGTGTAGCCGCGGCTGCTTTCATGGTCGAAGGCAAACAGGTCGGCCTGGCCGTCGTTGTTCAGGTCGATAGTGCTGAACTGGGGCATGTTCAGGCCGCCCATCCAGGCATTGCGCAGGGTGTCGGTGCCTTGCACGACCGCGCCGGCCGGCCGGTATTCAAACCCAAACCCGCCACCCGACTGGGCGCGGACGGTGCCAGCCAGGGCCAGCAACAGCAGCAGAAAGGTGAACGAGCGAATCATGCGGAAAGACCGTAGGTGAAAGCGATAGGAGAGCCGCTGGAACAAAAATCACGCCCACCTTTGCAGCAAATTACACCGCTTCGTCGGTTTCTAGTTGCTTGTTTCTGGTTGTGCTGGTGGCAAGCTGGTGATATGGTGTTTTCACAATTGAAATCAGCCCAGAGCCCGCAACTAGAAACCCGCAACTAAAACCTAGAAACCCACAACGAGAAACTTCTCTCCCTCATGCAGTCCTCGCTTTACACCCAGTACCTGGCCGCCGGCGGCCAGGTCAGCACCGATTCGCGGCAGCCCCAGCCGGGCACGCTGTTCTTCGCCCTTAATGGCCCCAGCTTCCGGGGCGCGGCTTTCGCCGGACAGGCGCTGGAAAAAGGCGCGCGCCACGCCGTGGTAGATAACGCCGTGCTGGCCGCCACCGACCCGCTGCGCTTTACCTATGCCCCCGACCCGCTGGTTGCGCTGCAAGGGCTGGCCCGCGAGCACCGCCGGCGCTTCCGCATTCCGGTGCTGGCCATCACGGGCTCGAACGGCAAAACCACCACCAAGGAGCTGCTGACGGCCGTGCTGGCCCGGCGCTACCGGGTGCTGGCCACGATAGGCAACCTCAACAACCACATCGGCGTGCCCCTCACGCTGCTGCG
This sequence comes from Hymenobacter sp., assembly GCA_025354605.1. GTDB lineage: Bacteria > Bacteroidota > Bacteroidia > Cytophagales > Hymenobacteraceae > Hymenobacter. Next base: position 9,023 of record JANXMN010000312.1, on the reverse strand, counting down.
CCTGCGCGAGGGCGAGCACAACTTCGCCGTGATTGAGATGGGGGCCAATCACCGGGGCGAAATCGCGGGCTACTGCCAGTACGCCGAGCCCACCCACGGCCTCATCACCAACATCGGCAAGGCCCACCTCGAAGGCTTCGGCGGAGCCGAGGGGGTGGCCCTGGGCAAGGGCGAGTTGTTCGACTACCTCACCCGCACCGGCGGCACGGCCTTCGTGAATACCCTCGATGCGCGCCTGCCCTCGCTGGCGGCGCAGGTACCCGTCACGGTGACTTACCCGCGTCTGATGGACACCTACCCCGCCACCCTACTGGCGGCTGCCCCCGCCGTGGCCCTGCGCCTGGGCGACCAAACCGAAATTGCCGCCCAGCTCACCGGCGACTACAATTTTCCTAACCTCGCCGCCGCCGCCGCCGCGGGGCAGTTTTTTGAGGTGCCCACCGCCGACATTGCCGCCGCCCTGGCCGGCTACATCCCGCAGAACAACCGCTCGCAGCTGCTGCGCACGCTCGCCGGCAACGAGCTGGTGCTCGATGCCTACAACGCCAACCCCAGCAGCATGGCCGCCGCCCTGCGCAGCTTCGCGGGCCGGCCCACGGCCGTCGGCCCGCCCAAGCTGGCTATTCTCGGCGACATGTTCGAGCTGGGCTCCGAAAGCACCCGCGAGCACGCTGCCCTGGGCGAGTTGCTAGCGGCGCTGCCGCTGCCGCAGGTGCTGCTCATCGGCCCCGAAATGGCCGCCGCCGCGGCCCTGGCCCCCAACGCCCAGCACTTCGCCACCAAAGCCGAGGCGGCCGACTGGCTGCGGGCCCACCCGGTGCGCGGCCGGCAGGTGCTGGTGAAAGGCAGCCGCGGCATGGCCCTGGAAACGCTGGTAGAGCTGCTGTAGCGGCGTAGGGCCCTGTAATTAGTATACGGGCCACCTGGCTTTTAGCCCGCCGAGGGCGCGGAGGCTTGCGCAGAAGACGCAGAAGCAGACGGCTGCTTTCGGCTTGAAATACGCCGGATATTTTTCTAACCCAACCCCGTTTTAAATTATGGCTCCTAGTCCGGCCCTTGGTTACGCCTTGGTTATCCTGCTGCCCCTGCTGGCCACGGCGGGGGCATTCTGGCGGGGCGGGTGGTGGTGGCGGGCCTACGTGTGGGGCGCACGTTTGCTGCTGGGGGCGTTGATGCTGGGCGGGGGCCTTTACAAGCTTTCCGACAACCACCTGCGCGGGTTGATGGGGCCGCCCGTTGACCACGTCTTTCTGGCCGAACACAGCCTGGAGATTTTTGCGCAGTTCATCGGGGTGGCGCAGCTCATTACCGGGCTGCTACTGCTCACGCACCGCTTTGCCCTGCTGGGCGCGGTGGTGCTGGTGCCCATGTGGCTGAATATTATTTTCCTGACCTGGTCGCAGCACTGGGTAGGCACGCCGTTCCTGGTGTCGGGCTTGCTGGTGTTGAACCTGGGGCTGCTGCTGCACGACTACCAGCGCCTGAAGCTGCTGTTCTACCCCCCGGCGCAGCCCGCGGCCCTGCAGGCGCTGCCGCTGCAAACCGGCCCGGCGCTTACCGAAGCCCTGTGGTGGCTGGGCGTGGGCGTGGTGGTGGCCGGCAGCCTGCTCTATCCGGTGTCGTTTCTGCTGATGAAGGCCACCATGCTCAGCGGCCTGCTGCTGCTGGCCGGGGCCGGCTGGCGGCTGCGCAAGGCCCGCGCTGTGCCGATGCCCGCCCGGCAGCTGCCCGCCTAAAACGGCGACTCAAAACCCCGGAAATCCGGCAGCTCATTGTCCTTGCCCGATACCAATGGCAGCACTTCGGTACCCCAGTCGATGGCTAGGTCCGGGTCGTCCCAGCGCAGGCCGCCTTCGGTGGCGGGGGCGTAGTAGTCCGAGCACTTGTAGAGGAACACCGTGTTTTCTTCCAGGGCCATGAACCCATGCGCAAAGCCTTCGGGAATGTAGAACAAGTTGGCGCGGTCGGCCGTCAGCTCCACCAGCTGGTGCTGGCCGTAGGTGGGCGAGCCCGCCCGCAGGTCCACGGCCACGTCGAGGGCGCGGCCCTGGCCCACGCGCACGAGCTTGGCCTGCGCGTGGGGCGGGCGCTGGAAATGCAGACCGCGCAACACGCCCTTTTTCGAGTTCGACTGGTTGTCCTGTACCCATTGGGCGGCGGCCCCGGCCTCGGCCATAAGGCGGGCGCTAAAGGTTTCGAAAAATACGCCCCGGTCGTCGGCAAACACGCGGGGAACAAACTCAATCAGGCCGGCGATGGGGAATTTCTTGACTTCCATTGTGGAGCAAAGGTAGAAGGCTGGCGAGCAGAGGCGAAGGAATTGGGTGGAAATTATAGCACGCCATGCCAAGCGCAGCCGAGGCATCTCGCGTGCCACCACTGATTCATCGATTGAGTTTACTACAGCACGCGAGATGCCTCGGCTGCGCCCGGCATGACGTTCTTCTTACCGCATTCTTTCCTACCGCCGCCCCACGGCTGCCACGGCCGTGAGGTATTTATCGAGCACGAGCTGCTCGTCGAACTTGGTTTCGGCCAGGTGGCGGCTGGCCTGGCCCAGGCGCTGCAACTCGGCTTCGGGCAGGCGCAGCACTTGCAGCATTTTGGCGGCGAGGTCGGCCCCGCTGCGCACCTGGCAAAGGTAGCCGTTCAGGCCCTCGACCACGGTTTCGCGGCAGCCGGGCACGTCGGTCGTCACGATGGGCTTACCCACGGCGGCCGCTTCGAGCAGGGTTTTGGGGGTGCCCTCGCGGTAGCTGGGCAGCACCACGCAGTCGGCCTGGTGCAGGTGGGCGGCCACGTCGTCGGAGCGGCCCAGGTACTCGATGTCGCCGGCTTTGAGCCATTCCTCGAAGGTGGCGCGGGGCACGCCCACGCCCCCCGCCTCGTCGAGCCCGCCCAGCAGCTGGATGCGGGTACCGGGCACGGCCTGGCGGACGATTTTAGCGGCTTCAAGGTATTCGACAATGCCTTTTTCGTAGAGCACCCGCGCCACCATCAGAAACACGAACGGGGTGTGGCGCGTGAATTGCGCGGCGGGCCGGAACCGCGCGGTGTCGACCCCGGAGCCGGGCAGCAGGTCGGTAATTTCGGGGCGTACGAGGCCGTGGTCGAGGAACAGCTGCCGGTCGTCGCCGTTCTGAAAAAACACCTTCGCCGGAAAGCGAAAAGCGAAGCGGTAGAGGCCGAGGGCCACCCGGCTCACGAAGTTTTTGATGATGAAGACCGTGCCCAACCCGCTCACGTTGTTGATGCTAGGGATGCCCGCCAGCCGGGCCGCGATGCTGCCGTAGATGTTGGGCTTGATGGTGTAATGCAGCACCACGTCGGGCTTTTCGCGCTTGTAAATCTGGTAGAAGCGCCGGGTTAGGGCAGCGTCCTTCACCGGGTTGGTGCCCTTGTTCTCCATCAGAATGGGCACGTAGCGGCAGCCCAGCTCGGTTTCGAGGCGGGCCGAGTAGTCGTCGGGCGGGGCAATGGCCAGCACTTCGTGGCCGGCGCTTTGCAGGGCGCGCACGAGGCTAGCGCGGAAATTCCAGATATTCCAACTGGTGTTGATAACGAGGGCGACGCGCACTTTTCGAAGGGTAAAAGGTATAAGGATAGGCGGGGTTGTGAGGGCAAAGGTCGGGGCGGCGGGCCTTACGGGTACGCCGGGCCGGGGTTGGCGGGCGCGAGCGCGGGGTCATGTCTGGTCGGGTGCCCGCCTCGTGCCCGCGCACATCCCACCTTTTCGCCGGTACTTTGTTGTTCTGCTGTCCCCACTGCCCATGCTTCGTTTCCTGTTGTTGCTTCTGTTTCTTTCGCCGCTGGCGCGGCTGGCCCAGGGCAAGCCGCCGCTGCTGCCAGGGCAGGCGCTGTTTCAGAAAAACTGCGTGCGCTGCCACGGGGCCGACGGCCGCAAAGGTGCCAGCGGCGCCCACGACCTCACCAAGAGCAACCTCAACGCCTTCGGGCGTACCTACCTTGTCACCAACGGCCTGGGCAAAATGCCAGCGTTTGGCAAAACCCTCACGCCGGCCCAGGTACAGGAGGTAGTGGCCTATTCCCTCACGCTGAAGTAGTTTCTGGTTTCTTGTTGCTGGTTTCTGGTTGCTGATGGCCGGAAATGCGTAAACGCAGGTTAAACGTCAACAACCAGAACCCAGTAACGAGAAACTAGCACCCACTGCCCCCTACTCCTCCCCTATGGCAACTTCTCAATCCGGCGGGCGCAAGCCCGGCAACAGCACCCGCCACTTCGGCACCACCGACCACGTGAAGGGCCGGGCCGGCCGCCTGCTGGCCAAAACCGGCAAAGACGGCACCTACGAAACCGCCCTGGCCCAGGAAACCGCCGTACTCGTATCGGTGCCCCCGCGCCGGCAGTCCGAGGCCCAGACCAGCGAGTACCTCGACGAGCTGGCCTTTCTCATCGAAACGGCCGGGGCCAAGGCGACCCAGCGCTTCGTGCAGCGGCTCGAGAAACCCGACATCCGCACCTATGTGGGCGAGGGTAAGCTGGCCGAAATCAAGGCCTACGTGCACCACGAGGACATCAGCATGGTGGTGTTTGACGATGACCTGTCGCCCTCGCAGCTGCGCAACCTGGAGGCCGAGCTGCTGGTGAAAATTGTGGACCGCTCGCTGCTCATTCTCGATATTTTCGCGCTGCGGGCCAAGTCGGCCACCTCGCGTACCCAGGTCGAGCTGGCCCAGTACCAGTACCTGCTGCCCCGCCTGTCGGGCCTCTGGACTCACCTAGACAAGCAGCGTGGCGGCGTGGGCATGAAGGGGCCGGGCGAAACGGAAATTGAAACCGACCGCCGCATCGTGCGCGACCGCATCGCCTTCCTTAAGGAAAAGCTCGAAGACCTTGACAAGCAGAGCCACACCCAGCGCAAGGCGCGCGGCGGCAGCATCCGGGTGGCGCTGGTGGGCTATACCAACGTGGGCAAAAGCACCCTGATGAACGTGCTGGGCAAGGCCGACGTGTTTGCCGAAAACAAGCTTTTCGCCACCGTCGATGCCACCACCCGCAAAATTGTGCTCGAAAACACGCCGTTCTTGTTGTCCGATACCGTCGGCTTCATTCGCAAGTTGCCCACGAAGCTGATTGAGAGCTTCAAAAGCACACTCGATGAGATTCGCGAAGCCGACCTGCTGCTGCACGTCGTGGACATTTCGCACCCCGGCTTCGAGGAACAGATTCAGGTGGTGAACGATACGCTGGTGGACATCGGCGCGGCGGATAAGCCCACGCTGCTGGTGTTCAACAAAATCGACCAGTACAAGCCGGACGATGCCGAGCTCGACCCTTTCGGCGAAGTGCTCGACGCGGAGGACGACGGCACCGCCGCGCGCCCGCCGCTGGCCCAGTTGCAGGCCACCTACATGGCCAAGCTGCACGACCCGGTGGTGTTCGTCTCGGCTCAGGACCGCACCAACCTCGACGAGCTGCGCGAACTGCTGGGCAAGCGCGTGGTGGCCCTGCACCAGCAGCGCTACCCGCACCAGCACGCGGGGGAGTAGGTTGTTTGTCGGCTGTCGTTGCGATTGGAGCGCAACGACAGTCGAAACCTGCACCAGCGTTATCAAATTGTTGCCCGCCGCCGCACTGGTTGTCCGTTTGATAAAGTTCTTCGTACTGCCGAAGGCTGGGCCACGAGGCCGGGCACCTTGCCAATGTCTCTTCTTTTCTCTCCGCGCCGGCTGCCGCTGGCTTTGCTGCTGCTGCTGGCCCGCGCGGCCACCGCCCAGGATGCTCCCGTGTATCCGCCACCCGCCCCGCTCGACACTGCGGGTATAGGCCCCACCGATGCCAAAACCTTCGCCAACCAGCAGGTGGTAGGCATGGGGCCGAGCAAGGGCCTCATTGTGAAGTACGAGCAGATTCCGACCAGCTTCGCCATCACCAGTACGGGGAAGAATGGAGTAGGCGACTTCAGCACCCAGGTGCGTAAAAATGCTACCCTCATCGTTAAGCTGTACGCGCCGCTGCTCAACCACCCGCACCTGAAGGTGGTGCTGGGCTTCAACTACGACCACCAGGAATACCAGTTCCGCGACCCCGCCACCAGCGACCAGTACAGCCTCTACGGCAACATTGAGGACAAGGGCCTTAATATCATCGGTACGCAGCTGGCCGTTATCCGGCCCGTCGACGAAGTGCACTGGTACCTGTTCCGCACCAAGGCCGAGCTGAACGGCGACTACAACTCGCACCAGCTGGGCATCAGCGACTACCTCAAGGTGACGTCGGAGCTGATTTATGGCTGGAAACGCAGCCCCACCTTTGCCTGGGGCCTGGGGGTGCAGCTGGGGTACGTGCTGGGCCGCCAGAGCATCTACCCCGTGCTGGTGTACAACCGCACGTTCAACCCGCGCTGGGGCGTGGAGGCGCTGTTTCCGGCCCGCGTGCTGCTGCGCCGCAACCTTTCGCCGCACTCGCTGCTGTTCACGGGCTACGAGGTGGTCAGCTCCAACTACAATATTCAGCTGAATAAGTCCTTCAAGACGGATACCAACCCGACCGTCACGTCGCTGGAGCTGCGCCAGATTGACCTGAAGTTCCGCCTGCGCTACGAGCATGAGCTGCTGTCCTTTCTCTGGACGGGCATTGAGGCCGGCTACCGCTATAACTACGAGTTCAACGCCTTCGACCGCACCAACAACGCCCGCGACCGGGTCATCAACAGCCAGCTGGGCGGCACGCCCTACGCCAGCCTGGATTTGTTCATCGTGCCACCCAAGAAAATGCTGCAAAAGGCCGAGCGAAGGAGGAAGTAAGGCGGAGTAGCCCGAAATTTTATTTCGGGCTACTCCGCCTTACTTCTGCTGCCGGCGCTTGAGGCTTTTTAGCCACGCGTAAGTGGCTTCCTGGGCGCGTAGGGGCTTTTCGTTTTCGGCGGCGGGGATGAACTGGTTGTCGAAGTCGCGGGCTTTCACGTTGTCGTGGCGCTGGAAGTCGAGCAGGTGGCGCACTTCGGCGCGCAGGGCTTCGTCGAGGATGGGGAAGGCAACTTCGACGCGGCGGTCGAGGTTGCGGGTCATCCAGTCGGCGGAGGAGACGTAGACTTTTTCCTCGCCGCCGTGGGCGAAGACGTAGACGCGGCTGTGTTCGAGGAAGCGGTCGACGAGGCCGCGCTGGCGGATGTTTTCGCTGAAGCCGGGCTGGCCGGGCACCAGGCGGCCGATGCCGCGCACGAGCAGCTCGACGCGCACGCCGGCGTGGCTGGCCTCGTAGAGCTTGGCAATCAGGGCTTCGTCTTCGACGGCGTTTACCTTGAGGATGATGTAGGCGTCGTGGCCTTTTTTGGCCTGCTTGATTTCGTAGTCGATGAGCCCGACCAGGCCGGGGCGCAGGCCGAAGGGGGCCACCAGCAGCTGCTGCAGCGCGGGCGGGGTGCTTTGGTCGCGCAGGTAGTCGAACACGGCGGCGGCTTCGCGGGTGAGGCGCTCGTCGGCGGTGAACAGGCCGTGGTCGGTGTAGAGGTCGGCGGTGCTTTCGTTGAAGTTGCCGGTGCTGAAGTAGGCGTAGTGGCGGGTGGTGTCGTCGGGCTCGCGGCGGGCAATAAGCAGGAGCTTGCTGTGCACTTTGAGTTCGGGTGGGGTGAGCACGACATGGGCCCCGGCGCGGGTGAGCTTGTCGGCCCAGAAGAGGTTGGATTCCTCATCGAAGCGCGCTTTGAGCTCGACCACGGCCGTGACCTGCTTGCCATTTTTGGCGGCTTTGAGCAGGGCTTTCACCACTTCGCTCTTGCTGGCCACGCGGTAGAGGGTTATGCTGATGGCGGACACGCGCGGGTCGGCGGCGGCTTCGCGCAGCAGGCGGGTCACGTAGTCGAACGACTGGTAGGGCGGGTGCAGCAGGTGGTCGCGCTGGGCGATGGCGGCCAGCAGGCTGCCGGTGCGGGGCAGCGTGGGGTGCGGCAGGGCGGGCCGGGGCGGGTAGTGGAAGGTGGGGTCGTCGAAGTGGGGGAAGCCGAAGAAGTCGCGGAAGTTGTGGTAGCGGCTGCCCTCGACGAGGGCCTCGTCGGTGATGCCGGTTTTCTGCTTGAGGGCGCGCAACGATTCGGGCGGGGTGGCGGGGTCGAAGAGCAGGCGGGCGGGGTAGCCGGTGGCGCGCTTGGCCAGGCTGCTGCGGATTTTCTCCATCAAATCGCCTGATACTTCTTCCTCGATGTCCAGCTCGGCATCGCGCGAGAGCTTCACGGCGTGCACGTCGATATGCTGGTAGGCGGGGAACAGCTCGGCCGCGCCCACGCGCACCACGTCGTCGAGGAAGAGGACGTAACGCTCCGGGCCTTCGTCGGGCAGGCGCACGAAGCGGCCGCCGTGGCGCTTGGTGGGCAGCTCCATGATGATGACGCGCTCGGGGTCGGCCTTCTTGCCCTTAGCTGACGCCGACCGTTGGTTGGCCACCGGTTGGGTGAGGTAGAAGAGCAGGTAAACGGTCTGGTCCTTGAGGAAGAGGTGGTGCAGGGTGTCGTCGAGCACCACGGGCGAGAGCAGGTCACGCACGTGGTCGCGGAAGTATTGGATGGTCCATTCGCGCTGCGCGTCGGTCAGCTCGGCGTCACTCAGCAGGTGGATGTGCTGCTCGTTGAGGGCGGGCAGCAGCTGCTCGCGGAAAGTGGCCCCGAACTCCTGCTGCTGGCGGGCTACTTCGGCCAGCACCTCCTTGAGCACGCGCTTGGGGCTTTCTTCGAGCTTGGCGCGGGTTTTCTTTTTGAGCTTGGCCAGGCGGCGCAGGGTGGCCACGCGCACCTTGAAAAACTCGTCGAGGTTGCTGCTGAAAATGGCCAGGAACTTGAGCCGCTCCAGCAGCGGCACGGCGGGGCTCTGGGCCTCCTGCAGCACGCGGGCGTTGAAGCGGAGCCAGCTGAGGTCGCGGGAAAGAGTTTTCAAATCGAGTCGGGAATGGGGGTTCGGGGGTATTACGCTGATTGGGAGGTGGGGGCTGGGGGCGTAAGTTAAACTTTGGCGGCCGTTCGCCTCGCCTCGGGGGTGGCGCGGCGAAGGCCGGGGGTTCGGCAGGGGCG
>JANXMN010000305.1 GCA_025354605.1 Hymenobacter sp. | reverse complement strand
GGGCCCCCGCGGGGCCGGGGCACAAAATTACCAGGCCCGGACCCTTAACAAGGCATGGCCTTATTTTGTGGCGTGAACCTCGACCTTCCCCTGCTGCCGCTGCCCACCGCGGCCGACCCCGCCGACGCCACCGCCCCGCGCCTGCTCATCGTGTACACCGGCGGCACGGTGGGCATGGCCGTCAACGCCGCCGGCGAGCTGGCCCCGATGGAGCTGCGCCACCTCGACCGCCAGATGCCCGAGCTGGCCCGCCTGCCCTTTCGCCTGGCCCTGCTCAGCCTGCCCCAGCCCATCGACAGCAGCAACGTGGCCCCCGCCGACTGGCTGTTTCTGGCCCAGCTCATCGGCCGGCACTACGCCGATTTCGACGGCTTCGTGGTGCTGCACGGTACCGATACCATGGCCTACTCGGCGGCGGCGCTGGGCTACATTCTGGAGCACCTGGGCAAGCCAGTGGTGTTCACCGGCGCGCAGGTGCCGGTAGGGGCCAACCGCTCCGATGCCCAGCGCAACCTCATCACGGCCCTCGAAATCGCGGCGGCGCGGCACCCCCGGGCCGGCACCGTGCGCGTGCCCGAAGTGTGCGTGTTTTTCAACGACGAGCTCATTCGCGGTACCCGCGCCAAAAAGGTCGAAAGCCAGCAGTTTGCCGCCTTCAAAAGCGAGAACTACCCGCCGCTGGCCCGCGCCGGCATCGGCCTGGAATTCGCCGACAACAGCATTCGCCTACTGCCTGCTGCCGGCCTCAAAATCCACGAAACGCTCGAAGCCAGGGTGGCGGTGCTGCGCCTGTTTCCGGGCATCACCGAAGCCGTGGTGTCGGCTGTTCTGCAGGTGCCCGGCCTGCGCGGCTGCGTGCTCGAAACCTACGGCTCGGGCAACGCGCCCACCGCCGGCTGGTTTCTCGATTGCCTGGCCGATGCCCGCCGCCGGGGCGTGTGGCTCCTCAACGTGAGCCAGTGCGAGGAAGGCCGCGTGGTGCAGGGCAAGTACGAAACCAGCGCCCGCTTCGCCGCCCTGGGCATCGTGGGCGGCGACGACATTACCACCGAGGCCGCCGTCACCAAGCTCATGTTCGTGCTGGGCCTGGGAGTAGGGGAGGCCCGCACCCGCGAGCTGCTGGCCACCGACCTGCGGGGCGAAATCAGCCCGTAACGCGCCGTAGCACGCAGCCTTTGCTGCGTCGCCGTTGCACGATGCGCGTGGGATGCACGGTCGTACCGCAGCAAAGGCCGCGGGCTACGCTTGCCCGCCCAGCCCCGCCGCCCTATCTTTGCCCCACGAACCGCCAACCTTGAGGGGTGTCCGAGTGGTCGAAGGAGCACGCCTGGAAAGTGTGTATGGGTCTCAAGCTCATCGTGGGTTCGAATCCCATCCCCTCAACAAGAAGCCCGTTTCCGGATTGGAAACGGGCTTTTTTTATGGATTCAGCCGGAACATATCCGCCTGGACGATGAAAGTAGCAGAATAACCAGTAGCTTGCCGGCTCACCAACTTTCTGCTATCATGCCCATTGAGTATTCCCTGGTTCAGCGCGCCAACCCGAGCGACGCCAAGGCCCCCAAGAAGTTCTACGCCACCGCCAAAAGCACCGGCGATACCACCGTGCGCGCCCTGGCCAAGCGCATCAGCGACATCTCCACGGTGAGCACCGTCGACGTGATGGCCGTGCTCGAAGCCCTGTTTCAGACCTTGCCCGGCGAGCTGGCCGAGGGCCACATCGTGCGCCTCGGTGATTTCGGCTCCTTCTTCACCACCCTGAAAAGCGGCGGGGCCGACTCCGAAAAGGAATTTACCGTGGGCCTTATCGGGGCCGTTACGGTGAAGTTCCGGCCCGGCAAGCTCTTCGCCCAGGCCATGCAGGCGGCCGAGTTTAAGCGCGTCGGGAAGTAAGCGCCCCCTGTTGCGGAAGAGTTGCCTCACTCTTGCGCAACAGTGGGGCAACTCTTCCGCAACAGTTCACCCTTTGCCGAGCAGGCCCGCCCAAACCCGGCGGGCCTGCTACTTTTGGGGCCTGCCTGCCTCGCCCCGTTTCCTCCCGTGATGACTGATAAAACCACTTCGCCGCCCCCCGCCTACTTCCTCTCCCTGAGCCTGGAAAACGTGCGCAGCTTCGGAGACAAGCAGACCGTTTCGTTTGCGGATAAGGATGGAAGGCCGGCGCAGTGGACGATTATTTTGGGAGATAATGGCGTGGGGAAGACAACGGTGTTGAAGGCGTTGTCTTCCATGACTTTTGAGAAAGGCACATTCACTCATGACTTAGAAGTTAGAATGCCTTCTTTATGGAGGAGTGCTTATAAATCGTGGCTGCCATTCCGCGGTTTGGGAGAGGATAAATTAAGATTGGATACATGCGTTATAGTTGGTCCAAACTTGAGTGAAGGGGTTAATGTAGAAAAAAGTAAAGTGGTTGCCAGTGTAATACTAGCATCAGAAGTTTCAAATGGTGAAGTAAAAAAAGGTGGGATAAACTTTACTTCAGTTGGCAATCCAGACCAACTTATATGCTATGGATATGGAGCAGGCCGTACAGTTGGTAACTCCACGATAGGTGAAACAAAAGATTATAACGATACATGTTCAAGTCTTTTCGACGACCGAGCCGACCTATTAAATCCAGAAGAATGGTTTCTAAATATCGACTACGGCAGCAAGCTTGCCGGCGAGAATGCCGGCCAACTAAACAGAGCCCGCACCCTGGTCGAAAAGATGCTCAAGACCGTACTTCCCGGTGTCACAGAGCTTCGCATAGCTTCCACGGGCACGCCGCAGAAGCCGCAGATAAGCCTGCAATTCCTGCTCTTCGATACCTGGGTGCGCCTGCGCGACATGAGCCTGGGCTACCAAACCCTGGTGGTGTGGCTCACCGACTTCGCCAGCAAGCTCTTCATCCGCTACCCCGACAGCCCGAACCCGCTGGAAGAGCCGGCCATCGTGCTCATCGATGAAATCGACCTGCACCTGCACCCGGAGTGGCAGCGCAAGCTCATCGGCTTCCTGAGTGGTATTTTCAGGAACACCCAGTTTATTGCCACGGCCCACAGCCCGCTGGTGGTGCAGGCCGCCGGCGACGAAGGGGCCAACGTGGTGCTGCTGCGCCGCGAAGGCGACCAGACCGTGGTGCACCAGAACCTGGAAGACGTGCGCAACTGGCGCATCGACCAGATTCTGACCAGCGAACTGTTCGGCCTCGAAACCGCCCGCTCGCCGGAGGCTGAGCAGAAGCTCAAGCGCCGGGCGGCGCTGCTGAGTCGGACAAAGCTGTCCGCCACCGAACGGAAAGAACTGAACGCGCTGACCCAGGAGCTGGGGTTGGAGAACCAGCCGGTAGGGGAGACCCCGTCAGAAAAGCAAGTCCACGCCGTGCTACAGCAGCTCCGCGAGAAAATGGGCATCAATCCGGCGCAGCAAGGGGTATGATACGAGTGCTGAAAAGCCAGCCGCCACCCCAGTGGCTGCAACTGCATGGCCCGGCTGGCCGCGCCGTATTGGAGGCAGCTTACGATGCCGACACCACCCTCTGCCAGCACGCCGGCACCCCGGCCCTGAAACCGTTGCGAAGGATATTCGCGCATACCACGGTCAAGACCCAACTCCGGGCCGACCAGCACCGCAAGTGCGCGTATTGCGAAACCAAATTCTCTCACAGCAGCCCCGGCGATGTGGAGCATTACCGCCCCAAAGCCGGATACCAGCAGGACCAGAACGGTCCCGTGCTAGGCCCGGGTTATTATTGGCTGGGCTACGACTGGTCAAACCTGTTATTCGCCTGCGAACAATGCAACCGTGTGTGTAAGCGCAATCAGTTTCCGCTACGGCAGCCGGCCGCTCGGGTGCGGAATCATCACCAGACCCTTCAGCACGAAGCCCCTCTGCTCCTGAATCCAGCGACGGGCCCTGACCCGGAGACGCAACTGACCTTTAACTTCGAAACGGCCGTGGGGCTAAGCGATGAAGGCGAAACTACCTGGCGCGTCTGTGGCCTCAACCGGCCCGATTTGCTTGAAGCCCGGCGCGATTACCTGGAAATGGTGCAGGACCAAATCTTTTTGGCCACCATCCTTGCCGCTAACCCTCCGGTTATGGATTTGCAGGTACTGGTGGCCCTGTATGGGTCACTGGAGAAGCTGAGCGAAAAAATAAGCGCAGCACAACTCAACTACGCCAAGCTTGCAAAAGCAAACGCCCCATTTGCCGGGATGGTGCGCGCCAACTTCCCCCATCTGCCGCGCATCTGATAACCTCAATCTTGCTCCGGCAACGCAAGCGGCTAAAACCCGTTACCTTGCCCGGTGCAACCCCTCACGCCCTTCATCCCCGCTATATGACCCCAACCCCGACGCTTCCCGCCGCCGCCGCTGGCGCAGTCGAAAAAGACAACAAGCGCATCACCAATGGCTGGACGTTCTACGACTGGGCCAACTCGGTGTACCCGCTGGTAATTACCAGTAGCATCTTTCCGATTTACTGGGGCTCGATGGTCAAGGCCATTACGCACACCGACAGCGGAAAATCGGCCGTTGATTTCCTGGGGATGAAAGTGCCGGGCACTTCGCTCCAGAATTATTCGGTTTCTGCGGCCTTCCTCATCATCGCTCTCATTAGCCCGTTGCTCACCTCGCTGGCTGATTTCTCAGGGCGCAAGAAGCTGTTTCTGCAAATCTTCTGCTACATTGGAGCCTTTAGCTGCGCCGGGCTCTATTTCTTCGAGCCCAGTACGTTTACCATCAGCGTATTCGTATTCATTATGGCCACGGTGGGCTTTTCGGGCTCTATTGTCTTCTACAATTCCTACCTGCCCGATATTTCTTCCGAAGCGAAGTTTGACTCTCTTTCGGCCCGGGGTTTCTCGATGGGCTACATTGGCTCAGTGTTGCTGCTGGTGATGTGCCTGGTACTAATTCAGGGACCCACTTTGTCGGGCTCGCCCCTGTTTGGTCTGACTGTAGCAAAAGCCACTCGCATTAGCTTTCTGCTAACGGGTGTATGGTGGGCTGCATTTGCGCAAATACCCTTTTTTACGCTGCCTACCGACCCCGGCCGGCCGGCCGGAGCAGCTTCCGAGTCGGGCTGGCTGCTCAATGGCTTTCGCGAATTGGGTAAGGTTTGGGAAGAAACCAAAAAACAGCCTAACCTCAAACGTTTCCTGCTGGCCTATTTTACCTACAACATGGGCGTACAAACCGTGATGTATGTCGCCACCCTTTTTGGCTCCGAAGAATTAAAGCTGGAGTCCAGCGCACTCATCAAAACCATCTTGTTGCTGCAAGTAGTAGGCATTCTGGGTGCTTATTTGTTCGCTAAGCTATCGGAACGAATCGGCAATACTCGCGCCCTGAGTTGGGCCGTATTCATCTGGATGTTGATTTGTATCGCGGGTTATTTCGTACAGGCTGGTTGGTCGTTCTATGTGCTGGCCTCGATTATCGGCCTCACAATGGGCGCAGTGCAAAGCCTGTCGCGTTCAACGTATTCCAAAATTATCCCGGAGAATACGCCTAACTCAGCTGCTTATTTCAGCTTTTTTGATGTGACGGAAAAACTGGGTATTGTAATTGGCCTTATCACCTTCGGGGCCATTTCGCAGCTTACCGGCGGCAACATGCGTTACAGCCTGCTGGCCCTGATTGTGTTCTTCATTCTGGGCCTTATATTCCTGCTCCAACTGCGCGGCCGTAAGCTACGGGAGGATTCGCCTACATCCCCCGCCACGTTTCCTGGCCCGCCTCCGGCCTCGGCCGTGGCTAGCACGCCGGCCTCGGTAAAGTAAAACCGGAGTTTGTCCGTCTCAGCTTGGTGGGCGGCTAAAACCGCCTATTCCCTTTTCTTCTCATCCCCAATTTCTGTAACATGAGCGAACCCACCACCGCCCCTCCTCGCCTCACCCCGCAGGCCGCCCTGGCCACCGAAGCCGAGCGCGAGCTAACCCTCACCCGCCGTCTGCTCGAGCGCGTGCCCACCGACAAATTCGACTACCAGCCCCACCCCAAGAGCATGAAGCTCGGCACCCTGGCCTCGCACATGGCCAACCTGGTGAGCTTCCTCGAAATCAGTCTCAAAGGCCCCGTAACGGATATGGCCGCCGGCCACTTCCCACCATCGCCCACCGATACCGACGAGGTGCTGCGCCGCTTCGATGTGAACGGCGAAAACCTGCGCAAGGCGCTGAACGACGTGGACGATGCCCAGTTTTGGGAAATGTGGAGCATGCAGCGCGGCGAGCAAACCATTATGGCCATGCCCCGCATCATGGTGGCCCGGGTGATGGTGCTCAACCACCTCATCCATCACCGCGGCCAAATGAGCGTGTACCTGCGCCTGCTCGACATCCCCGTGCCCGCCATCTACGGCAGCTCGGCCGACGAGGCGCCGCAGCGGTAAGCGTTGCTCCGGCCCGGGCCGGGCCGGCACTCCTCCGCGCCAATTCACTGATTTTTAATCGTTG
>JANXMN010000256.1 GCA_025354605.1 Hymenobacter sp. | reverse complement strand
GCTAGGCAAGGAAACGACACTCTCGGTGGCCTGGCTGCTGCCTATGCGCCGCCTGCGCTCGGCGAGGCACGAGCTCGCCAAGCCGGTAACGGACTGAGGGCTTCGACCACCGCGGAAACCGGGCCGTGACTAACCGCCATTGCCGCGTCCGGCAAGCGCTTTGCCTACCCATACTCGCCAACTACCGCCGCTTTCAGAAGCGGCGCGTCTCCTGCTCCCTCAGCCGCAGTAGCCCGTTCAACGGCCCCGAGGAGCACCGCTTCGAGGGACAGGGACTGTAATTGCCGAAGCAGCCGCGGCGATAGCCGAAGGAGGAGAACGTAACGGTGCAGGTGGCCCGATGAGGGTTAATGTTTGTAAGAAATTCACCGGTTTCCTAAACACCTTTTTCAATAGGGTACGCCCGCTTCCCATTCGAGATAAAGGCGGCGGGCATTGAATCGCCATACCAGCGTGGTTGCTACCGCCCAGACCGCCAGTAGGGCAGCTGTCAGCAGAGCTTGCTGGCGCGCGGCGGGCAGCACGAGTACCAGCAGCGGCAGGGCCGCTGGCACCAAACTGTAGCAGGTCAGCCACCGGCGGAACAGAGGAAACGTAGTGGGCCGGCCCGTGCGTACCCCGACCGCCAAAAGGAGGCGCTGTAGCAGGACCAGCATGGGCAGCCCTAGCAAAATCAGGGTGGCCAATGCACCCAGTGTCAGGGAAAACACCAGCAGCACGAGCATCACGGAAAGCTTAAAGTCGGGGAATAACACGGCGCTGACAAGGGCGGTGGCCGCCAAAAGCCCCGTAGCGAGGCCCACCATTTGCAGCCAGAGATAGAGAACGCGCGTTCGGAACATACTGCGAAGGTGCAGAGGAAATACAAAAGCAATCCTCCTTACGCTAAACTACTAGCGAGATTCCAACGCCAGGTGGCCACTAAGCTGCTGCCGGGCCGGGGAGTGTAAGAAACCCGTCTACAAATCAGCGTGTACGAAATGTTCGCGGGGGATGCGTGTTGCTACAGGGGCGATAAGCAGTTGCAGTGATAGCCGAAGGAGGAAACCTGACGGGGCTGGTGGTCCAATGAGGGTTAATATTTATAAAAAAAGACCGTGGCTGTTGCAGAACCCGGGTTAGGCGGTTCCGTTTTTAGGTAGCGACTTCGCGAATGCCCCAGTGGGCGCTTCGGGGCGCTTGTTTCGCCGCCAAGCGCGTATTTGCGCGGCCAGCAGCGGCCTGGGCAGGGCCACGGCCAGGCTCAGTTGCCGGTTGGGCCGGTGTTTGAGCAGCTTTTTGAGGTTGTAAGCCACGGCCGTGAGCACCATGGTTTTGTGGGCTCCGGCCAGGCCGCGCACGTTCATGCGGCGCAGGCCGTAGTGGTGAATCAGGCTCCCGAACACGGGCTCGACGGTGCCTTGGCGGACCCGGCGTTTGCGTTGCCCCCGCCGGCTCTGCTGGCGTTGCCAGGCCCGGCGGTAAGCCGCGTCGTAAATCGTGCGGTTGATTTGCTTGCGCCGGGCTTTTGGTACGCACGTCGGTTTGCGCGGGCACTGCTGGCAGTCGCGGCAGGTGGTCCAATAGATTTTGTGCCAGCCCCCGTCCTGATTCGTGTCGTATTTCTGAAAGGGCAGCTGCTTGCCTTCGGGGCAGGTGAAGGAATCGGTCCGCCGGTCGTAGGTGAAGCCCTCAATTTCGGGCTTGTACTGGCCAAAGACGGGAATCCAGGCCGTGATGTGCGCGGCTTCGAGCCGGGCATAGTTCGGGCCGTTGGCGTAGCCGGCGTCGGCGTGCAGCGCGCGCAAGGGCAGCTCGTTTGCCCGCAGCCGCTGCTGCAGGCCCGTGAGCAAGCGGGGCAAGTGGAGGCTGTCGCGTTTATCGGCGTAATCGGCCTGCACGTGGCTGATGACGCCGCGAGCCGTGTCCACGGCCAAGCTACAGAGGTAGTTCAGGGCGCGGGCTTTGCCGGGTTTGACGGAGATGCGCGCGTCGGGGTCGGTGAGGCTGTAATGGGTCTTGTTGCTGAGCAGGCGCGCTTGTTCGTGCCGCGCGCCCAGCGCGCCGGTCTGTGCGCCCTGCCGCCGGCGCTGCCCCGTGGCCAACTGGCGCAGCTGGTGGGCTGGAGCGGTTAGTACCGATGCGGCGGGCACGGCGGGCTCCTCGTGGCCGGCCAGGTGGGGACCGGTGGCCCCGGCGGGCTGTTTTTCCAGCACGGCTTCGAGCGATGCGTTGGCCTTGACCGGGGCCGAATCCACGGCTTGCGTGTCGCCGGCGACCAAGCCCCGGGCCACGCACTGGGCGAAGACGTGGTCGAACAGGCGCTCGAAGACGGCCGCCGGAAAGAGCTGCCGCGTGCGGCTCACGGTCGAGTGCCAGGGCAGCTCTTCGTCCACCTCGTAGCCCAAAAACAGCAGGATGTCCAGCCGCAGGGCGTAGTGCTCGACTAAACGCCGGTCACTGACCAGGTTTTCCAAGCGCCCCACCAGCACGAGCTTGAAGAACACCACCGGGTCGAGCGAGGGCTGGCCCGTGTGGCTGTAGAGCCCCCGCGTCTCCTCATAGAGAAACGACCAGTCGACGAGTTCCGCCAGCCGGCGGTAGAGATTATGGCGCGGTACCCGCTCACTGAGCCGAAAGCGAACGACCTCTTTGTCGAGAAACAGCTTCTTGCCTTGCATCTTCCCTCTACGAACTCGGGTTCTGCAACAGCCAGGACCATTGCGCAAACTCTACTGGGTATCTGGACAACTCATCCTAATCAGGCTTGGTGAAGAATAGCATACAAGCTGCTCTATTGCCATTTAAGACAACTCACTGGCAGGGCAACCCAGCAGCAAACAGGCCAGCCTTGCATGCGGGCGAGCGTCCAGCCCGTCATGGTCAATAGTTTCTCGCGCACTTCCCGCCCGCACCGGGTTGATAAACGCGGGCGGGTAATTGTTACGTTGCTTACCCGCCCTTGCTGGTCAATGAGAAGTCTCAGATATAAGCTGGCTATCTCTTCGCTCTCACGCTGCATATTCCGATACAAAACGGGGCTTAATTCCGTTGAAACGTAGGTCATCCAATACCGTGGGGTATCGTTCCGGTAGCTTGGTATCACCTCTGCGTAGTCGTATACCCGTTTGCAGGCAGCCGTTTGCCCCCTAACGGCAGTCGTAAAAGCAAGCATGAGGGCCCCGAAAAGAACAAGCTGCTCTAACCTGATTCGTGGTTCATTCATCCGTATAGGGGCTTATGAAGTGAAATTACCCTCCTTTCGGTAAACTTATCGCTGCTACCAGATTCAGGCCGCTAATGAGACGCTGCTGCCCCGAGCGAGTTGAAGAAACCCGTCTATGAATCAACGTATACGAAATGTTCGCGGGGGATGCGTTTCGTGAACCTGTGCCCCCCACCAACAAACGGACGTGGCTGTTGCAGAAGTCCTGTGTGGGGCACGCAAGGCCACCTAAATGGGTGCCAGTAGGTAAAATAGCCCGGTATGTTGCGTTTGCTGCCAGATGCGAGCATAGCAACCCAATTTGTGAGGCCGGTTCAAGCTTTCTGCAATAACCACAGTTCGAAGGTAGACACGCCAATTCAGTTTAAGGAGAGGTTGATTACAAGTTTATGAACGTCCAGTCAGAATCAGGTTTTACTCGCCAGCGATTTTCCGAATTCTTTCCCCTTCTTCCGTAATATAGAGCAAACCTTTTGCTCCAACTGCAATTCCAGTAAGTGCCTCAAATTGCGCTATTCCCACCGGACCATCGGCAAAGCCGGCAGTTCTTGTTCCCGCCACCGTAGAAACGACACCTGTAGGGGTCACTTTTCGCACGCAATAATTACCAGCGTCAGCGACAAGTAAATCTCCATGGAAATTTATGGCAACACCTGCTACATAATTAAATTGGGCTGTACTTCCTGCTCCGTCAGCGTAGCCCCTCACTCCAGTGCCCGCCAGCGTACTAACCATTCCGTCTGGTGCAATTTTTCTGATGCGGTGGCCATTGAACTCTGCCACATATAGGGTGCCTTGCGCGTCGAGCGCCAACCCCTCAGGGCCGGAAAATTTAGCGCTACTGCTTGGGCCGTCGGCAAAACCGCGCTGGCCGGTGCCGGCCACTGTGCTTACCGTGCCATTGGGCAGCACTTTACGAATGCGGTTATTATCGTAATCCGAAACATATACTACTCCCTGACTATCAATAACCAGCCCATCGGGGTGGTTGAACTGCGCAGTGGTTGCGCTCCCATCGGCAAAGCCTCCTGTTCCCGTGCCTGCAAACGTGGTCACAACACCTCCCGGCGTGATTTTGCGCAAACAATTATTGCCGTATTCAGTTACATACAGGTTCCCTTGTCCGTCCAGGGCAATATCCATCGGGGTATTAAACCGGGCGGCGGCCAAAGAACCGTTCACAAAACCACTCGTTCCGTTTCCAGCGAGCGTGGACACCGTTCCGGACGGCGTGATTTTGCGGATGCTGGAATTGCCGGCATCGGCGACATATACGTTTCCTTGTGCATCTACCGTAGCTCCTTCGGGACCGTAAAACTGGGCTACGGTGCCACTGCCGTCGGTAAACCCATCGGTACCGTTGCCGGCCAGCGTGCTGACCGTTTTATACACGAGCGCCGGGTCAGCAGGCACCTCTTTTTCTTTTTTGCAGGCCACCGCCCCCATTAAGAGGAGGGCACCCAATGGTAGGTAATGAAAAGACGGCATATTCGGTAGTAGAAACGTGTGATTCAACAGGATGTATTCCTTCAGCTGGCCTTTCCGGGCTCTCTGAATGGAACGTAGTGTACAAAGTTACTGGTGCTCTTTCTATTCCAGTGATAAACGGGCCGAGTGTTTCCCACCGTTCAGCCGCAGTAGATACACCCCTCGTGGCAGCGCTCCGAAATCCAAGACCAAGTTGGCCTGCGCATCCGGCGAAACCGACGCCCGGTAAACACAACGTCCTACCGCATCCCACAGCTCGGTCTCCATGGGCTGAGCAAATGGCCCGAAAACGGTGACACGTCCGGTGCTGGGGTTTGGCGCGACCTGCCAGTGCCCCACCGCCGCAGGCGTGGCTCCTGTACTGACCGCCAGGGGATTCGCAATTATTTGCACGCTAAAATCACGAACCTGCCCGCCTTCGTCGGAGTTGTTGCACGGACTTGGCGGCGTGGTGCGTGGCACACCATCGGGGTAATGCCACTGTATCACGCGCAACCGCAACGGTTGTCCAGTAACCGCTGTGGCGGGCACGGTGAGCAAACCAAAAATACTGGTCAGGTTATACGAAGCCGTCAAACTATTGAAAACCAATTCGCTCGGCGCATCAAACACGCCGTTGTTGTTGCTGTCCAGCCAAACGTAGCAACTGGTCGTAAAAGTATTGGAATCGACGAATCGGAGGGGATAAACCGTGCCCTGCCCCAACGCAATAGCCGCCCGCGTGCACGTCTCGTCGCGGTAGCCAGGCGAGTTAATGGGCTGGTGGTACCGAAAGGCCGTTCCAATGGTAAGCGTGTCGATGCCGTGCTGGCCAAGCGTGGTGGCCACAACCGGTGAGGGCAAGCAACTGGCTGGCCGAGCCCCCCCAGTCAGTGCCCCGACCGTGACGGCGGCCGGCCGGCTCAAGGTCCGCGACCCGTAAGCGTTGCCTGCCTGTAGCGAGACGGTGTAGGTACCGGTGGCCGCGTACTGGTGCAGCGGGTGCTGTACGGTGGCCGTCGCGCCGTCGCCGAAGCGCCACAGCCAATTGCTGGGGGCCGACCAGCTGGTGTCGCGAAACTGCACCAATCCGTTACAGGTCGTAGCCAGGTCGGTCAGAAAGCCCACCTGCGGGGCCACTGGAGGGGGCATCACCAACAGGGTGTAGTCCTCGACTGCACCTGTCAAAAAGGACCCCAAGCACCCGCCCACGTACTGGGATTGGTAAGCCCCGTAAACGACCGCCCGCATGCGGGTGGCGCCTGACTTAGCCCACGGCGGAATGCGGATGCTGAGGGTGTGCGGACTGTATTGGGTGCTGGACCTCGTGCGCTCCGACTCAGAAAAGACACCATCCTGGTTGTAGTCGATTAGGATGACCACCGCGTTCCAGGGGCCGTTGCTGGAGTTTGGATAGGGAAGCGACTCCGCTCGTAGCTGGTAGGCTTGGCCGGCCTGTACATTGGCAATTCGGTCGGTGAAATCCCGGTAGCCTACTCCCAGTATCCGGGGGTCGGCATTATCGAGGTCGGCAAACTGAAAGCGCGTGAAGTACGCGGGTGCCAGGTTGGTGCCGCCGTTGGGCGTCGCCTGGCAGTAAGTGGAGCAGGCGGTGGCCACGGCCACGCGTTGCCGGATAGTGTCGCGCCCAAAGGCATTTTGGGCCACCAGCCGCAACTCGTACACGCCCGGCGTGGCGTAAGTGTGCGGGGTCGGGCTAGCCAAGCTGCTCGTGCTGCCGTCGCCAAAGTCCCAGGCGTAGCTGGTGGCCCCGCCGGTGGTGGTGTTGGCCAGGCTCACCCGCACCGGCCCGCAAAGCTGCTGGTAGAGGAGCGTAAAGGCCGCCGTGGGATGTGCAATGTTGGGCACAAGCACCACCGAATAGTCCTCCGCCTGGCCCGATTGCACCGCGTTGCAGGGGCCGGTGCCCGTACCACCTGCCACATCGGCTACGATGCGCAGCCGCAGCGCCCGGTTATAAACCAGGCCCAGGGCCGAGGCGAGGTTGAGCGGTACCGCCGGGTTGTGCACCGCCAAGCCCTGGTAGAGCAGTTCGGTAGCCCCAGTGAACTGCCCGTCGTCGTTCAGGTCGAGGTACACGCGCACATCGTGGGGGTTGGGGCCGGTGGTGAGTTGCAGGGTGTAGGGCTGGTCGGCGGTGAGCGTGGCGCGGTAGGCGCAGCTGAAATCCTCATAGCCCGCCTGTCCATCGGCCGAGGCGTGGTCCAGGCCGGCCAGGCGCAAGCGCGTCAGCCCGAACTGGCAGCAGTAGGCCGTGGTGGCCGGTTGGCAGCTAGCAGCCCGAGGCCCATCGGTGCGCACCCGAACGTACGCCGCGCGGGCGAGGGAGTCGCACCCGCCGCCGTTGCACGCGCGCAGCCGCACGGCGTAGGTGCCGGCCGCGGCGTACGTATGCGTCGGGTGTTGTTGAATACTCGTGCCACCGTCGCCGAACTGCCAGTACCACGTAGTAGGGGCGTTCGCCGAGGCATCGCGAAAGGCCACTACTCCGTTGCAGCTGATGGTATCGGGCGAAGTGAAGCGCGCTACTGGGGCCGCATTGCCGGCCGCGATGCGCACCTGGTAGTCTTCGGTCTGCGAATACTGCGGCGTCGAGCAGGCCGTCGGGATGGGAGCGTTGGCGTAGTCGGCGGCAATGCGCAGCCGCAGGGGTTGGTTACGGGTAGCTGTTACCGGCACGGTGAAGTTGGCCGCGTGGGACTGCGCGTTGAGCGAGTACAGCACCCGCTCAATGGGAGCAAAGGTGCCGTCGTTGTTATAGTCAATCCACGCCACAACGTTTTCGGCCGCAGAAAGGCCGGTTTGCACACGCAGGGTGTAGGTCGAACCCTGCACCAGGCTGGCCCGGCGCAGGCAACTGTAGTCGCGGTAACCGTCAATGCTGCCGTTGGTGGTGGTGTCCAAATTAGATAGATGGACGCGGTAGATGCCCATGCCGAATGCAGTATTATTCAGCGGCGCAGAACTAGGCGTGCAGCTATTATTAACAGGACATTGATTCTGGGCATAAAGCAGGCCCATGCTGCCAAAATAAATCGCCCAAATAAGAATGATTTTATAAATCATATATACATTTAATAAAAAAACTATCTATTGCCAATAATGTATTTTATTTCAGTACGTAAGCAAGCCTTTACATTTAATTTGAACGAATGTCCGCAGAAGGCAACGTTTCTCGCTGTCCGTTCAGCTAGATTACTTCTCTTTGAAAACATATCCCCAGATTGGACCGTTCTAAAATTCGTTAACGTTGTTACTTTCTTCGTACATAGAATAAATGCTCTAGTCGGTACCAGTTTGTATAAAGGGTATCCCCTTGTAACCACCGTTGATAAACTCGAGCTTTTATTTGGTGTGTACCTAAAATAGGTTTTCGGATAATATAGCGAGTTTTTGCTAATGCTCCACTGGTGCTATCCAAGTTGCCTTTCGGATTTAAAAATTTGATAATAACAGCTTTGCTTCGACGATTTGCTAATGTGATTTCGAATGAGTAATCTTGGCCATATAATAAATTGTCTGTGTCACTCAGAAAGATAGGGCGGGTATAGCTAGTATCTATTCTACCATTAGAATGCCAAACGCCAAAATCCACTTTACGGCCCTTAGAATCATAAACGATTACCTCTTTTAATTCACCATTGGCGTGGTAGTATCTGGCAGTATCAGTGTTTATTTTACCATGAAGAACAGCTTCATATTTGAGTTGTCCTGTAGGATAATATTGCTTCAGCTTTCCAAACCGAACTCCGTTTCTGCACTCCTCTGTAGACTCAAGTATTCCGTTTGAGTAATATTTTCTTACTATACCATTTATATGGTGGTGGTAAAAAGGCATTTGTGCCTGTATGTTGCCATTTCTGTAATAGTAAATTACTTCACCATTATAAACGCCTTGCTCATCAATTGGAGCACGGAATTTTATCTCTCCAGTAGGATAATAATTTGTTTTTTCGTTTTGGGTGCAAGACAATAATATCAAAGGAAGTATGAATCTTAAGCCAGCCAAAAAACTTCTCATAACTATCTCTTTAAAGGCTCTGGAGAATATACATTCTTCATTTCGTTTCCTTGTAGAATTTTGTAATTTGACTGGCTGCCGAATGAAGAACTGGATGACCTTTCTACTGTATCGGGAACAACTTCATTCTTTTCATCTTGTGCTTCTTTACGGGCATCGATAGCTTCGGCAGAGGCCCCTGCCACTTCGGCGCCCCCTTCTACCTTCTCACTAACGTCACCACCGCCCTCGAATCGTTCAAAGTCTTTGCCACCGGCCAAGGCAGGGCCCGTAAGCATTTCCATCACTTCTTTATACGTTTTGCCGTTTATCAAGTGAGTTGTCTTGGCGTAACTTCCTCCGGCAGGAATACCGTTCGATTTATCAGAATCTATAACTACCCCAAATTCTTGTGTATTACCGTTGCCCATCAGATGATTTCTATTGAATTCGTCCGAAGCTACTAAGCCGTTGTGAACGGCATTTAAGCCGTTCTGTAACGCATCATTAATTTTGCTGCCTACTGTCTCCGAATAAACACCCTTGCCTCCATACACCCAGGTCTTTCCATCCGATTCAATTATGGCTCCAAGTGCATAAACACTGTCGGCAGCCTTACCTTTTGGACAAGTAGGGCACTGCCCATCCGGATCAACAAACCGAATAGGGTTATCAAACGCATAATTGTATGGGCTATGCCGCCGCATCTTGTCAGCCAGCGGGTCCACCGCGTGCCAGCGGCCTAGCTGCGCATCATACATCCGCGCGCCATAGTCGGTCCAGTTTAACCCGAAGTCCTCCTGCTTCTCCTTGCCGTTGTACTGGAACTTGCTGTCGTAGTTACTCGATGATTCGA
Organism: Hymenobacter sp.; assembly: GCA_025354605.1. Taxonomy (GTDB): domain Bacteria; phylum Bacteroidota; class Bacteroidia; order Cytophagales; family Hymenobacteraceae; genus Hymenobacter. The sequence goes on along the minus strand of JANXMN010000256.1, from coordinate 3,083 downwards.
TGCCGACCAGGTTCAAGCCAAACGGGTCGTAGTTGTTCTCCTGGATGGCGATGGCGGCCGTGGTTTTCAGCTGCAAGTCGTCGAAGTACGCCGGCGTGCCGCTCTCGTTCACTAAGCTCACTTCCACGTAGCCGGTACTGTCGGCTCGCAGGCCGGTGCTGAGCTGCTGCCACGTATCGGCAGCGGTGCGCTCCACGGGCCGGGTGCGCGTGGCCACGAGCTGGCTGTCGGCCGAAAACAGGTCGTAGCGCAGGTAGGCGGTGGGCACCGGGGCCCGGCGCAGGTGCAGAAGCTGCGGCACAAGTGCCACTGAGGCCCCGATGAAAGGGAACGGCCGCCGCTTGCCCGCTAGGGCCTGCTGCTGGTCGCTGCCGGCTATACCCGGTGCGCCGGATACGGCGGCCCCGGCTACGAGCGCGCCCTTTTGCACGGCACTCGCTAACGGCGCAGCATGGTCGTAGCGGCCGTATACTTCGGCGTACACGCTGTCGCCGGCAGCCACGGCCACCCGGATGCTGGGGCCTTGCCGGCGGCCGGCATAAGCATCGAGGCGGGCCACATAGTCGCCGGTGCGGGCATGGGCAGCGTCGCGCAGGCGCGTGTCGGCCACGTGGGCGAAGGCCTGCTCCTCTTCGGGCGCATTGGCGGGCTCCATGCCGGCCGACCGCTGGTTGATGCTGCCGCCATCTGCGGTGAAGGCAATGCGTAGGTTGCCCAAATGGTCTTTGAGGTGGTACTCGTATTTCCAGCTATAGGGTCCGGGGCTGGGGTTCACGGTGTAGAGCAGGCGCCCTTCGGAAGTCGGCGCAAACTTCAACGCCTTGTCTTCGTACACAAACCCGCCAGCGTAGTCGGTATTGTGCTCCAGGTAGTACGGTTGCCCCGGTTGCCCGACAGCCGGATTTTGCTCCCACGTATGCTTCTGAAGCTTGGCCCCGCCAGCCGTGTATGAATACCGGATGTAGCAGTACCGATTGTTTTTCAGAATGGTAATCCACTCCGGCTTGTTCGCCGTGTTGTAAGAAACACCGGTGATGCCCTTGTTACGGTCCGTCGCAAGGTTGCCCATGGGGTCATAGGTATATTCCGCGGAGCTGCTGCCAGCGGTATAGGTACCGGTCACGTCGTGAAAGTCGTGGGTGGAAGCCGTGGTGGCCGCGTCATCGACGGCGACCAAGCGGTTGCCGTCGTAGCTGTACGAGAGGTTATCCAGGGTTCCCCAGCTCTCATTCACTACTCCTGGCGCCGAAGTCCGGCCCTTGCGGGTCATGCTTTTCAGGTTGCCGTTGACATCGTAGGCAATGTTGCTGGCCGAAAAATCTTTCGTATTGATGGCCCAGCCGGCCCCGCCGTAAGTGCGGTAATCAGCACTGCTAACGCGGTTCACTTCATCGTAGTGATAAGAGTACCCGCGCAGGCCATTGCCCAAAATGGCCGGATTGTTGGTCATCCACATCACCTCTGAAATATTGCCATTGAACTGGGCCGTGCTCGTGGGCAGGTTCTGATTGTTGTTGTACATCAGCTCCATGCCGAACAAATCCGCTCCCTCGGTCGCCAGGTCCGCGTTCGGGTCGGCCCCGTTGAACGCCGACCCGTTGTTGGACAGGTTGCGGTCGTTGATGTTGGAAAGCCACCCCCGGATGTTATAGCGGTAATCGACCGATTGCAGAAAGGTGGCGCCGGTGTTTACCGTGATGCCGTCCAGGCTGTGAAGCTTCTTATCAACCAACTGCCCGATTTCGTTGTATTCCTGGCGCGCCAATACCAGCTTGGGCTGGCTGTCCACCTGCTGCCGGGTTTCGGTGAGGCGGCCTGCGGGGTCATAGCTGAACTCCTGCAATAGCGTGTGCTGCGGTATCCCGGCCTGCGCGTTGGTCGGGTAGTTATGAGTAACCAGCGAACTGGTCGTTCGGCCGGCGAAATCGACCCGATTGGTAGTTCGTTCCCAACCGCTTGGCAACAAGTCTTGCTGCGTTTGAATGGGGTGGTACTGCGCGTCGTAGTACAGGGCGGTGGTCAGCCAGGGCGCGGGATAGCTGTCGCTGCCCAGCACCCGCTCGGAACGGCCCGTTACCTGGCCCGTTACGTTAAGACTACGCTGAGTGGAAGCTACGCTGTTTTCGGGCACAAAGGCCCGGTTTGCCAAAGCGGGTTGACTGTAATCGTCGTAGTAAGTTACCGTGAGCAGGTCCTCTTCGTTAACGCTCTGGGGAAATGAACTCGTGAAGGTGTACCCGGTGCTGGAATTGTCGCGCTGCTCCACGAAAACCATTTCCGCATCCAGCACAGTTTGCAGCGCTGCCCGGTCGCGGCTGTCGGACCACTGGCCAGTCACCACCACGCGGCCCAGCCCATCATACTTGTTGAAGAGCCATATCTCATCGCCTTGTTGGTTCGCGTTTTGTTGCAGAACGGGCTGGTTGCGCTGGTTATACACCACGCTTACCACACCCGAGCCCGGAGCCTGCTTTTCAATGATGCGCCCCTTGCCGTCGTATTCGTAGCGAAAGCACCAGCGCGCCTCGAAGGCCGTAAGTTGAGTCGCCGTTAAAGCCCAACTGCCACTGGCGGGAATCTCATTGACGGCGGCGGGCGGAATTGCCAGGCGCAGCCGGCCCAGCTCATCGTACACATAGTAAGTGCGCAAGTCGGTGGCCCCCACTATTTTTTTGAGCACCAAGTGACCCTCTCGGTCGGTGTACTGCACCGTAAGCAAATCCTGCTCGTCGCGGGTTTCCTTGGCCAGCAAGGTGCCCGCATCGTAAAAGCCCGGCGAGGTGCATACGTTGCCGGCATACTCGAAGCGACGTACTTCGTTGGCAGTGTTGCCCCGTTCGGCAAATTTTACGGAGTGGTCGGCCGAGGTGCGGGGCTGCCATTCTGTGCCGGGCGCTCCCTGCTTCAGTACCCGGTCAAGCGGCGAAGTCTCGTAGTTGATTTGGGTCCACGGGGCTGTGTCATTGGCGATATAGTCGCCGGTTGCCTGGTAGAAAGCAGCTTGCTGGGCGAGCGCGGCGGACTGATAAAGTCCGGTAGAGCCCCCTGCGTAAGGCAAGTAGTTGCGAGAGGGGCGGCCCATG
>JANXMN010000225.1 GCA_025354605.1 Hymenobacter sp. | reverse complement strand
GCCGCGTCGTAGCTGAAATTAAACATTTCGTTCAGCGTCGTAAACAGCAGGCTGAGCACCAGCACCAGCGCCTGTAGGGCCAGCAGCTGCCGCAGCCCGGCGAAGCGCAGGCGCTCGGGGTCCGAGAAGTTGTCGTTGAGGTAGCGGGCATAGCGGCGGTAGTCGGCCAGCAGGCGCAGGCCATAGCCCAGCAGCAGGGCCGAGCTGAGCAGGGCGGCGGGCAGGGCCGTGGCGTCGAGGGCCGTGGCCCCCGCGCCTTTGGTGCCGAAAAAATCGCGCAGCGGCTGGCCCAGTATTCCCCGGTGCCAGAGCAGGTCGTAAGCCGCCACGGCCGCGAACACGGCCCATTCGAGCAGGCCCGGCAGCAGGTGCCGCAGGGCCGGCCGCCAGCGGAAATCCTGATTGGTGAGGCTGCGGAAATACAGGTAGTAGCCCCCGCCCAGCAGCATGTTGGCCCGCCAGGGCACGTAGAACATGACGGTGGAGTGGCCGTCGTGGCTGTCGAACCAGCCGGCGTAGCCCAGCATCCACTGGCTCACGCTCAGGGTGGGCACCAGCAGCAGCAGGGCCAGCAGGGCATCGGCGGGGCTGCCGCGCCGGGCCGCGCGCAGCAGCAGCCACCCGGTAGCCACCGCCCCCGGTACCACGAAGGGCAGCAATAACGAGCTATGCAGGCCAAACTGAAACAACATGGGGCGAAAATAAGGGCCAGGGACAGGACCACCGGGCCCGGCGGGCCGCCACTAAAGCCGCCATCGCCCCCAAATGTTGCCCGCCGCCTGCGCTGGTCAGGGCCAATACTGCGGCCGCGGCTGTATCTTGGGAGGCAACAACCGCTTTTGCGCCTACCCAGCCATGCAGCACCTGCACCGCACCCCGCTCGACCAGCTCTTCGTTATCGACATCGAAACCGTGCCCTGCGTGGACTGCCACGACAGCCTCGACGACATGCTGCGCCAGCTCTGGGAGCACAAGAGCGAGAGCCTGCGCCGCCAGCAAGGCTACACCGGCCGCCCCCAGGCCGCCGAGCCTTTCCCCGACCACCTCACCGCGGCCAGCCTGTTCGAGCAGGCCGGCATCTACGCCGAGTTCGGTAAAGTGGTGTGCGTGTCGGTGGGCTACTTCGTGCTCGACAAACAGGAGGAAATCACCCGCTTCCGGGTGAAAAGCTACGCCGACCACGACGAGAAGCAGCTGCTGCGCGAGTTTGCCACGCTGCTGGCCCACAAGCCGCAGTTCACGCTCTGCGCCCACAACGGCAAGGAGTTCGACTTCCCCTACCTCGGCCGCCGCCTGCTCATCAACGGCCTGCCCCTGCCGCCGCAGCTCGACCTGGCCGGCAAAAAGCCTTGGGAAGTGCCCCACCACGACACCATGGAGCTGTGGAAATTCGGCGACCGCAAGTCCTACACCTCGCTCAACCTGCTGGCCGCGCTCTTCGGCATCCCCACTTCCAAAGACGACATTACCGGGGCCGACGTGGCGCGGGTGTACTGGGAGGACAACGACCTGCCCCGCATTGCCCACTACTGCCAGAAGGACATCATCACCACGGCCCGCATCCTACAGAAGTTCCGGGGCGAAGAGCCCTTCCGCGACGAGCACGTGGTGTACGCCGACTCGGCCGCCGCGCCGTTGCGGCGGGTGGTGTAGGGGCGAACCCCATAGCTTTACGGAAATGGTCGGCTGCCGCCGTTTTCAGCAGATGGGCAGCGGTTCACTTCTTTCTTTCCATTTTTTACAATAATGCGTTTCTTCTATTCCTTTCTGCTCAGCACCGTGTTGCTGCTTGGCAGTGCTTGTTGCGCAACGGCGCAAGCGCTTGATGTTAATTTCTCGTCGGGGTTGCTAGCCGCTGGCGGCATCGTACAGGCGGCTATCAAGCAGCCCGATGGCAAGGTGATTATCAGCGGCGACTTTCACCTTTTCAACGGGCAGGCCTCGGCCCGGGTGGCTCGGCTTAATGCCGATGGCTCGCCCGACCTGTCTTTCCGCGCTCAAGCGGGCAGTGGGCCAGATGGCACCATTCTATCGCTGGCGCTCCAGGCCGATGGGAAGATTTTGCTGGGAGCCCAGTACCGCATGACCAGCTACAACGGCCAGCCCGTCCAGAGCATCGTGCGGCTAAACCCCGACGGCAGCCTTGATTCCTCCTTTGGCGCGGGCGGTACCCTGTGGCAAGGCGGCTTCATCGGTGCCATTGCCGTGCAAGCCGATGGGAAAATTCTGGTGGCGGGCAATGCCTCCAGCACCTTCAACGGCCAGCCCACCAAAGGAATTATTCGCCTGCTGCCCAGCGGCCAGCTCGACACCAGTTTCGCCATCGGGACCGGATTATTGCTGGCAAACGGCGGCGGCGGATTCATCATAAAGCTGCTGGTGCAGCCCGATGGGGCGATTCTGGCTGGCGGGCAATTCAGTTCGTTCGATGGCCAGTCCCGGCCGCTACTGGTCCGACTGCTACCATCCGGCAGCCTCGATACGTCGTTTGCCTCTCTGGCCTCGGTCACCCCTACAAATGGTTATCTGGCCGATATCGCGCGCCAGCCCGACGGCAAGCTGGTGCTGGGCGGCGACTACCTAACTGGAACAAACAGTAATGGCATTGACATGATACGCCTACTGCCCAACGGGACGCTCGACCCCACGTTCAGCAGTAATCAAAGCCATAGCTTCGTGGCCAGCGTCAGCGTGCGGCCCAATGGGACCATTCTGGCGGCCGGCAGCTTTGCTACGTTCGGGGGCAGTCCCCGGGGCGGCTTGGTCCGGCTGAGCAGCACCGGAGCCGTAGACCCCACCTTTGCTACGGGAGGCGGCACCCCCAGCCTCATTCTGACGCTGGTAGAGCTGAACAACGGGCAACTTATGGCGGGAGGGGGAATTTCCCGGTTCGATGGGCAGCCGGCAAACGGCCTGGTGCGCCTGACGACTGCAGGCGGTCTCGATGCCAGTTACCCGGGGTCGCTCGACTTGGTGGTGGGCAACGGCCAGCTCACGGCTCTCAACAACGGGCAGCTGCTGCTCAATGGACTATTCACAACTATTGGCGGGCAGGCTGTTAATTATCCGACTGGCAATGGTCCCCACTTCTTTCTGCTCAATGCCAACAGCACCTATAACTCGCAGCCGGCGTTGCCGGCGCCCTCGCCCCGTGCTGCCGGCGGCACGTACTACTACGATGTCATGCCCCAGGCCGACGGCACCTACTTTGCGGCCTACCAGAGCACTGATAGCGCCATGCAGGTGCGCCACATTCTGGGCAACGGCACCTTTGATGCCGCTTATGCTTCCGTGCTGGTCCAGTTCAATCCCACCAATGCCGGCGGCTATCCTTCGTGCTGCGGCGGCATCACGTTCAAGCCGCATGCGGGCGGCGGGTTGCTGGTGCGCGGGGCTTTTTATAAGATAGATGGGCAGCCGCGCCGCTACCTGGCCCGCCTCAACGCCGACGGTACCCTTAACCCCCAGTTTGCCCCGCCCACCAACGCTGTTTGGCAGGTGCCCAACGTCGGCGTCGGCAACACGGCCGGGTTTCGCGATGCTTACGGCCTAGCCAACGGCCAGACCCTGGTGCTCTGGAACGACAACACCCGCAGCTATCTGGTCCGCCTCCATGTAGACGGCAGCCTCGATAATACGTTTTCCATCGGCACAGGCGGTGGGGCCAATGCCCTGTTCAGCGTGCTGCCACTGGCCGGCGGCAAAATTTTGGTAACCGGCAGCTTCACCGTCTTCGGCGGGCAAGCTGCTCCTTACGGGGTGGTGCGCCTGCTGGCCAACGGCACCCCCGATGCCAGCTTCACGGCAGCCAGTGCCGCCGATAACGCAGTGGAGCAGCCCGACAGCAAGCTGGTGGCCGTGGCCCCGGGGGCCACCATTCAACGCCAGCGTCTGCTGCGCTTCAATACCGACGGCAGCCTCGATACCGGCTTTCAGGTGCTAATCGTCGGCAACGAGTCGTACCGGCCGGCAGCGGCCCGCGTGTACCTGCAGCCCGGCAGCAATGCCCTGCTCCTCACCGGCGACTTCACCAGCGTGGACGGGCAGCCGCGCTTCGGGCTGGCCCGCGTCGTGAATACCACACTGGCCGTGCGCAGTGCTACCGCAGCCCTGCTAGCCGAAGTGTTTCCCAACCCTGCCCACGAGCTGCTGAGCGTGCGCCTGCCCGCCGCGCCCACCGGCCCCGCCACTGTGGCCGACGTGCAGGGCCGCCTCGTGCGCCGCTGGGTACTGGCCCGCGCCACCGACAACCTGCCGCTGCACAGCCTAGCCCCCGGCCTCTACCTGCTGAGCGTGCCCACCGCCGTCGGCATCGTACAGCAGCGCTTCGCCGTGGAATAGCCCGCCCGAGCAACTAAAAAGGCCGGCCTCCCAAGTGGGAAGCCGGCCTTTTTAGTTGGCGTTCAAGCCAGAGATTAGTTGTTCAGCGTCGCCAAATCAATCACGAAACGATACTTCACGTCGCCTTTCAGCATGCGCTCGTACGATTCGTTGATGTCCTTGATGTCAATCAGCTCGATGTCGGACATGATGTTGTGCTCGGCGCAGAAGTCGAGCATCTCCTGCGTTTCGGCGATGCCGCCGATGAGCGAGCCGGCAATGCGGCGGCGCTTGCCAATCAGGTTGAAGGCGTGTACCTGCGGGGCTTCGGGCGGCACGCCCAGCAGAATCATGGTGCCGTCGCGGCGCAGCAGGTTCAGGTACGAGGCCAGGTCGAGCGGAGCCGACACGGTGTTGATGATAAAGTCGAAATAGTTGCCGACGGACTTCAGCTGGTCGGCCTCCTTGGTCACCACGAATTTGTGCGCACCCAGGGCTTTGGCATCGGCTTCCTTGTTGGCCGAGGTGCTGAGCACGGTCACTTCGGCACCCATGGCGGCGGCCAGTTTCACGGCCATGTGGCCCAGGCCGCCGAGGCCCATCACGCCTACGCGGTGGCCGGGGCCCACCTTCCACTGGCGCAGGGGCGAGTAGGTGGTGATGCCGGCGCACAGCAGCGGGGCCACGCGGGCCAGGTCGAGCTTTTCGGATACTTTCAGGGTGTACTGCTCATCCACCACAATCTGGTTGGAGTAGCCGCCGTAGGTGGGGCGGCCGGTGCCGGGCTCACGGCCGTTGTAGGTGCCTACCATGCCGGTGGTTTCGCAGTACTGCTCCAGGCCGTCGAGGCAGCTGGGGCAGGTGCGGCACGAGTCGACCATGCAGCCCACGCCGGCCAGGTCGCCCACTTTGAAGTTCTTCACGTGGTCGCCCACTTTGGTGATGCGGCCCACGATTTCGTGGCCCGGCACCATCGGGAAAATGCCCGCGCCCCACTCGTCGCGCACCTGGTGCAGGTCGGAGTGGCACACGCCGCAGAAGGCAATATCAATCAGCACATCGTGCGGGCCGACTTCGCGGCGCTCAAAATCGAATGGAGCGAGGGGTACGCTGGGGGCCGGGGCGGCGTAGGCTTTCGTTGGAAGCATTATCGTAGGGTTGCGTTTTGAATGTTGGTGGTTGAATCAGCACGTCATGCAGAGCGCAGCGAAGCATCTTGCCCGCCACCACTAATCCGAACGGTTGGATTACTTATGGCGGGCAAGATGCTTCGCTGCGCTCTGCATGACGTTCAGTCCTAACCGGCCGGCGCGGCCAAAGGTTGCGCCGGCAGCGGCTGCCCGGCCAAGCTGGCGGCCACCAGCTCGCGCATACGGCGCTGCGAC
>JANXMN010000212.1 GCA_025354605.1 Hymenobacter sp. | reverse complement strand
GGCCGGCGACGCTCACCTGGGCGCGCAGTGCACGTACGACTACTGGCAGGCCGTACACGGCCGCAACTCCTACGACAACGCCGGGGCCGCCATCAAGAGCTACGTGCACTTCGACGACACGCCCGGCGACGGCGTGGGCTACGAAAATGCTTATTGGAACGGCTCGGTGATGACCTACGGCGACGGCGCTTCGCGCTTCCGTCCGCTGACGGCCATGGACGTATGCGGCCACGAAATCGGCCACGCCGTGTGCGAGCGCACGGCTAATCTGACCTACTCGAACGAGTCGGGGGCCATGAACGAGGGCCTGTCCGACATCTGGGGCGCTTCAATTGAAGCATATGCCGTGGCCAACCTGGGCGTCACCTCAGGGGGCGTGAAAGCGAAGTCGACCTGGCTGATTGGAGAGGAAATCGACAAGCAGCAAGCCGCCCTGCGCTCGATGAGCGCGCCCAAAACCCTGGGCCAGCCGGCTTACTACAAAGGCACGAACTGGTACACCGGCTCGGCCGACAACGGCGGGGTGCACACCAACTCGGGCGTGCTCAACCATTGGTACTACGTGCTGGCGGCCGGCGAAAGCGGCACCAACGAAGGCGGCGGCAGCTACAGCGTCACCGGCGTGGGCCTGGACGCGGCGGCCAAAATCACCTTCCGCATGGAGAGCGTGTACATGGTGGCTTCCTCGACGTACTCCCAGGCCCGTACCTACTCCATTCAGGCCGCCACCGACCTGTTCGGGGCCGGCTCAGCCCAAGTCATTGCCACCACCAACGCCTGGTTCTCGGTGGGTGTGGGCGCAGCGGCTGGCGGCGGCGGCACGCCTCCTCCCGGCTCCTACTGCACCAGCAAGGGGACCAGCCAGGCTTATGAGTACATCAAACTCGTGCAGCTGGGCAGCATCAACCGCACCTCGGGTGCAGACGGTGGCTACTACAACGGCACGGCTACCAGCACCAGCGTAGCCGCCGGCTCGTCGCAGACGATTTCGTATCAGACCGGGTTCACTGGCTCGGCCTACGCTGAGTACTTCCGCATCTACGCCGACTGGAACCAGAACGGCGTGTTCACCGATGCCGGCGAACAGCTGGTTTCTTCGACCAATACGGCCGCAGTAACCACCGTGCGTAGCGCCTCGTTCACCGTGCCAGCCACAGCCAAGAATGGTCCTGCCCGCTTGCGTATCGTGATGAGCGATAACTCGGCTACCAATAGCTGCGGTACCTACAGCTACGGCGAAACTGAAGATTACACCATCACCGTGAGCGGCGGCACCTTCGCCCCGGCCACCCTCACCGGCAACACGGCCGAGCGCGCCGCACCGCGCACACTGGCTCTGTACCCCAATCCGGCCACTGACGTGCTGAACCTGACGCTGAGCGGCAACGTCACCATTACTAGCGTGACGGTAAACGACCTGCGCGGTGCCCGCGTCGAAGGCTCAAGCTTCAGCGACGGCATGCTGCACATTGGCAATCTGGCCAAGGGCATGTACACCCTGACCGTGAGCGACGGCGAGAAAGTGTACCACCAGCGCTTCGTGAAAGAGTAGTCTTTCGGCACTTGCCAAGAGAAGGGTCGTCGGCGTTGCCGGCGACCCTTTTTGGTTTCCAGGCTTGGGAAAGCCAAAATCTTTTATTCGGAGCAAGGATAGCATTTAGCGAACAATGGTGCGACCGGTAGAATATTTGGAAATCATGCAATCGATTGCAAAATCTCATTAATCGGGTGCTATTGAGTTTCGCGGCAGAATTGCAATCTCTGTGAAAACGTAAAAACAGCAATTATTATATTTTTAAGAATGCCTGAGTTTTGGGTGAAAAAGTTATTATGTTGCAAGCCGATTGGTGAACAGCTCATCGGTTGAATCTTTTTCTTTTTCCACCACAATTCTTCTTAAAGCTATGGTAAAACAATACTCCACGGTAGCTGCGATGCTGCTCTGGTCGTCGATGGCGGCTACTTCCACCCACGCGCAGAATGCCTCCCGCGTGGCAAGCCAGATAATTGGTTCCGATGGGCAGCCCGAACTGGTGCAGTTCAGCGCCGAGGGTCAGGCGGCCCTGCGTGGGCTGAGCGGCGAGCAAGTGCTGCGCCAGCAGCTGGGCCTGACCAGCGCCGACCAGCTGGTGCAGCGCAGCGCCGAAGCCGACCAGCTGGGCATGGTGCACCAGAAGTTTGGCCAGTTCTACCAGGGCCTGCCGGTGGAGCACGCCAGCTACAGCATCCACAGCAAAGGCGGCGTGATTGCGAGCATCAGCGGCGACT
>JANXMN010000201.1 GCA_025354605.1 Hymenobacter sp. | reverse complement strand
GCCTGCCAACTCACTTCAGCACCTTGCAGCGGCTGGGCAGGCGGCCGGCGATGATGAGGGCGTTGAGGTCGTCGGTAGGATTGGCGTAGGCGGTGCGAGGGCCGCAGTCGCAAAGAGTAGTGAGCGGGTCGCGGTCCACGATAAGGGCCTCCATATCAGCCAGCGCTGGCGCGGCGCTAAGCTGGGCGTAGTCGGCGTAAGTGAGCTTGAGGAAAGCCGTATTTGGGCCGATGCCCCGGTTATCGAGCCAATAGCCCTGGGCCAGGGCAGTGGGCCGGGGCAGGTGGCCCGCAATGTCGCCGGGCGCGGGATAAGCCACGATGCTGCGGCGGTCGTCGCTCAGCGTCACGGGCACGAGGTCGGCGTAGTCGCCCTTGGTTTTGTAGAGCAGGGCCGGGGCCGAGCTAGCCACGGCGTGGGCTGGGCTGGTCATCTTGCGCTTCACCACCATTTTCGAATGACGGCCGACTGACTTTGTCTTTACCACCGGCCTGGCGGCGGGCGTTTGGCGGCCATTCTGGCCGTGGGCGAGGCCGGCCCCGAGGGCCAGCAGCAGGAGGGTACTCAGTCTCATGGGGTCACGGAGATTTTGCGGGTAATGAGGCCGGCCGGGGTATCGAGCTGCACCAGGTAGAGGCCGGTGGCCAGCCCGCCCAGCGGAATAGCAAGGGGCGCGGCCAGGCTCACGCGGGTGTTCTCATACACCACTTGGCCGGTGAGGCTGAGCACGCGCACGGCCGTGGGCGGCGCGGGTAAGGCGTGCATATCCACCGTCACCGCGCCGTGGGCGGGGTTGGGGAATATCCCGATTTGGGCGGCCAGGGCAGCCGGGGCGGTGGCGCTGGCCGTGCCGCGCGTTAAGCTCAGGTCGAAGAGGTAGGTGCCGATGTTGCCGGCGAAGTACGGGGCCACCTTAAAATACACCGTGCCGCCGTTGCCCTGCGTGATGGGGCCGGGCATCACGTCGTCGTAGGTGGTCGACCAGTTGATGCCGTCGAACGAGTACGAAAACAGGGCATCGAGCGTGTAGGTCTGTCCATTGCCGCTGCGGTAAGCGTCGTGCAGCCGCGCCGTGATAGCGTAGCTGTTGCCGGCCGGCAGGTTGATGCGGTAATAGTCCACATCGGTCGTGACGTGGCAGTTCGAGCCGGTAGTAAGGCGGGTAGCGGCGTTGTTGCTGAAGCTCAGGGCCAGCGCCGAAGCCGAGCCGGCGGCATCATTGGGCTCGAAGGCATCGGCTTGGATGGCGGCGGCCTGCACCGTCACGCGCACGGGGTTCTGGAAGTTGCCGGTGCCAGTGAGTTGCCAGTTGGTGGCCGAGGCCGGCTTGTGCAGCACCGCCAGCAGGTAGGAGCCCGGGGCTGCCGTGATGCTGGACGTGCTGAAGCTGAGGTAGGGAGGCGAGTAGGAGTAGCCGGAAGGCAGGCCAGTGGTTTCGTTGTAGCTGCCGATAGTCTGCACGAACGAGCCGTCGAGGTTATACAGCCCTACCTGGTACTGCCCGATGAAGGTACTGGCGCTGAAGTTCGCGATGTTGAGGCTGACGGCGGCGGCCTGCCCCTGCGTGAAAGTGGTAGGCGCGGTACTTATGGCCGAGTTCAGGCGGATGGGGTTGCCGTTGCCCACCGTTATCTGGGGCATGTTGGTGTAGCCGTTGCGGTCGGCTACCAATTGCCAGTTGCCGCCGGTGGACCGGAAAAAGACGCCCACCCGGTAGGTGCCCGGCAGCACGCTGAACAGGCCCGTGGTGGCGAAGCTCAGGTTGTTGGTGTAGGTGTAGCCGGCGGGCAGGGTCTGGCCGGTTTTCACCTCCACGTAATCGATGAAAGCGTTGTTGAGGTCGAACACGCCCGCGCAGTAGTCGCCGGCAAAGGCGGCCGTGCCGGTGTTTACCAGGTTGCTGGTCACCGAAAAGGCCTGACCGTAGCCCAGAGCCGTGGTTGAAGGCGTCACGGCCGCATTCAGGCTCATGGCGGGTGGGGGCGGGGTGGTGCCGCCGCCGTTGCCGGCCGGGGGCTGAATGCCGATAAGGGCCTGGTGGCCGCTGTTGTAGCCGCCCGCGCCGCCGCCCGTGCCCAGGCCGGCGGGGTTCAGCGCATTCAGTTGGAAATAGCCGTCGAACTGACCGGCCCAGCCCCAGTTGAAGTGCAGGAAGTTGTTGGTATCGTAGCCATCGGCCACGAAGCAGTGCCCGCCGCCGTTGCCGAAGCCGGCGTATACCACCGGTCGGCCGGCGTCGAACTCAGCCTTCATCAGGGCCAGCCACTGGGCATCGGTGTAGCTGGCGCGCAGTATGCCTTGCATGGTGGAGCGGTAGCCGAAATAGGTTTTCAGGGCGAACTCGGCGCAGTTGGGCACGTTGGTAGCCGCCGAAATGCAGTAGGCATTGCTCGAATGGGCGCTGTAGCCCATGTCCACGCTCACGCCGGCGTGGTACATGAGCGTGGCTACGGCAGCGTTGGTCGAATTCACGGCCGTGGGCATGCTGGCCCACTGGTAAGTGGTGGTGCCGAAGTTGGCGGAGAGCGTGCCGAAATTGGCTGTATTAAAGGAATGAAAGCCCGCGCCGGTGGTGGGGTAGTTCCAGAATTTCATGACCTGGGCCATGGCCGTGGCGACGCAGCCCGTTACGGAGCGGCCGCCGCCAGCGTTGTCGTAGGGGCAGAGGTCGTTGTAGTAGGGCGACTGATTCCAGCGCGTGAGCACCAGCGGGGCCACGGCGGCCGTGGTACTGGGCCGGCCAGGTCCGGTGCTGCCGGCCAGCAGCTCGCGCCAAGCAGCCTCAATGGCGGGGGTGGCAGCCTGGTGGGTGGTTACCACGCGCCGCACCTGGCCGCGGTAGTCGTCGAGCCACTTGACTACCTGCGGGGCCAGGTGGCCGGCATTAAAGCCCGACTGGTCGGAGTAGCCCAGCACGGGCAGCACCTGGTCGTCGCCGGCTACCAGCACGAAGCCGGGCTGCACGCCCACCAGCGTGAACACGTAGAACGCGGCCGGGCCGCCGCCCAGCTCGGCCCGATAGGCCAGCTCCAGGAGGGGGCTGCCGGGCAGGCCGTGGGCCGTGCGGGTGGCCAGAAACGTGCGGCCCACGCGCCGGGCCGTGGCTTCGTCGACGGGCGCAGCCCCAGCCGGAGCCAGCCCCAGCAGCAGACTGAAAAGAAGTAGCAGTTTTTTCATGATGTGAGAGAGAATGAGATTGTGCAGAAAAAAGTATAAATGTCAATAAATAAAGGTAGCTATTTGGTCGAGTTGGGCAATGCTTCACTCGGGCTGCATCCCTAAAAAGTCGGCCAGTGCCTGCTGGAGTCGGCCAACTCGGCCGACAGCCCTTCCAACGGAATGCTCGTAGGTGCCCGGTTTAGCCACTGTCCGCCGTAGTGGGAGCGGCTTCTGCCAGCGGTTAACTGCTCTGAGCCCCGGCCTCCTAACCAGCCGGCCGCCTATCCAACTCCGCCCGCGCCGCCGCTGCCCGGCGCGCCTCGAAAGGCCCTGGCGGTGGCTGTCGCTAGCCCCGGGCGTAAGTTTGCGCCCTCATCAATCCATCTATGAATGCGACTTACGCGCTACACCACCCCGCTTTTCTGTTCCCTTTTCACCTTTAACGCCCACGCGCAGAGCACGCCCGCCGACAGCGCCCGCACCCTAAATGAAGTGACCGTGTATGGCACCCGCCTAAGCCAGGCCGCCGGCCAAACCGGCCGCTACGTGACCGTGGTGCCCGGCCGCACGCTCAGCCAGTACCCCGTGTCATCGCTCGATGATTTGCTGCGCCTGCTGCCGGCCATCGAGATGCAGAGCCGGGGCAACTTCGGCACCCAGGCCGATATTACCCTGCGCGGCTCCACCTTCAACCAGGTGCTCGTGCTGCTCGACGGCATGCGGCTCAACGACCCGCTCACGGGCCACTTCGCCGGCTACCTGCCCATTACGCCGGCCGAGATTGAGCAGATTGAGGTGGTGCGTGGCCCCGGCGCGGCCCTCTACGGCCCCGACGCGGTGGGTGGCTTCGTCAACATCGTCACCAAAACTTTTGCCGCTACCCACCGGCCCGACGGCGTGGAGCTGGGCGGCACCTTCCTGGCCGGCGAGTACGACCTAAAAACCACCAACGCCGGCTTTTATGGCCAGGACAAGGGCCTGCGCCTGGCCGGCGGCATCCTCAACAACAGCGCGAGCGGGCAGCTGCTGAGCCTGCCCGGCGGCCTGCGCAACGACTTTAAGCTGAATACCTACTCGCTTTCGGGCAGCTACCAGGTGACGAGCAAACTGAGCGCGGCCGCCCGGGCCAGCTTCGACCGGCGCGAGTACAACGCCCAGAACTTTTACACGACCAACGCCGGCGACCGCGCCCGCGAAACCACCTCGCGCGACTGGTACCAGGGCCAGCTGCGCTACGACTGGAACGCCCGCGCCCGCACCGAGCTGCAGCTGGTGGGCACGTCCAGCACCGACTACTACGTTTACACGCCCACCTCGGCGGCCAGCGACCACCTCATGCACTACCTCAACGTGCAGGGCCAGCACCAGCTGCGGCTGTCTGATAAGGTGCAGCTGACCCTGGGCGGCCAGGCCGACCGCCGCAGCGTGCGCAGCAACGACCGCGGCAACCACGAGGTGTGGCACCAGGGTGCGTTTGCCGTGGCCGGCCTCGCGCCCACCCCCGGCCTGAACCTGAGTGCCGCCCTGCGCCTGGACCACGACCAGGCTTACGGCACCGAGCTGCTGCCCCAGCTCACGGCCAGCCAGCAGGTAGGCGAAAAGCTGACGCTGCGCGCCGCCGTGGGCCGCGCCATTCGGGCGGCCAACTTCACCGAGCAGTTCAACTCGGCCATCCGGCCCGGCACGGTACCCAACGGCTTCAACGTGGGCAACCCCGGCCTCAAAGCCGAGCGCACCTGGAGCTACGAGGGCGGCCTCGACTACGTGTTAAGCCCGGCCCTGACGCTGCGCGGCACCTACTTCAACCGCTTCGGCCGCAACCTGATTGACTACGTGGCCACCCCCGGCAGCGCGGTTCAGGTCGGCACCGGCTTCACCAACCTCAACCCCGCCGCCACCTACCGCTTCGCCCAGAACCTGTTTGCCGTGCGCACCCAGGGCCTCGAATTCGAAGCCAGCACCCACGCGGCGCTGGGCGCGGGCCTGCGCCTGGAGGGCAGCGTGGGCTACACCTACACCCACCTGAACGTGGACGGCGACATCGTGTCGCAGTACCTGAGCAACGTGGCCAAGCAGCTTGTCAGTGGCAACCTGAGCCTGGTGCATCGGCGCTTCACGGCCAGCCTGGGCGGCGTGTACAAGCAGCGCGCCGGCCAGCAAACCACCCCCAGCGCTACCGTCAATGATGCCCAGCTCACCCCCAGCTACGTGGTGGTGAACGGCCGCCTCGACCTGGCCCTGCTGCCCGAGCGCCTCTGGGTGGTGGGCCAGGCCCAGAACCTGTTCGATGCGAAATACTCGGACCTGCTCGGTGCCCAAATGCCCGGCCGCTGGCTGCTGGCCGGCGTGCGCCTGGCCCTGCGCCGGTAGCAGGAACCGGAACACGCAAAAGGGCCGGCCG
>JANXMN010000171.1 GCA_025354605.1 Hymenobacter sp. | reverse complement strand
ACTACCGCTTCTACGGGGCGGACATGCTGCATCCGTCGGAAGTAGCGGAGGATTACATCTGGGACAAGTTTGCCCGCACGTATTTCGATGCCGACTTTGGCCATTTCCGCAAGGAATGGGCGGCAGTGCAGCAAGCGCTGGACCACCGGCCGTTGCACGAGGGCGCGCCCGAGCACCGGCAATTCTTGGAGAGCACCCGTGCGCAGCTGGAGCAGCTAAGCCAGCGCCACGTGAACGTAGCCGACGAGCTGCGCACCGTGCATGCCCGTCTGGCGGCTCTGCCCATGCCCCGCCAGCTCCAGCCAATGGCCGAGCCCGAGGATGAAGAGGAACGAATTGACATTGGCGACGAGGCTCCGGCCGTGGTAGCGACCAAGGCGGCAATTGCAGCAACTGCAGGGCCAGTAGCGGCTAACGATACCGCCGTACGGGGCCAGCCCGGCAGTGGCGAGGGGCGGCCCCCGCGCCTGTCGCCGGAGGAGTTCCGCGCGCAACGGGCGGCGCGGCCGGCCCGGCCCGAGCGCGGGCGGCGCGATGGCCGCGGTAAAGGCCAGTCAACGCAGCCGTCGGAAGCCGAGCAGTTCCAGGCAGCGAGCTTCGCGGAAGCAGATGAATTTGCCCAGCCGCCGCTGCCGCTGACCCCGGCCACTGAGCTACAGCCGGTGGCTTCGGCCACCAAGGCTACTGTTGGGGAACCGGCTACTCCGCTGGAAACGGCCGCCCAGGAAGCGGCGAGCAAGAAAAAACGCCGCTCACGCGGCGGAGCCAAACGCACGGCCCGCAAGCATGCCCTGCGCCTGGCCGGTGAGATGGAGCTTGATGAAGGACAGGTAGCTGCTTCGGATGCCGCTTTAGAAGCTGCCGCGGCGCTGGCAGGTGCAACGGCAGCTGGTGCGCAGGCCGCCTCGACTAGTCAACCGCCAGTTGGCCGGGAGCCGAGCGAAGCGCAGAATTCGCGGGCACCGCGTGACGACCGTCGCCGAGAGGGCGGCCGGGGCGTGGCGCGGATGCCCCTATTTGCGGCTCCTGAGACAGCGGACGAGGCGATGGCGCAGATGACGGATGTAGCGGCGGTGGCTTCTTCAGCGGCGGCAAATGCTGGCGGCGAAATGGCGGACACGGCATCGGATGGACAGGGCTCGTCGGCGCGCAAGAGCCGCAACCGCAAAAAGAAAAAGGGCAGCCGAACCGCAAATGGCGGCGCTATTGAAGCGAACGCAACTGGCGCGGCGAATACATCGGTGCCAGCCCCAGCGCTACCGCGTGGGGCTGAAGTGGTAGTTGTCGACAATGCGGAAACACTCGCAGCGGCCCGTAATAATAACCGACGGGATAATAATCGGCGCGATGGCCGCAATAACCGCGACAACAACCAACGCCAGCCAGCGCTGCCGGTGAGTGAATCGGGGGCAGTGGCGACTACACCGGTCATCTTTGTGGCGGCAACCCCGGTAGCGGCAGCAGCGACTGGTGACGCTGCTTCGCGTACTACTGCGGCAGTGACCGATTCGGACCAGTCGAACGCGGCTTCTTATTCGCCAAAAAAGCCGTCGAAGCGTAAAGGCCGCGCGATGGTGGGCGGACGCTCGGAGAAGCCAGCGTTTGACACCCCGATAATTCCAGTATCCGATTCGGCGGCCCAGTCTACGCAGGTAGCAGCGGGCCGGCTGATGGGCACTTCCGCTTCTTTAGTCGAATCCACTCCTATTAAACCAGGCAGGGTGGCAGGAGCCAGGAATGCGGCTGCATCGGTTAAGCCTGCCGCATCTAAAAGCGGTCCAGGCAAAGGTCCCACTGGCAAAGCAGCAGCGCAACCCGCCGCAACGGCAACGGCCGAGAAGGCACTTTCCGCAGCAGCAGCAGCAGGTGTGCCCCCAACTGCTCTGGGAACGCGGACGGCCTCGGCAGGCATTTCAACCGGGAAAAGCCAGTCAGCAGCTAAGGCCAGTGGCACCCGGGCCAAAGCCAACGCACCAGCTACTACCACCAACGTGCCTAAAGCGGCCCCGAACCAAAGCGCTTCGGCAGTTTCTTCGGCGGCTGCCACTCCGGCAGCGGCTGCTCCGAAACCAGCTGCTAAGAATCCGGCGGCGGCGGCTAAAGCGACCAAAGCCGCCGATACATCTGCGGGCAAAGGCTTGGCAAAACGACCGGCAGGCATTAGTCAGCCGGGCCGGGTGACTAATGCGGCGGATACCGCTGGTGGTGCTCCCGCCAAAGCTGCCCAGGCCGGCAAGGCGGTTGCGAAACCTAGTGCATCGGCCGCGAAAGCTGCTGCTCCGGCCGCGAAGGCTGGAAAACCTACGAAGCCTGCAACGAAGCCAGTGGCGAAAGAAAAGGTTGCGGCAACCGTTATTTCGGCGGCAACGCCTGCCTCCACCACGAAAGTCGCCCCTGCGACGAAGTCTACTTCCGTTGTTAAGAATACCCCCGCTGCGAAAGCTACGGCAGTAGTTAAGGCGACGGCGACCAAGGCACGAGCAGCTAAACCAGCAGCGAAAAACCCAGCGGCAGCTGGCGCACCGGCGGCAAAAGCAGGCACCCCGCCGGCCACTAAAGCGCCGAAAACCTCGGCGGCCAATAAGCCACCGGCGAAAACAGCCCCTAAGGCCAGCGCTAAAGTAGCCCCGGCCGCTGAAGCACCCACGAAACCGGCCGGCAAAGCGAAAGCACCGAAGAAGCCGGCCGCGTAACCGGCCCGGTTTGCCGCTGATTCCCGGTGGCTTACGTTAATTTTTACCCAGACCCGGCCTTTTTTGCCGGGTTTGGTGTTTCAGTACCTCCCCTATTTTGCTTGCTATGGCCCACCCTGCTTCGCACACCAACCGCCTCGCCGACGAAACCAGCCCTTACCTGCAACAGCACGCCCACAATCCGGTGGACTGGTATCCCTGGGGCCCAGAGGCCCTGAACCGCGCCCGCACCGAGCAGAAGCCCATTCTGGTGAGCATTGGCTACGCGGCCTGCCATTGGTGCCACGTGATGGAGCGTGAGTCGTTCGAGAACGAGGCCGTGGCGGCGGTGATGAACCGGCACTTCGTCTGCATCAAAGTTGACCGTGAGGAGCGGCCCGACGTGGACCAGATTTACATGGATGCCCTGCACGCCATGGGCCTGCAGGGCGGCTGGCCGCTGAACGTGTTTCTAACCGCCGATGCTAAGCCGTTTTACGGCGGCACTTACTTCCCGCAAGGCAACTGGACCAAGCTGCTCGAAAACATCGGCCAGGCTTACGCTGGCGAGCACCGCGCCGAGCTAGAACAATCGGCCGAGCGGTTCATGGAATCCATTGGCACGAGCGAGCTGGCTAAGTATGGCACCGCCAACCGCAATGCCGCGCAGGAAGCCGACTACTCGGCCCTGGCGGCCATTGGCGTGGCCCCGGAAACCGGCCCGGCCGGAGTATCGGAGGAAGAGTTTAAGCTGCTGGTGTACAACCTAAGCACGAAATTCGACCGCGAGCACGGCGGCATGAATCGCGCCCCGAAGTTTCCAATGCCCAGCATCTGGCGGTTTCTGCTGCGGGCCCACGCCGTGAGCGGCAGCCGGGCCGTGCTGGACCAAGCCGTGCTCACGCTGCGCGAAATGGCCTGGGGCGGTATCTACGACCAGGTGCACGGCGGCTTCGCCCGCTACTCGGTGGATGGCGAGTGGCTGGCTCCGCACTTCGAGAAGATGCTCTACGACAACGGCCAGCTGGTGAGTCTCTACAGCGAAGCCTTCCAGCTGACGCAGGATGAGCTTTTCCGCGAAACGGTGTATGACACCATCGAATTCATCCGGTTGGAGCTAACGAATTCCGAGGGCGGCTTCTATTCCTCGCTCGATGCCGACAGCGAGGGCGAAGAGGGCAAATTCTACGTTTTCACCAAGGCGGAATTGCGCGCGATTCTCGGCGATGAGGAGCCGCTGTTTGCCGACTACTACAACTGCACGGCCCCCGGCAACTGGGAGCACGGCCGCAATATCCTGCACCGCCGCGAAACCGACGAAGCCTTCGCCGCCGCCCATCAACTGGCTCCCGGCGCACTGCTTGAGCTGGTGACGGGCTGGAAGCAGAAAATCATGGCCGTGCGGGCCACCCGCGTGCGCCCCGGCCTCGACGACAAGGTGCTGACCGGCTGGAACGCGCTGATGCTGCAAGGCCTGACCGATGCGTACCGGGCCTTCGGCGAGCCCGAATTTCTGGTGGTGGCCGAACGCAACGCCCGCTTCATCGAAGCCAACTTGCGCGACGGCGCGGGTCTGTTTCGGACCTGCAAGAACGGCCGGGCCAGCATCAGCGGTTTCCTCGAAGACTACGCCCTGGTGATTCAGGCCTACATCAGCCTCTACGAAGTGAGCTTCGCCGAAAAATGGCTGCGCGAGGCCGAGGTGCTGACTGCGTACGTGCAGGCCAACTTTTTCGACTCCGCCGAGAACCAATTCTTCTACACCGACAGCCGCGCCGAGCCGCTCATTGCTCGCAAAAAGGAGCTGTTCGACAACGTGATTCCGGCCTCAAATTCGGTGATGGCGCACAACCTGCGCCGCCTGGGCCGCCACCTCGAAAACCCCGAATACATGGACTTGGCCACCGCCATGCTGGCCCAGGTGCGCCACCTCGTGGTGAAGGAACCCCAGCACCTCACCAATTGGGCCGCCCTCTACGCCGCCCTGCTGCACCCGGGGGCCGAAATTGCCATCACCGGCCCCCAGACCGAGGATTTCCGCGCCGAGCTGAGTCGCCGGTTCCTGTTCGATACCGTGTTGGCCGGCACCGAAGCCGCCTCGGAGCTGCCGCTGCTGAAGCTGCACAAGCTGGCCGCCGATGGGCGCACAGCCCTGCACGTATGCCGCCACCAAAGCTGCCTGGCCCCGGTGTTTGGCGTGGCCGAGGCACTGGCCGCGCTGTAGCGCGGGCCGGAGTTTAACGCGCAGCGCGTAACTCCAGGCCGGGGTGACGCGAGTTTGCAACTCGCAGCCGCATAGCAGCAATCGGCGCGGGATAATCACTGGGCTGGCTTACGCGGTTCTGGCTAGCGGCTCTGCCGCCGTGAGTCACGAACTCACCTCACTTTCGGCCTGCAGTTACGCGCTGCGCGCTAAACTTTGGCCAGCGCTTAGCTGCCCTGCTTATCTTTACTATTCGCCCCACGCCACCCCATTTTGAGTTTCCCGCTGGACTTTACTTCGCCTGTTGCCGCATCCGCGCCCGAGCGGGTGACCCTTTTTGCCGACGTTATTCTGCCCTTGCCCCTGCCCCGGCTCTACACCTACCGGGTGCCGTATGAGCTGAATGACAGCGTGGTGATTGGGGGCCGGGTCATCGTGCAGTTTGGGGCCAAAAAGACGCTAAGCTGCATTGTGGCGGCCGTGCACGAGCAGGCACCCAAGGACTACCAGGCCAAATACATCCTTGAATTCATTGATGACGCACCGGTGGTCACGCAGCCGCAGCTCAAACTGTTTCGCTGGATGGCCGACTACTACATGTGCACCATCGGCGAGGTCATCAACGCGGCGCTGCCCTCGGCGCTCAAGCTTAGCTCCGAGTCGCGCATCCAGCTGCACCCCGGCTTTTCGCGCGAGGACAACGAGTACCCGCTTTCGACCCAGGAAGAGCTGATTGTGGACGCGCTGGGCGTAGTGGAAGACGGCAAAGCCCTCACCTTCACCGAAGTGGGCGACCTGCTGGGCATCACCTCCTTCCACAAAGTCATCAAGTCCTTGATGCACAAGGACGTGATTTTCCTGTTCGAGCACACCGCCGACAAGTACGCGCCCAAGGTGGTGAAGAAGGTTCGGCTGGCGCACCACTTCGTGGCCGAAGCCTCGCTGGAGCAGCTGTTCGAGAGCCTCGCCCCCCGGCCCAAGCAGCTGGATGTGCTGCTGAAATACCTGCAATTGGTGCCCGTGCACCAGGATGAGCACGTCAATCATGCGGGCATCGAGAAACCCTATCTGACCAGCAACCCCCACCTCTCGGCCTCGGCCGTGAACACGCTCGTGAAAAACGGCGTGCTGGAGCAGTTCGACCAGATTGTGAGCCGCTTCCCACTCGAACATGAAGGCGTTATTCAGATGAATTTCTCCCTGACCGAGGCCCAGACCACGGCCCGCGATGAAATCATGGCCCACTTCGGCGAGCGCGAAATCGTGCTGCTGCACGGCGTAACCGGCGCGGGCAAAACCGAAATCTACATTGACCTGATTCGCAAGGCCATGGAAGGTGGCGGGCAGGTGCTGTACCTGCTGCCCGAAATTGCCCTCACCGCCCAGATTGTGACCCGGCTCATGCGCGTGTTCGGCTCGCGGCTGGGCGTGTATCACTCCAAGTTTTCCGACAACGAGCGGGTGGAAGTATGGAACGGGGTGCTATCGGGCCGGTTTCAGGTGGTGGTGGGCGTGCGCTCGGCAGTGTTTCTGCCGTTCGATAACCTCGCGCTCATCATCGTGGACGAGGAGCACGAATCGAGCTACAAGCAGTACGAGCCCGCCCCGCGCTACAACGCCCGCGAGGTGGCCCTGATGATGGCCAACTTCCAGGGCGCGAAAACCCTGCTCGGCTCGGCCACGCCGGCCGTCGAAACCTACTACCAGGCCAAGCAGGGCCGCTACGGGCTGGTGAGCCTGAGCAAGCGCTTCGGCGAGGCCGGAATGCCCGACATCGAGCTGGTGGATACCCGCAAGGCCCGCGAGCACAAAACCATGCACAACCACTTCACCGCCGATTTGCTGGGCGAAGTGGAGCGCACCCTGGGCCGGCAGGAGCAGGTGATTCTGTTTCAGAACCGGCGCGGCTACGCGCCCGTGGTGGCCTGCCAGGACTGCGGCTGGATACCCAAATGCATGAACTGCGCCGTGAGCCTGAGCTACCACAAGCACAGCCACGAGCTGCGCTGCCACTACTGCGGCTACCACGACAGCATGGTGAGCAAGTGCCCCGCCTGCGGCTCGCGGGCCGTGAAAACCCAAGGCTTCGGCACCGAGAAAATCGAGGACGACCTGAAAATCATGCTGCCCCAGGCGAACATCCAGCGCATGGACCTGGACACGACCCGCGCCAAAAACAGCTACCAGCAGATTATCGGCGACTTCGAGAAGCAGACCACCAACGTGCTGGTGGGCACCCAGATGGTGACCAAGGGCCTCGATTTCGCCAACGTGAGCCTAGTCGGTATTATTAATGCCGACAGCATCATCCATTATCCCGACTTCCGGGCGCACGAGCGGGCCTACCAGATGTTTGTGCAGGTGAGCGGCCGGGCCGGGCGCAAGGGCAAAAAGGGCAAGGTCATCATCCAGACGGCCGACCCCACGCAGGTGATTTTCGACAAGGTGATTCGCAACGACTACGTCGAGTTCTACAACTACGAAATCATGCAGCGGCGCGAGCACGGCTACCCGCCGTTCATGCGCGTCATCAAGATGACCGTGAAGCACGTCGACCAAGGCCTGGGCGAGGCGGCCGCCATTCTGCTCACCGAGCAGCTGGTCGACCGCCTGGGCCGGGCGGCCGTGCTAGGGCCGGAAGCGCCTTACATCTTCCGCATTCGCAATTTCTATCTGCAGGAAATCACCATCAAGCTCGACCGTACCCACACGGTGCTCAAGCAGGCCAAGCAGCAGATTATGGAAGCCATAGACGTAGTGCGCGACCACAAGGAGTTCAAGCAGGCCCGCCTGGTGGCCGACGTGGACCCGATGTAAGCGAGGCAGAATTTCACAAAAAAGCCCAGCCGGATATCACCCGGCTGGGCTTTTTACTGACGGGATGCAGTTGTTTAGAGCTCGTCGAGCAGCCAGAGTACGATGAAGACAATGCCAATGATGGCGATGATGCTTCCCACGAAACTGTTGATGAGGCCCACCAGCAAGCCAACCAGCAGCAGGATGATGCCGATGCGCAGGTTGCCGCTGATGCTGCCTTTGGCCGTCGAGGCCGTGTTGTCGTGGGCGCGCACGGCACCAGCTTTCTGCACCAACTGGTCCATTTTCCGTGTTGCTTTGCTTAAAGCC
Organism: Hymenobacter sp.; assembly: GCA_025354605.1. Classification (GTDB taxonomy): domain Bacteria; phylum Bacteroidota; class Bacteroidia; order Cytophagales; family Hymenobacteraceae; genus Hymenobacter. Next base: position 189 of record JANXMN010000171.1, on the reverse strand, counting down.
AGCCGCTGGACGAGGCTGAGTTTGGGAGTCGTGAGCGCGGTGGCAGTGGCCGCAGCTGGCGCAGATTGGCGTGGCGTGAAGGTCGCCACGGCTTTAGTAGCAGCCGGAGCTACTGACGGGGTTGGAGTCGCGGCCAAGGTGGCTTCGGAGGCGACCTCGGCCAGCAGCGGAGCCACGGCAGTGGCAGGT
>JANXMN010000083.1 GCA_025354605.1 Hymenobacter sp. | reverse complement strand
CATGCGCTCGCGGAAATACTGCTTGGGGATGCGCAGGTCGCCGTTGAGGATGTTGCGGATTTGCTGGATGTAGGCGTTGTAGGTGGCCTCGTCTTCGCGGGCAATGCAGGGGGCGTTGCAGTTGCCGATTTGCAGCTCGAGGCAGGGCTTGAACTTACCGGCTTCGACGTTGGCCACGCTGAGCTGGTAGTTGCAGGTGCGTAGGGGGTAGAGGGCGCGGATGAGCTCCAGGAGCACGTTGAGGGCGGTGCCGTTGGCGTAGGGGCCGTAGTAGCGTGAGCCGTCGGCAATCTTGTTGCGGGTGGGGATGAGGCGGGGGAACCGCTCGTTGGTGATGCAGAGGAAGGGGTAGGTTTTGCCGTCCTTCAGCAGGATGTTGTACTTGGGCTGGTGCTGCTTGATGAGGTTGTTTTCGAGCAGGAAGGCATCGGATTCGCTGTCGACGATGGTAAACTCCAGCCGCTTGATGTTGCGGACCAGCTGCTGGGTTTTCTTGTTGTGGTCCTGCTTGGTGAAATAGCTGCTGACGCGCTTGCGCAGGTCGATGGCCTTGCCCACGTAGATAATGCCTTCGTCATCAAAATACTTGTACACGCCAGGCTTGTGGGGCAGGGCGGAGATTTGGGCTTGCAGTTCGGGACGGGCGGCCATAGCTGGCGGGGGTAAGGTAGGGTGGGTTGAAAACAGGTAACGACCGGAAGTGGCTAATGGGTTTCCAAAGAAAGCACCTCCAGGGCGCGGGAGGCGTCTCCAGGCCACGGGAGTCATCTCCACGCTACGGGGGAGCATCTCCACGCTACGGGAGCCATCTCCACGCCACGGGGGAGCATCTCCACGCCACGGGAGCCGTCTCCACGCCACGGGAAGCGTCTCCACGGCGCGGGGGAGCATCTCCACGCCACGGGAAGCATCTCTACGGCGCGGGAAGCATCTCCACGGCAGCGGAGAAGGTCTCCACGGCAGCGGGACGGTCTCGATGGGAGCGGGAAGCAGCTCCACGGTGGCGGAGAAGGCTTTTGGGAGCGCGGGATGCCGCTTTAGGGCTTAACGGTGGCCGACGAGCGGACAGCCGGCTTCCAGCCGGCAGCCCGCTGGTTTTGCTGGCCCTGGGCGGAACAGGGCTAGATGTCCTTGTCGTCGAGGTCGCCGGCGTCGGGCACCTGCATCTTTTGGTCGGCGGGGATGGTGTCGCGGGTGCCGCCGTAGTAGCGCGAGCAGTCGATTTCGATGCTGAGCGGGGCGGCGGGCTTGGGGAAGGGGCCGGTGTTGACGCCGAGGGTTTTGTCCTTGTACACCTTCTGCATGAAGAGGCCGTAGAGGGGCAGGGCCTCGCGGGCACCCTGGCCGTAGGTGCCGGTGCGGAAGTGAATGCTGCGGTCCTCGCCGCCCACCCACATGCCGCACACCAGGTCGGGGGTGATGCCCATGAACCAGGCATCGGAGTAGTTGCTGGTGGTGCCGGTTTTGGCCCCGATTTCATAGGGAAACTTGAAGCCGGTGTGCAGGATGGTGCTGGTGCCGCCGGGCTCGGTGGTGCTGGCCTGGAGCATGTAGGTCATCAGGTAAGCAGTCTCTTCGCTGAGGACTTCCTTGGTTTTGGGGATGAATTCGCGCAGCACGTTGCCGTTCTTGTCCTCGATGCGGGTAACCATGATGGGCTCGGTCCAGACGCCCTTGTTGACGAAGGTGGAATAGGCCCCGCACAGCTCGTAGATGCTGCAATCGGAAGTGCCGAAGCCCATGGAGGGCACGGCGTCGATGGGGGAGGTGATGCCGAGGCGCTTGGCGTAGGTGACGATGGTTTCGGGGCCGAGCTTCATCACCAGCCAGGCCGTGATGGAGTTCATGGAGCGGGCCAGGGCCTGGCGCAGGGTGAAGGTGCGGCCCGAGAAGCCGCCCTCGAAATTGTGGGGCGTGTAGGGCGCGCGGCCGGCCACCGGCGGGAAGGTGGTGGCCACGTCGGGGCGCGGGTAGCAGGGCGAGTAGCCCTGGTCGATGGCGGCCGTGTACACGATGGGCTTGAACGTGGAGCCGGGCTGGCGCTTGCCCTGGCGCACGTGGTCGAACTTGAAGAACTTGTAGCTGGGGCCGCCCACCCAGGCCTTCACCTGCCCGTTGAGGGGGTTCATGGCCATGAAGCCGGCCTGGAGGTAGCGCTTGTAGTATTCGAGCGAGTCGTAGGGCGACAGCAGCATCTGCTTCTCGCCCTGCCAGGTGAACACCGGCATCAGGTATTTCTTGTGCAGGTAGTGGTTCACCGAGTCGCGGTTGCCGTCGTACTGCGCCATCAGCGACTTATAGCGCTGGGTGCGGTGCATGGCATGGAGCATGAAGTTGGGGATAATCCTGCCGTTCTCGTCGCGCCAGGGCATCTGGCCCTTCCAGTGGGCCGAAAACCACTTCTGCTGGAGCGTCATGTGCTCGGCCAGCGACTTCTCGGCGTAGAGCTGCATGCGCGAGTCGATGGTGGTATAGATTTTCAGGCCGTCGGCGTACAGGTCGTGGTCGGTTTCCTTGGCCCAGCTAACCAGGGATTTGACGACTTCGGCCCGGAAGTAGGGGGCCAGGCCCTTGCTGGGGTTTTCGACCGAGTAGTGCAGCACAATGGCCCGGGCGGTGTCCTGGGCCAGCTCCTCCGGGGTGATGTAGCGGGCCTTGGCCATCTGGCGCAGCACCCAGTTGCGGCGCCGCTTCGAGCGGTCGGCGTGCATCACCGGGCTGAAGCGGCCGGGCGCGTTCACGATGCCCACGAGCGTGGCCGCCTCGGGCGTGCTCAGCTGCTTGGGGCTCTTGTTGAAGAAGGTTTTGGCCGCCGTGCTGATGCCGAACGAGTTGGAGCCAAACTCCACCGTGTTCAGGTACATGCGGATGATTTCGCGCTTGGTGTAGTTGCGCTCCAGCCGGATGGCCAGAATCCACTCCTTGGCCTTGGTGATGAGCAGGCCGAGCTTGCCGCTGCCGTTGAGGGTACCGTCGTTGAGGTCGCCCCGGGTGCGGAACAGCACCTTGGCCACCTGCTGGGTGAGGGTGGAGCCGCCGCCGCTGTGCGAGAAGGTGAGCACGCCCGTCACGGCCCGCAGCACGCTCTTGGCGTCGATGCCGGAGTGCTGCTCGAAGCGCAGGTCCTCGGTGGCGATGAGGGCGTCAATCAGGTTCTGGGGCAGGTCCTGGAAATCGATGGGCGTGCGATTTTCGCGGAAGTATTTGCCCAGCAGCACGCCATCGGCCGAATAAATCTCGGAGGCCAGCTCCGAGCGCGGGTTTTCGAGGCTTTTGAGGTTGGGCATGCGCCCGAACAGATTCAGGAAGTTGCCGCTCACGGCCAGCACGAACAAACTCAGGCCTACTACGCCCACCCCAAACAGCACCCACATGGTGCGCACAAACGCCGTAAACCGCCCCTTCCGCGCGGGTTTCGGGGGCTGAGGTTTAGAGCGGCGGGCAGGCGGGGGGCTGGGCATTAGGCGGCGTTAGGAGTGGTGCGTGGAAAGGCAGGCGTTGAAAAATCAGGCGGAACTAACCGGGGCGCAAAGGTCCGCACGCCAACTCATAACTCATAACGTAAAACCAGCAACTCATTTATAGGCCTTCTGATAGAAGGCCTGGTAGCCGGCCAGGTCCCCGGTAGCTTTCAGCATGGCCAGATTTTCCATGCTGATAACTACCGTCTGGAAGCCCACGCCGCGTAGGCGCCCCAGCGGCGACTGCGGGCCGCGCAGCTTGGTGGCGTAGCTCTGGGCCACCTTCGCGCCGGGCAGCGGCTTCACCACCACCATGAGCTGGGTGCCCATCTGTGGCGGGGTTTCCACCGTCAGGTTGCTGGCCTTGAAGTAGCGGGTGTTGTAGGCGCCCAGCTGCGCGGCCAAACCAGTAGCCGCCGGCGAGGTCGTCGGAAACACCACCACCACCGCGTGGTCAGCAGTAAGCTGCGTGGTATAGAGCGAAGCCGGAGCCGGCGGGGCCGGTGCCGCCGACGTAGTAGCGGGCGGCGTTGCGCCCGTCCCTGTCGGGGCCGGAGCCGGTGCTGCCGACACCCCCGGAGTGGCAGTATTGGCGGCACTGCCGGCGGGCGTAGCAGTAGTCGTTGCCGGTTGAGCTTTGGCGGCCGCAGCCGCGTCGGCGAGCTGCTTGCGGGTGGGGCGGCCCTTCTTAATGGAGGCGGGCGCGGTAGCCGGGGGCGTGGCAGTCGAGCCGGTAGTGGTGGTAGTAACCGACGCGCCAGGGGCGGCCGCCGGGCTGTTGGGCGTGGCCGAAGCAGCCGGGCTGGCGGCAGGGGCCGCAGCTGCTTCGGCAGCAGCCCGGGCTTTGGCGGCCGCCGCCGCGTCGGCCACTTGCTTGCGGGTGGGGCGGCCCTTTTTTACGACAGGGGCGGTTGGGGCAGGGGCCGTAGCTGGAGCACCAGCCACCGGAGCATTAGTAGCCGCCGGAGTTGCGCCTGCGGGCAGCGGGACAGATGAAGTCGGCGCGGGCGTGATGCCGGGGGGGAGGGCCTCGGAGGCGGACTTGGCCTGCGGGGCCGGGCCGGCCGAGCCGCTGGGGGCCAAGGCTTCGGGCTGTGCGGCCGGCTTCAACTGCTCGTCCTTGGTCGCAGGGGCAGGGGCTGGCGCGGCCGATTTGTCGCTGGTCGGAGCCGGCCCCAGCGCCTTGGCCGGCGACTCATTCTCCTGATAGAAAATGCGCATCCGGTTGTCTACCTCGCCGGGGCGGAACAGCGAAATTACCGGCTTCTCGGTCGAGGCCAGCGCCCCGGCCAACTCGCCCGATTCCTGCTTTTTGTAGGAAGCGGCCAGGGCCTGGGCCTGCGGCACCAGCGGGCTCTCGGGGTTGTCTTTGATGAACTTCTCGACCGAGAGGCGGGCCGTAACCGGGGGCTGGGTGCGCACGGCCAGCAGGGTTTTCAGGTAAGCCACCCGGTCGGTGAGGTCATTCTTGGGGTAAAGCTTTTCGGTGCGGGCCAGCACCCGGGCCGTCTTGCGGAACTCCTGCCCCTTGTAGTAGGTGAACGCGGAATCGACGCGGGCCGCCACGGCATTGTGCAGGGCCAGCTCGTGCTCGCGGTAGAGCGGGTCGGCAATCAGCTTGGCGTAAATCGACTTCGGAAAATCGCGCTGCAGCGCCTCGGCGTATTGCGCCATCTTGGGCGCGTCGGGCTGCTCCTTGTAGTAGAGGTAGAGCAGGTAGTCGGCATCGGCCGCGTGCTCGCCGCGCGGGTAGCGGGCCACCTGCCTGGCGTACGTATCGAAGCCCTTTTCGCGCTCCTTCAGCAGCTCCTTATAGATGCCGCCCAGCTCGTACATGGCCGCTTCCACCTTCTGGTTCGAGGCCGCCAGCTGGCTTTCCGTGGTCGGAATCTCGCCCCGGTATTTGGTCACGAGGCTATTGCGGGCGGCGTTGGGGTCCACCTCCACCGGCTTCACCAGCGAGGCTGCGCCGGTCCCGTTCACCAGCGTTTCGCCGTTGCCGGTCGTGGTCAGGGGTACCGCGCCGCCCGCCGCCACGTTGGGCGAGCTGCTGGCCTGGCGGTTGTTGCGCCAGTTGTCCTGCAGCTGCCGGTTGCCCCATTTCCGAATGAACTCGCCCCGGGCCGTGCCCAGCGTCACGGGGTTGTCGAAATACCACTGCCCGGCCGAAGCCGTGGCCGTGGGGTCAAAAGAGGTAGCATCCGGCGAAGCAGGGTTGCCGCTCGCGCCGCTGAGAGCTCCACCGGGCAGGTTGCTGCCAATGCCACTGTTGGCGGAGCCGGTCCGGCCAGCGATTTCGGCCGCGCGGGCCTGCGTTTTCTGCAGGGCGGCCAGTTGGTCGGCCTCGCGCTGGCGGACGGCCAGCTCGGCCGCGGCGTAGGTGTTCAGCCGCTCCGTCAGCACCTCCGGCGCCAAGCGGGCCAGGGCCTGCAGGCTGTCCTCGGTTTCGATGATGGTGTACTGCTTGGCGAAATCCCTGAGAATGTCGCTGCGCTCCTTGATGGCGGCGTAGGTTTTGGCCTGCTTCGAAAGCGTCTGCACCGTGCTGTCATAGTAAGCGGCGGCCAGCGGATACTTGTGCAGGTTTTCGTAGTAGATGCGGCCGGCCAACAAGTAGGCGTAGCTTTTCTGGTAGCGGTTGGTGGTGGTAGCGCGCACCGACTGGCTCAGCAGCTTCAGCGCGTCGGGGTATTTTTTCTCGCGGTAGTTCAGCCGCGCCATCTCGTAGTAGATTTTGTCGCGGTAGTCCTTGTTCTTAAGGTCCTTCAGCAGCCCGGCAAACACCTTGTCGAGGCGCGCCCGGTCCTGCGTGCTCAGCTCCGATACCTGCGGCAACATCAGCTTGGCCTGAAAATCCAGCTCGTAGGGCGGGTTGCGGGCCAGAATCTGGTCGAGCTGCTCGTAAGCTTTCTTGTTGTCGCCCGCGTCCTGGTACAACTGGGCCAGGATGTAGCGCGTGCGCGACCGTTCGTTCTTGGCCTCAATCAGCGGCACGGCCTTTTCGAGCTGGGCAATGGCTTTGGTGGGGTCCTCGGTGCGTAGGAAGTAGTCGGCGCGGGTCAGGAAGAGCTGGCGGGCATCCTCGGGGCGGCCCTGTTCCTTATCGAGCAGGTCCGACACGGCCTTGGCGCTTTCGAGCTCGCCCTGGGCTACGAAAGTGCGCATCAGCCCAATCAGGGCCTCGTGCTTGGCGTTGTCGTCCTGGCTGGTCGAGTTCACGTACTTGAACGTCAGGGCCGCGTCGTCGAACTGCATCTGGTAGAAGCGCGACCAGCCCACCAGAATGTAGGCATCGTCGGTCCAGTCGGAGCCCGGCCGGTGCTGAATCGGCATCGAGGCTTTCTTGATGATGTCATTAAGGTCGGCGCGGTTGGCCTTCACGCTGGCGCTGTCCAGGGTTGGAAACAGGGGCAGGGTCTGGTTATAGTCGTTGGGCCGGTAGGTGGTGTAGAGCTTGTCTTCCAGCCCGTGCAGCTTCTCGCGGGCCAGAAAATAGGCGTTGTCGCGTGCGGCCACGTTATTGAAGGTGTGCGACACGATGTTCTTATCCGACGCGCAGCCCGCCGCGCTCAGCCCCAGCAAAAACAGGAGCAGCGCCGTCCAACGATGATTCAGCAAGTGTTGTATCAAAACCAAGGGAGAGAAAGTAAAGGCAGCTATTGTCCCGGAACGCCCGCGGCAACCCAATTTGTTCGCCCGGCCGCACCGCGCCGGTGAGCTAACGTTACCGAACGGGTAAAATTACGTTTTTTCGATTCCGCCCGCATAGTTCCGGATATTGCGGCAGATTTGCGCGGCGGGCAGACTGCCGGCTGAATCAAAAAGCGCGTCGGAAAAGAACGTCATGCAGAGCGCAGCGAAGCATCTTGCCAGCAGTAGTAAGCATTATGGTTTCAACAATTGAATTAGTAGCGGCGGGCAAGCTGCTTCGCTGCGCTCTGCGTGACGTTCGATAGTCAACCGCCATTTACCATCTAAACTTTCCCACCCCAATGGCACCCGAACCGCACAAACCTGATGACTCGCCCGCCGAGCAGGCCAACAACGTGGCCAAATATTCCGGCATCGCCTTCACCATGCTCGCCATCATCGGGCTGAGCGCTTGGCTGGGCACCTGGCTCGACGGCCACTTCCTGAATAAAACCCCCTACTACACCGTGGGCCTGATGTTGCTGGGCCTGTTCGTGGCCCTCTACCAGGTTATCCGCTCGCTCACGAAATAACTGCTGCTCATGCGCCGGTTTCTACTGCACCTCGTCCTGTTCACCGCGGCCCTCGCGGCCGTTATCTACCTGCTGGGCGCGCAGTTCGGGCCAGGCATTATCCATCCCTACACCGGGCGGGTGCTGTTGCTGCTGGCGGCCCTCACGGCCGGCACTTACTACCTCACGGCCCGCGTCACGGCCGTGAAGCCCGATGCCTTCATTGCTGCCTATTTCGGGGGCGTGGTGCTGCGGTTTCTGGGGTCGCTGCTGGTGCTGGGCGTGTACCTGTACCGCTCGGGTGGGGTGCGCGAACCGGGCACTTTGCCCCTACTTATTGCCTTCTTCGCCCTGTACTTTTTGTACGCTGGATTTGAAATCTGGGCTATCCTTAGTAACTTGCGCCCGTTTTCAAAATCAGGGTAATCGAACCATTGGCTCCTTTTGCCATGTCCGCCCTTAAGTCAGCCTGAATGAAGCATTTACTGCTCGCCCTCTGTTTTCTGTTCACATTGCCTTCATTCGCGGTTCAGTCCGAAGCGGAGGCTGATGGCAGTGCCAAAGTTGAAATTTACGACCCCGGCAAAGTGATTATGGAGCACGTGGCCGACGACCACGAATGGCACTTCGCCACCATGGGCGACGAGCACACCGGGATGCACATGGCACTGCCCCTGCCGGTTATCGCCTACCAGCCCAGCAAAGGCCTGTCGGTATTTTCGTCGAGCCAGTTTCACCACGCCGAGGGCGGGGTCTACAATGGCCTCAAGGTAGAGGAGGGTCACCTGCTGGCCGAAGACGGCAGCAAGGTCTACGACTTCTCCATCACCAAGAACGTGGCCTCGCTCATGCTGAGCTGCCTGGTGCTGATTTTGATTTTCCGGACGGTAGCCAGCGGCTACACCAAGCGCCAAGGCAGCGCGCCCAAGGGCCTGCAGTCGCTGCTGGAGCCCATCGTCGTGTTCATCCGCGATGAGGTAGCCAAGAAGAGCATCGGCCCGAAATACGAGCGCTACATGCCGTACCTGCTCACCATTTTCTTCTTTATCTGGTTCAATAACCTGCTGGGCCTCACGCCCGGCGCGGCCAACTTGAGCGGCAACATCACCGTGACGTTTATGCTGGCCACGGCCACGCTGCTCATCACCCTGTTCAGTTCGAACAAGTATTACTGGGGCCACATCTTCAAGCCGCCGGGCGTGCCGGGCTGGCTGCTGCCCATCATCGTGCCGGTCGAAATCGTGGGCATCTTCATCAAGCCCATTTCGCTTATGGTGCGTCTGTTTGCCAACATCACGGCCGGCCACATCATTATTCTGAGCTTCATCAGCCTGATTTTTCTGTTCAAGTCGGTGATGGTTAGCCCGCTGTCGCTGGCCTTCGGCCTGTTCATCAGCATGCTCGAACTGCTGGTGGCCCTGTTGCAGGCGTACATCTTCACGCTGCTGTCGGCCATGTACATCGGCGGCGCCGTGGAAGAGCACCACGACGCCGACTTCCAGATGGGCTACGACGACGGCTCGGAAGGCACCCACGTCGCCCACTAATTCTCCTTGTTTTTCCTGCGAGCCCGCGACGCCCCTCCCCCCCCAGTCGCGGTTTAGCTGATTTTCCTTTTTTTTCTTTTCTTTTTTTCAAGTTTATGCTTCTCTCTTTGTTCTTGCAGGCCGTGGCCGCAGTAGCCGGCAACGGTAACAACCTCGCCGTAATGGGCGCTTGTATTGGTGCTGGCCTGGTGGCCCTGGGTGCTGGTGTTGGTATCGGCCGCATCGGCGGTAGCGCCATGGATGCTATCGGCCGTCAGCCCGATGCTTCGGGTAAAATTCAGACGGTGATGCTGATTGCCGCCGCTCTGATTGAAGGTCTGGCCCTGTTCGCAGTGGTCGTCTGCCTGCTGGTGAGCTTCAAACTGTAGAAGTAGCCGCTACAAGTTCGGCAGCCCGCTGGCGCGTCCGCCCTTCGCGGCGCGGGGCGGGCTGCTTTTCTTTTCACTGCTAATCTCCTACTGATTCGATGGACTTAATCACCCCCCAATTGGGCCTGCTGTTCTGGCAGACGGTCCTGTTCCTACTACTCCTGTTCATCCTCACCAAGTTCGCCTGGAAGCCCATTATGAGCGGCCTGCGCGAGCGCGAGGACAGCATCGAGAGCGCCCTGCGCATGGCCGACCAGGCCAAAATCGAGATGCAGCAGCTGAAAGCCGGCAACGAAAAGCTGCTGGCCGACGCCCGCCAGGAGCGCGACCGCATGATGCAGGAAGCTACTGTCATGGTGAACCAGTTCCGCGAAACGGAAAAGGTGAAAGCCGTGGAAGAAGCCAATCGCATCACCCAGCAGGCCCGCGAAGCCATCCAGACCGAGAAAAACGCTGCCTTGGCCGAGGTGAAAAACACCGCTGCCAAGCTGTCGCTCGACATCGCCGAGCGCATCCTGCGCCGCGAGCTGGCCGACCCGGCTGCCCAAACCCAGCTGGTGGATTCGTATTTGAAAGACGTTAAATTAAACTAGGGTCTCGGGGACTTAGGGTCTTAGGTGCTTGGTGATGTTCAACGAATCGTCCCAGGAAAACTAAGACCCCAAGACCCCAAGTCCCCAAGACCCCACATACTATGGCTGACCAACGAGTAGCGGCCCGCTACGCCAAGTCGCTCCTCGACTTGGGCAAGGAGATGGGCACCCTAAGCGCGGTGAAAGACGACATGGACTTGCTGAGCAAGACCATTGCCGAGAGCCGCGAGCTGCGCCTGCTGCTGCGCAACCCGATTGTGAAGCACGATAAGAAGCAGGCCATTCTCACCGCCATTTTCAAGGGCAAGGTGTCGGACATGACCATGCGCTTCTTCACCATCCTGACCGATAAAAACCGGGAAGCGGCGATTGAAGGCATCGGCCCCGAGTTTATGGCCCAGTACAACGTGCTGCAGGGCATTCAGTCGGCCGAAGTGACTTCGGCCACGCCGCTGTCGGCGGCTGCCCGTGCCGAAATGCAGGCCATGGTGGTGAAGCAGACCGGCCTTACCCAAGTGGAGCTCACTGAAAAGGTGGACTCCGAGCTCATCGGTGGCTTCGTGCTGCGGGTGGGCGACACTCAGATTGACGACTCTGTGCGCACCAGCCTTCGCAAGCTGCGCACTTCGCTGCAAGAAAATTCTTACCAACAAAACCTGTAGGGTATAGGGAAGCCGGGATAGGGGACACGTTCCCATCATCCCCCGCCCCATATCCCTTGTTCCCTATACCTTATTCCCCCCAAATCAATGGCAGAAGTACGTCCGGATGAAGTCTCCGCAATCCTGCGGCAGCAACTGTCCAATTTCAAGTCCGAAGCCGAGCTGGAAGAAGTCGGCACCGTATTGCAGGTGGGCGACGGCGTGGCCCGCATCTATGGTCTGAGCAAAGCCCAGGCCGGCGAGCTGATTGAGTTCGAAAATGGCCTGCAAGCCTTGGTGCTGAACCTGGAAGAAGACAACGTGGGTGCCGTAATGCTGGGCGACTACTCGGAAATCCGGGAAGGCTCCACGGTGAAGCGCACCAAAAAAATTGCCTCCATCAAGGTGGGCGAGGGCATTGTGGGCCGCGTGGTGAACACGCTGGGCCAGCCCATCGACGGCCGTGGTCCCATCACGGGCGAGCTGTACGAGATGCCCCTGGAGCGCAAAGCTCCCGGCGTAATCTTCCGTCAGCCCGTGACCGAGCCCATGCAAACCGGCATCAAGTCGATTGACGCGATGATTCCGATTGGGCGCGGCCAGCGCGAGTTGATTATCGGCGACCGCCAGACTGGTAAGTCGGCCGTGGCCATCGATACCATCTTGAACCAGCGCGAATTCTACGAGGCTGGTCAGCCCGTATTCTGCATTTACGTGGCCATCGGCCAGAAGGCTTCGACCATCGCCCAAGTGGTGCAGTCGCTGACCAAAGGCGGGGCTATGGACTACACGGTGGTGGTGGCTGCCCCGGCCGCTGACCCCGCGCCGCTGCAGTTTTACGCCCCCTTTACGGGTGCCGCCATCGGCGAATTCTTCCGCGACACGGGCCGCCC
>JANXMN010000074.1 GCA_025354605.1 Hymenobacter sp. | reverse complement strand
CTGGCCTATGCCACCAACCGCTGCCTGGCTAACTTCGGCACAGAACTCCGCATTCACTTCAGCCCCTTTAGTGAAAACTAATTCCTCCGACTTACTTACTACTGCGGTAGAGATGCTTCACGGCGTTCAGCATGACGTGCTTTTTGCTGGTTCTGCTGGTTCTACGAGGTAATCTCGTCGAACAAACTGCCCGAATTGCCCCGCAGATGCTGCGGCAGCAGCCGCCCCAGGTGCTGGTAGGCGGCCTCCGTCGCTTCCCGGCCGCGCGAGGTGCGCTTGATGTAACCTTCCTGAATCAGGAACGGCTCGTACACTTCCTCAATGGTTTCGCCTTCTTCGCCGCAGGCCGTAGCAATGGTGCTGATACCCACCGGGCCACCCTTGAACTTGTCGATGATGGTGGTGAGAATGCGCTTGTCCATGTCGTCGAGGCCACGGGCATCCACGTCGAGGGCGTTGAGGGCAAACTGCGCGATGTCGACCGTGATGGTGCCGTCGCCCTTAATCTGGGCGAAGTCGCGGGTGCGGCGCAGCAGGTTGTTGGCAATGCGGGGCGTGCCGCGCGAGCGGCGGGCAATTTCATAAGCCGCGTCGGCATGAATGGGCGTGCCCAGAATTTCGGCCGAACGCTTTACAATGGTGGTCAGTAGCTTCGAGTCGTAGTATTCGAGGCGGGCCGAAATGCCGAAGCGCGCCCGCAGCGGAGACGTGAGCATGCCCGAGCGCGTGGTAGCGCCCACGAGCGTGAAGGGCGACAGCGAAATCTGCACCGAGCGGGCGTTGGGGCCCGAGTCGAGCATGATATCGATGCGGTAGTCCTCCATCGCCGAGTACAGATACTCTTCCACCACGGGGTTCAAGCGGTGGATTTCGTCGATGAACAGCACGTCGTGCGGCTCGAGGTTGGTGAGCAGGCCGGCCAGGTCGCTGGGCTTGTCGAGCACCGGCCCGCTGGTCATCTTAATGTTGGAGCCCAGCTCGTTGGCGATGATGTGCGAGAGGGTGGTTTTGCCCAGGCCGGGAGGGCCATGCAACAGCACGTGGTCGAGGGCATCGCCGCGCTGCTTGGCGGCGGCCACAAACACCTTCAGGTTCTCCAGAATCTTGTCCTGACCCGTGAAGTCGTCGAAACTAAGCGGGCGGAGGGCTTTGTCAATGTCCTTGTCGGTGGCATCGAGGTTTTCGTTTCCGCCGGTGAGAAAGGCTTCGCGCATAATGATATTGCTAAAATGATTGGTCGGCGCTTGCTAAGCGTATGAGTAACGGTATAGCTGGCAAAAAAGCTCCTTTGCTTGATAAAAAACCTGCTATACACAAAGAACGTCATGCTGAGCGAAGTCGAAGCATCTCTACCGCCATAGTAAACAGATTACTTGC
>JANXMN010000064.1 GCA_025354605.1 Hymenobacter sp. | reverse complement strand
TCCAGAGGAAGGATTAGCTTCGCTGAACTTCGTTTGCCGCGTTGCGCTGCGCTCCACTCGCAATGACAGACGAAAAATTTATCACATCTCAGAGCTTTCTGCATCGAGAGGAAGGATTGCCGCGCTGCATTCCGCTTCGCTCCATTTCGCTCGCAATGACAGACGGGCCCGCGCTTCGCACCGTACCTTTGCCCCTTCGCAACCTTTAAATAGTAATGGATAGAAATTCAGCAACCGGCCTGTTCCTCATCTCGGCCTTGCTTCTCGTGTACCTGTTCTTCTTCAGCCCGAAGAAGTCGGATGAAAAAGCTGCTGGCAAAACCCCGGCCGCCACTACTACCGCCGCCAAGGCTCCGGCCGCGACACCGGCCGCCGCCACGGCCCTGGCCCCCGAAGCTCCGCTCGATAGCGCCGCCGGGCCGGCCCGGGACGTGACCTTGGCCAATGAGAACCTGACGGTGACGTTCTCGACCCGGGGCGGCCGCGTGACGGCCGTGCGGATGAAGAAGTACAAGACCTTTTTCGGCCAGCCGCTCGATTTGTTTGATGCCAAAAGTGCCCGCCTGGACACCAAATTCCGCACGCTGGATGGCAAAACCATCCGGTTTTCGGATTTGAATTTCCAGGCCGTGCCCTCACAGGCGGGTGCTGCGTCGGTGCTCACGTTTACCGCGCCGGTGGCTGGTGGCAGCATCGTGCAGACCTACTCGCTGCCCAAAACCGGCTTCGAGTTGAAGTACGACCTGCGCCTGCTGGGCCTGGAGCGTGCCGTGGCCCAGGAGCCGCTCACCTTCACTTTCGTGGACCGCGTGCGCCAGACCGAGCAGGACCTCAAGCAGAACCGCAACCACACCACCATCAACCATTACCTGGCCACCGGCGACCAAGGCCAGCTGGCCGAGGCCAGCGAAAAGCCCGAGGAGTTCAAGGCGGGCGGGTCGGTGAAATGGGCCGCCCACAAGCACGACTTCTTCGTGGCCGGCGTCATTGCCGACCAGCAGCCCTTCGCGGGCGGAGCCTTCAACTCCGACATGGACCCGGCCGACTCGACCTTTATTAAAACCCTGAGCACCACCCTGCAATTTCCGGTAGCCGAGGTGGAGCAGGGCCGGGGCCAGTACCGCTTCTTCTTCGGCCCGAACTCGTTCAACCTGTTGAAGAGCATTACGCCCGAGTTCGACCGCAACGTGTACCTGGGTTTCGGGCCCTTCCGCTGGGTGAACCGCTTCCTCATCATTCCCGTGTTCCACTTTTTGGAGCGCTTCATGAGCAACTACGGCGTCATTATCGCCTTGCTAGTGCTGCTCATTAAGCTCGTGACCTGGCCCCTCACCTACAAAACCTACGAGAGCCAGGCCCGCATGAAGGTGCTGAAGCCGGAAATCGACCAGCTGAAGGCCAAGCACGGCGACGACGCCACCAAGGTGCAGCAGGAAACCATGAAGCTGTATCAGGAATTCGGCGTGAGCCCCCTAAGCGGCTGCGTGCCCACGCTGCTCACGCTGCCGATTCTGTTCGCCATGTTCCAGTTCTTCCCCAACGCTATCGAGCTGCGCCAGCAAAGCTTCCTGTGGGCTAAGGACCTGAGCAGCTACGACGTGTTCGTGAAGCTGCCCTTCTACGTGAAGTGGTACGGCGACCACGTGTCGATGTTCACGCTGATGATGACGGCCTCGACCCTGCTCATGACCTGGCAGAGCAACCAGACCAACACGGCCATGCAGGGCCCGATGAAGACCTACAGCTACCTGATGCCCATCATCTTCCTGTTCGTACTGAACAGCTTCGCGGCGGGCCTGACGTGGTACTACTTCGTGTCCAACGTCATCACCTTCGCCCAGCAGGCCATCACCAAAAGCTTCGTGGATGACACCAAAATCCGCGCCCAGCTCGACGCCAACAAAATCAAGAACAAGGACAAGAAGCCCGGGGGCATTCAGGGCCGCATCGCCGAAGCCATGAAAGCGGCCCAGGAACGCGAAACTCAGGCGAAAGCTCAGGCCCGCAAGAAGTCGTAGCCGGAACAACCAATCAGTCCGACGACAAAGCACGTCATGCTGAGCTGGCCGAAGCATCTCTACCGCAATCGTAAATCAGTTACTTGCGCGGTAGAGATGCTTCGACGAGCTTAGCATGACGTGCTGCTTTCATGCCAAGCCAGCAAGCCGCAGGCACGGTTTTCGTATTGCCGGCTTTCACATTTCCCCAATTGTATCCAAACAACCCATGCGTTGCCTTTCCCTGCTCCTGCTGCTGTGCTTCTTCAGCCTCGCCGCCCGCCCGGCCCTCGCCCAGCGCGTGGCCACCAACAAAATCAAGGTGAAGAAGGCCGGCAAGAAAACCGTCGTCACCCCCGTCAAAGCAACCCCATCCACTAAGCCGGTCCCGACGGCCAGCCTGCCCGTACTCACCTTCGAGCGCACGCCCTGCTTCGGCACCTGCCCCGGCTATAAAATGGACGTTTACGCCGACGGCCACGTGGCCTACGACGGCACCCGCGCTGTGCCGCTAATGGGCAAAAAGGAATTGACAATGCCTGCCAGCGCGGTAGCCACGCTGCTCAGCCAGGCCAAAGAAGCCCACTTCGAGAAATTCGAGAAGCGCTATGCGCGCGGCACCACCGACCTGCCTAGCACCATCATCAGTATCCGCCAGCCCGACGGCTCGCTGAAAACGGTGACCGTGGAAGAAGGCGCGCCCGAGAACGTGCAGAACCTGTTCGCCGCCTTCGGCACCCAGCTCGACCAGGTAGCCCAGCTGAACGGGGCGGAGAAGTAGAATTGAAGCGGTGTAGAACGCGCCCGTCTGTCATGCTCCATTACGTTCAGCATGACAGCCAATTAATTATACCTATTCCGCGCGGCTACCGGAACACTTCCCGAAACGCCTGCAGCGCCGCCGGATGATAGATGGTGGCGTGGGTTTCGTGCGGCATGGGCACGTAGCGCCAGCGGGCGGTACGGGGCCGGAGCCGCGCACCATCCGCGCGCCCCTACTCCTTGCGCACCCGTTCCAGCAGCAGTTGGTTCATGGGGTTGGGGGTGAGGCCGCGCACGTTGTTCTGGGTGAGGCGCACGATTTCATCATAGTACAGGCTGATGACGGGCACTTCCGCCACCACAATGCGGTCCATGGCCTGGTAGAGGGCCGTGCGGCGGGCTACGTCCTGGGTGCGACGGGCTTCGTCGTAGAGCTTATCGTAGGCAGCGCTTCTGAAGTGGGTTTTATCTGGGCCGGCGGGGCTAAAGTTGGGGCTGTAGAACAGAGCCAGGTAGTTTTCGGCGTCGGGGTAGTCGCCCAGCCAGCTTTTGGCGAAGAAGGCCACCTTGCCGTTATCCACTAAATCCTGCTGGGCGGCCGACTGGTTGATGTCAATCTGGACCTGCACGCCCACGTCGGCCCACTGCTTTTGCAGGTACTCGCCTATTTCCTTGCGCTCCAGCACCGTGCTCAGGCGCAGGTGCAGGGGGTGCTGCGGGCCGTAGCCGGCAGCGCGCAGCAGCTGGCGGGCCTTCGGCGGCTGGTAGCTGTAGCCGGGCACTGCTTTTTCGGAAAACGAGGGCAGCGCCGTGGGTACGAAGCCCGAGGTACCGGCGTGGCCCACCCGGTTCAGCAGGTAGGTCAGCATTTCGGGCTTGTTGAGGGCGTAGTTCAGGGCCTGGCGCACGCGGCGGTCGCGCAGGGCGCGGCCCTGCGCGGCCTGCTCCTTCAACAAGTTAGTCGAGTCGAGCTGAATGCCCAGGTACTCGGTATTGAGGTAGGGCGCTTTCTGCACCGTGAACTTGCCTTTGAAGTCGTCCCGAATGGTGCCATCGGGGTGCATAATCAAGTCGCGCGAGCCGGCCCGGATGCCCGACAGGAAATCGAGCTTGCCCTGCATGAAGGTCAGAAACTCGGTTTTGCGGTCGGGCAGAAAGCTCACCGCCACCGCATCGAGATAGGGCAGCGGGCGGCCCTGCTCGTCGCGCCGCCAGTAGCCGCGGTTGCGCTCATACAGCAGCACGTTGCCTTCGTCCCAGAGCTTGAAGCGAAACGGGCCCGTGCCCACCGGGTGCTCGCGGAAGTCCTTGCCGTATTTCTCGACGGCCTCGTGCGGCACCACGTAGGCATACGGCATGGTGAGGATGCCCAGGAACGGAATGAAGGGCTCCTTTAAATGAATGCGCAGCGTCGAGTCGTTCGCCGCCACAAAAGCCGTGTCGCTGATGCTGCCATCGGGCTGCTCCAGCACCTTGCCCCGGAAAATCCAGCCTCCCGAGCTGGCCGTGGCCGGGTCGAGAATCCGCTTGAAGCTGTACACGAAGTCGGCC
>JANXMN010000289.1 GCA_025354605.1 Hymenobacter sp. | reverse complement strand
GCGGCACCCGAAGGACAGCGTAGCTAATCCTTCCTCCCGATGCAGCAAGCCTTAAGATGTGATAAGCTTTAAGATTGCGTTTGAGTTGGCCGCTTCAATTATCGCAGAGGAAAAGAACTGGTCAATTCATCAAGTTGGTCGCAGCGAGAGGAAGGATTAGCTACGCTGTCCTTCGGGTGCCGCGGTACGCTGCGCTCCCCTCGCAATGACAGACGAGTTCCTCATTGATTCTTCGCTCCCTGCGAAATCCAGCACCCAATTAGGTCGCGCTCTGCCTGAGTTATCTGGGTTTTGTTGTTCTGGGGCATGGTCTTGGTGATGACCACGCGCTGCATGATTTTATCCTTGAGGCGGATGATGTCCTCGGGCGTGTCGTAGACCACGCCGTTGGGGGGCGACTTGAACACGTCGTCGGTGGGGTGGGATGAGTGGCACTGGATGCAGCGCTTCTGCACTATCAGGTTCACCTGGCTCATGCTCACCTGCTGGGTGCAGTTGGCGGCGGCTGCGCCGCCCGATTGGGCGGGCGGGGCCGTCACGAACACCACGCCCAGCAGCAGGGCCACGGCGGCGGGCAGCACCCACACAGCCGTGTTGGTCTGGTGCTTTTCGCGCAGGTTCAACCAGTGCTTCACGCCGGCCGTGCCCAGGGTGATGGCCGCCAGAATGGCCCAGGGGTAGGAGTGGCCGAAGGTGCTGGGGAAGTGGTTGCTCACCATCACGAACAGCACGGGCAGGGTGAAGTAGTTGTTGTGCAGCGAGCGGGCCAGGGCATTTTTCCCCAGCTGCGGGTCGAGGAACGTGCCTTCGGTGGCGGCCTTCACCATGGCTTTCTGGGCCGGGATGATGGTGAAGTAGACGTTGCCCACCATGAGCGTGCCCAGCATGGCCCCGAAGTGCAGGTAGGCCGCCCGCGCGCTGAACACCTGCGCGTAGAAAAACGCAAAAGCCGTGGCCACAATAAACCCAATCACCATGAACCACTTGCTGCGCACCAGCGGCGTGCGGCACAGCCCGTCGTAAATCAGCCAGGCCACCACAAACGAGCCCACCCCCAGGCCCACGCCCGCCAGCGGCGAGATGTCGAGCACGCGCGGGTCAATCAGCATGGAGCTGGCGTTGAAGTAGTACACCACGAACAGCAGGCTGAAGCCCGAGAGCCAGGTGAAATACGCCTCGTACTTGAACCAGTGCAGGCTTTTGGGAATAACCGGCGGGGCCGATTTATACTTCTCCAGATAGTAGAAGCCGCCGCCGTGCACGGCCCAGAGGTTGCCGGCCAGCTCGTCGCGCACGTTGTCGGTGCGGTTGAGGGCATTTTCCAGAAACACGAAGTAGAACGAGGCCCCAATCCAGGCGATGCCGAAGGTGATGTGCATGAGGCGCACCACGATGTTGAGCCACTCCAGAATGTGTCCGGCCCAGGGCGTGTCGCGGGCCAGCACCCAGGCAATGCCCACGGCGGCCAGCACGGCCAGCAGCATCAGCAGGTAGGAGTAGCCGGCCAGCGTGGAGCCGCTCTGGCCGACTACGCCGCCGCCGGGCCGGGTTTTGGCCACGCGCTGCAAGGCGAAGATGATGCCCAGCAGCAGCAGAAACGTGAGCAACAGGGCCAACAGGGTAACGTATTGAATCATGGGGTAAGCGGGTAATAGGGAAGTCGGGGGTAGAGGGAATAGGAGGGAGGGTGGGAGGAATGGGTTATTTTAGAACGTCATGCTGAGCGGAGTCGAAGCATCTCGCGTGCAGCAGTAACTCAACCGTTAGGACCTCTGACCATTCGTCCAAGCGATGCGAGCGAGATGCTTCGACTTCGCTGCGTCGCCGCTTGATGCGCGGAATGCTCAGCATGACGTTCCTTCTGCTTTGTCAATCTTAATCCCGCCAATTAATTAAACCGGGAAAAAGCCCCCAATTTAGCGCCAAATTCCCTACTTATGTCAAGTCTTGCTTTGCGCAGCCAGCGCGTGGTCACGCCCGAGGGCGAGCGTGCCGCCACCATCCTCCTCGAAAACGGCCGCATCAGCGCCCTGCTGCCCTACGAGGCCGAAGTCGCGGCCAATGCGGTTATCGACCTGGGCCACCGCGCCGTGCTGCCCGGCGTGATTGACCCCCACGTGCACATCAACGAGCCGGGCCGCACCGACTGGGAGGGCTTCAACACGGCCACCCGCGCCGCGCTGGCCGGCGGCCTCACCTCGCTGGTCGACATGCCGCTGAACTCCGCCCCGGTCACGACTTCGGTAGCTAACCTGGAGCTGAAGCGCGCTGCCACCCGGGGCCAGCTGCACTGCAACGTGGGTTTCTGGGGCGGCGTGGTGCCGGGCAACGCGGCCGAAATCGAGCCGCTGATTGCGGCCGGCGTGCTCGGCTTCAAAGCCTTTCTCACGCATTCCGGGATTGATGATTTTCCGAATGCCACGGAGGACGACTTGCGGCGGGTGATGCCGATTCTGGCCCGGCACCGGCTGCCGCTGCTGGTGCACTGCGAGCTGTCGGAAGACAACGACGACTGGAAGCAGAACGACCACCGCTCGTACCCGAACTACCTGGCTTCGCGCCCCAAAAAGTGGGAAGATGACGCCATTGCCCTGATGCTGCGCCTGTGCGAGGAGTTCAACTGCTGGGTGCACATCGTGCACCTCTCGTCGGCCGACTCCATCGCGCCCATCGCCGCGGCCAAGGCCAAAGGACTGCCCGTGACGGTGGAAACCGGCCAGCACTACCTCTACTTCAACGCCGAGGATATTGCCGACGGGCAGACCCAGTTTAAGTGCGCCCCGCCCATCCGCGAGCGGGCCAACAACGAGCAGCTGTGGGCGGCCCTGCAAAGCGGCATCATCGACTTCGTGGCCACCGACCACTCGCCCGCGCCGCCCGCCCTCAAGCAGCTGGCCAGCGGCGATTTCACCACCGCCTGGGGCGGCATTGCCTCGCTGCAGCTGGCCCTGCCGGTGCTCTGGACGGCCGCCCGCCGGCGTGGGGCCAGCCTCGGCGACCTGGTCCGCTGGCTGAGTGCCAACCCCGCCAAGCTGGCCGGGCAGGCCGGCCGCAAAGGGCAGATTACGCCCGGCTTCGACGCCGACCTGCTGGTGCTCGACCCCGAGGCCACTTTCGAGGTGCGTGCGGAGTTCATTCAGCACCGGCACAAAGTGTCGCCCTACCTGGGCCAGACGCTGGCGGGCGTGGTAGAGGCCACGGTGCTGGCGGGCGAACTGGTGTACCAGCGCCCCGAGTTCGCGGCGCTGAATCGGGGCCGGTTCCTGACCGGGCAGCAGTAGCGCAGTGGCATCGGTATCTTCGGGATTGCTAATCCGCAAATCGTTTCATTTGCACCCCCATTCCCGCTTGTGCTTCCCGCCCTGGCAATGGGCCGCGCCATCCACCTGTTCAACCCCCACCCATTAGCCGTCGCTGAATGCCCGATTATCCTTCCCGCGCCGAGCGCATCATGCAGCGCATTCACGAGCTGGCCGTCATCAGCGAAGAGGCCGACGGCGTGACGCGTACCTTCGGCACGCCGGCCTTTTTGCAGGGCCGCGCTCTGGTGCAGGGCTGGTGCGAGGCCGCCGGCCTGAGCACCCGCCTCGATGGCATCGGCAACCTGCGCGCCCGGTTGGTGAGCGCCAATCCGCTGGCCAAAACCTTCGTGCTGGCCTCGCATATCGACACGGTGGTGAATGCCGGCAAGTTCGACGGGCCGCTGGGCGTGCTCATGGGCCTCGACTTGCTGGAGCAGCTGTTGGCCAAGCAAGCGCCGCTGCCGTTTCACGTCGAGCTGATTGCCTTCAGCGACGAGGAGGGCGTACGCTTCCATACCACTTACCTGGGCAGCACGGTGGTGGCCGGCTCGTTCGACCACGGCTGGCTCACCCGCGAAGATGCCGGCGGCATCAGCCTAGCCCGCGCCCTGGAAACGATGGAAGCCGACACCACCCGCCTGGCCGACGACGCCATTCCGGCCAACGACTGGCTGGGCTACTTCGAGATGCACATTGAGCAGGGACCGGTGCTCTGGGAACGCGAAATTCCGGTGGCCCTCGTCACGGCCATTGCCGGCCAGATGCGCGTTGAGCTGACCTTTACCGGCATGGCCGGCCACGCCGGCACGGTGCCCATGAACATGCGCCAGGATGCCCTGTGCGCCGCCGCCGAGTTCGTGCTCATCACCGAGCAGTTTGCCCTGAGCCACGGGCAGGGGCTGGTGGCCACGGTGGGCAAGCTCAGCCTGCGCCAGTCGGCCAGCAACGTCATCCCCGGCGAGGTAACGTGCAGCCTCGACCTGCGCAGCCCCGACGCCGCCCAGCTGGCCGAAGCCTACGCCGTGCTGCAGGCCTACATCGAAGCCCTGGCCACCCAGCGCCACGTGGCCCTAGCCTGGAACCTGGTGCAGCAAACCGCCCCCGCCGCCTGCGACCCCGGCCTGAACGAAACCCTGGCCGAAGCCATTGCCGATGCCGGCCACGAAGTAGTGGCCCTGGTAAGCGGCGCGGGCCACGATGCGGTGCCCATCTCGGCCGTGGCCCCGGTCACGATGATGTTCATTCGCTGCTACAAGGGCATCAGCCACAATCCGCTGGAGAACGTGGAGCCGGCCGACCTGGCCGCCGCCATCGAGGTGGCCGACCGGTTTCTGGCCCGCCTGGCCGTTGTCATTGCGAGGCGGAACGACGAAGCAATCCTTCCTCTCTCGGCGACTAACCCGGAGATGTGATAAATTGCCGCCCGCTTTGCCGGGATTGGTGCCGGCCGGTAGCCTTTAGCACGTCATGCTTCATCTGGCATCCGCTTGTCGAAGCATCTCTACCGCAATAGTAAATAATTACTAGCGTGGTGAATACGCTTCGACAAGCTTAGCATGACGACCTGTTTTTCTGATTTTTAATTTGTCGCACTCCGAAGGTTTGTCGCTTTGAGAGGAAGGATTAGCTACGCTGTCCTCCGGGTGCCGCGTTCCGTCGCCGCTTGATGCGCGGAATGCTCCACTCGCAATGACAGGCCCGACTCAATATCCCACCCAGAACCAGAACATGGAAATGTCCGCCCTGACGCGCTCGGTTGTGAAGCGCAACCACGCCATCATCGCCCCCGACGGCTACATCAACAGCACCGTGCCCGGCTGGACCGGCTGCACCACCAACGTCATCATCAACGAGCAAATGGGCGCGCGCCTGTGCCAAACGCTCATCACCCTCACCGGGGATGGCCACGTGCAAGGCGAAACCGAGGCTTCACAGATTTTCTTCTACGTGGTGCAGGGCGGATGCTCGGCCACCGTGGGCAGCGAAGCCCGCCACCTAAAAGCCGGCCAATACGTGTATGTACCCATTGGCCAGCGCTACGAGTTCAGCCAGCCCGAGGCCGGCACGCAGCTGTTGACCTTCCATAAAGTATATGAGCCGCTGGCCGGCCACGCCACGCCGGGCATTTTCTGGGGGGCGCGCGACTATAGCAAAGCGCCTGTGTACATGAACGACGAGGCCCTGCGCATCCAGGAGCTGCTGCCCAACGTGCTGGGCTTCGACATGGCCGTGAACATCTTCACCTACGACATCGGCGGTAACCTGCCCATGGTGGAAACCCACATCATGGAGCACGGCCTGCTGTACCTCGAAGGCCAGGCCATTTATATGCTCGACCAGTGCTGGTACCCCGTCAAAAAAGGCGACTCCATCTGGATGGCACCTTATTGCCAGCAGTGGGCCACGGCGATGGGGCAGGAGCCGTCGGTGTATATCTACTACAAGAACGTGAACCGGTTTCCGACGGTGCTGTAGCGTGGACTCTGCGAGTCCGCGCGTGGGCAGTGAATAACGCGCATGAAAATCATCGAACTGTTACTTTCGTCGCTGGCGTGGCTCCAGATATTTGTTTCACCGGCAATTATTGGCGCATTTCTCGGTCTGATTATCTGGCTGAATACGCGTAATGCCTGGGGGTTGAGCGCGGCGATAATAATGGCGCTAATTGGCTGCGGCGTAGGCATTGCATTTGCCGAAAAAGCCCGCTGGGGCAAAGGCACGGTTGAATTTATATCGCGCAATATTGCCCATCCAGAATTGCGAGAAAAGGAATTAACAAATGACCCTGACCGAATTAAATAGCCTCCCGAAACCCGCCCTCGCCGAAGCCCTGCAAAAGTGCTGCGGCTCCACGGCTTGGGTGGAAAATATGGTTGCGCAATTTCCCTTAG
>JANXMN010000059.1 GCA_025354605.1 Hymenobacter sp. | reverse complement strand
GCGACTGCCGCAGGGTGGACAGCCACAGGCTGGGCACGGCGGCCGGCAGCCAAACCAGCCCGGCTTTCTTACTGGCTGTCAGCCGCTGTTAACCTTATTACGGCCCTGATTTAGGAACATGCGAGAGCCGTGGGCCCCGGTTTCCGGTAAAACGGTATCTTTGCGGACTGCTACTTCCCCATGTCGGCTCTGCTTACTCGTTTTTGGTTCTCGCTGCGCTTTGTCCTGCTCGCCGCCACGGTGCTGCTGGTGCTGGGCCTGAACCAGCGTGCCGTGAGCGTGCTGCGCCCCGTGGAAACAGGCACGACGAGGCTGGCGCTGCCCACCCGCGTCACCGTGGTGAAGCAGAAGGTGCAGTTCGAAGCCACGGCTTCGGGGCATCATTTCGTGGCTCCGGCGCTGCTGGTTTGGCTGCCGGCCGCCGTGCCCAGCCTGTGGCTGTCCACCCTGCGGCAGTCGCTGGCCGTACCGCGCCTGCGGGCGGGCATCCGGGCGGGGGAGGTGTTCCGAGCGCGGCTGCTGGCCGTGGCGCTGTCGCCGCAGGCCCCCTAGGTCATTTAACATTTAACAATTATCATTTAACACCCTGAATCAGGGGTGCTGAATCGTGCTTGTTAAGTGGCCTCCGACTGGACTGATAAATGTTAAATGATAACTGTTAAATGACCCAACATGCGTAACAAAGGATTAATCATTGCCCTCACCGTCGTTGTGACGGCGTTGTGCGCCTACTTTCTGTTCTTCACCTACGTTTCGCGCGGGGTGCAGCAGAAGGCCGTAGCCTACGCCACCCAAAACGGCAAATTGAACGAAACCCAACGCCAGCACTACCTCGACTCGGTGTGGCGCGCGCCGGTATTCGGCCCCTTCACCTACCGCGAGGTGCGCCAGAGCGAGCTCGGCCTCGGCCTCGACCTGAAAGGCGGCATGCACGTGACGCTGGAAGTATCGCCGGTGGAAATCGTGCGCGCCATGAGCGGCAATAGCAAGGACGTGGCCTTCAACAAAGCCCTGGCCGATGCCCAGGAAGCCCAGAAGACCAGCTCGGGCACGCCCTTTACGGCCCTGTTTGCCCAAGCTTACCAGCGCGAATCGAACGGCCAGCCCTTGGCCCGCATCTTCGCCAATACCACCAACAAGAGCCGCAACATCACCATCAACTCGAGCAACGAGAAGGTGATTAGCTCCATCGACAAAGAAGTGGAAGAAGCCATCGACCGCTCCTTCAACATCCTGCGCACCCGCGTCGACAAGTTCGGGGTGAACCAGCCCAGCATTCAGCGGGTGAAGGGCACCGGCCGCCTCCAGATTGAGCTGCCCGGCGTGGACAACCCCGACCGCGTGCGCAAGCTGCTGCAGGGCCAAGCCAAGCTGGAGTTCTGGGAAGTATGGAACCAGAACGAAATCGGCCCCTACCTGGTAGCCCTCGATAAGCAGCTGCAGGCCAAGCAGGCCGCCGCCAAAGCGGCTCCTGCTACCGCGCTGAATATGGCTGATACCACGGCTACCACCGCCACTGCCGCTGCCGGCGACACCACCTCGGCCCTGGCCAAGCAGCTGGCTAAGAAATCTAAGCTGGGCAAAGGGGCTGCCGACTCGGCCGCCACCGCCAACACCGGCGGCGTACTCGCCAAGCTCTTCACCATGCCCGGCCGCCTGGGCGTGAACCTGCGCGACACGGCTCGCATGAACACCATTCTGCGCTCGCCCGAGGCCAAAGCCATTCTGCCCCCCACCCTGGCCCTGCTCTGGAACCTGAAGCCGACCACCATTGACAAGCAGGAGTACCTGGAGCTGGTGCCCGTGCGCAAAACCCGCGACGGCGTGCCCCCCCTCAGCGGTGAAGTAATCAGCGACGCGCGCTCGGACATTGGCCAGACCGGCCAGCCCGAAGTAACCATGAGCATGAGCCCCGCCGGCTCGCGCAAGTGGGCCAAGATGACCGGTGCCAACATCGGCAAGCAGGTGGCCATGGTGCTCGACGACTACGTGTGCTCGGCCCCGGTGGTGCAGAGCGAAATCACGGGTGGCAACACCAGCATCACGGGCAGCTTCCAGATTGAAGACACCCAGGATTTGGCCAACCAGTTGAAGGCTGGTAAGCTGCCGGCCCCCACGCGCATCGTGGAAGAAGCCGTGGTAGGTCCCTCGCTCGGCAAAGAGGCTATCAATCAGGGCCTGTACTCGTCGCTGGCCGGCCTGATTATCATCATGATTTTCATGGCTGCCTACTACGGCCGCGCTGGCATCGTGGCCGACATCGCCCTGCTCTTCAACATGTTCCTGATTATGGGCGTGCTGGCGCAGTTCGGCACGGCCCTCACGCTGCCCGGCATCGCCGGTCTGATTCTGGTTATCGGCTCGTCGGTGGATGCCAACGTGCTGATTTTTGAGCGGATTCGCGAAGAATTGAGCCAAGGGCACAGCCTGCCCGATGCCATTAACGCGGGCTACTCGCGCGCCTTCTCGGCCATTTTCGACTCGAACGTGACCACCATGCTTATCGCCGTGATTCTGGGCTTCTTCGGTACCGGTCCGGTGCAGAACTTCGCCATCACGCTGGGCATTGGCGTGCTCACCTCGTTTCTGTCGGCGGTGTACGTGTCGCGCCTCATCATTGAGTGGATGGTGAAGGGCAACGAGAGCCACCCGATGACCTTCACCACGGCCATCTCGCGCAACCTGTTCAAGAACCTGAACTTCGACATCGTGGGCATGCGCAAAAAGGCCTACGCCTTCTCGGCTTTCGTTATCATCCTGGGCTTCGGCCTGATGGCTTACCAGGGTGGCCCCAACCTGGGCGTCGACTTCAAGGGCGGCCGTGCTTACGTGGTCGACTTCAACAAGAGCATGGTGGCCTCCGATGTGGCCGACAAGCTGCGCCCCGTATTTCAGGGCGCGGGCCTGGAGGTGAAGCAGTTCGGCAACCCCCAGCGGCTGCGCATCACCACCAGCTACTTGGCCGAAGATGAGAGCGCCGCCGCCGATACCAAGGTTTCCGGTGCCCTCAACCAGGGCCTGCAGCAGTACAGCGCCGACGCTCCAGCCATTAAGTCGACCTCGAAAGTGGGGGCGACTATTGCCGACGACATCAAGCGCACCTCGGTGCTGTCGCTGGGCCTCACGCTGCTGGGCATCTTCATCTACGTGCTGTTCCGCTTCGAGAAGTGGCAGTACTCGATGGCGGCCGTGGTGGCGCTGTTCCACGATGCGCTGCTGGTTATCGCGGCCTTCCCGATTGCCCGCCTCTTTGGCGCGAACTACGAGATGGACCAGATTTTCGTGGCCGCCGTGCTCACGGTTATCGGTTTCTCGATGAACGACACGGTAGTTATCTACGACCGTATCCGCGAGTACCTGCGCGAAAACCCCAAGCTGACCTTCGCTCAGGTGGTGAACCCGGCTCTGAACTCGACCTTCTCGCGGACGATGATTACGTTCACGACGGTGTTCCTGGTGGTGCTGGTGCTCTACATCTTCGGCGGGGAGACGCTGCGCTCGTTCTCGTTTGCCATGATTATCGGCGTGATTTTCGGCACCTATTCGTCGCTGTTCATCGCCACGCCCATCATCCTCGATACCTACGGCAAGAAAGAGGAGCGCGAGCGCCTGGCCGCCGGCGAGGACGTATCGGGCCTGCCCGGCGATGCTCCCAAGCTGAGCACGACGACTGTCTGAACCGCCGATTGAACGGATTTGACGGATTGAACGGATTCGGATGAGTCCGCTCTGGTGAAAAGGCCACTGCTTCGGCAGTGGCCTTTTTTTGTTGGAAATGGGGAGAGCCTGAATCCGGATGTGGTACAACGACAGCCGAACCAGTTCAATCCATTTAATCGGCGGTTTAGACAAATCCGACAAATCCGTGGTTGAGGCAACCCTTTTAATGGTATCTTCCGAGTGATAGGCAAACGCGGTTCTGTTGCGTTTGGCCTGCTCTTTCTGCGATGATGCACCTTTCCCCGCCTGATTCTGCGCCCAATCGGTTTGCCGAGCTGCTGGCCGCCTGCTGCCGGCAGGAGCGGGTGGCGCAGCGGCGGCTGTACGGGCAGTTCCACGGCTTTGCCCTGAGCGTGTGCCAGCGCTACGCCCGCGACCGCGACCAGGCGATGGAAGCAGCCAACGACGGCTTTCTGAAGGTGTTTCGGGATGTTGGCCGCTTCGACACCCAGCGGCACCCGGACGATTTGCCGGGCTCGTTCCGGGCCTGGCTCAAGCGCATTATGGTGCACACGGCCATCGACCACTACCGGGCCAACGAGCGGCATCAGCACCAGCAGGAACTCGACGACGTGACCCTGAACCACGCGGCCCACGGCGCTACTCCGCTTGATAAGCTGAGCTACGACGAGCTGCTGGCCCTGGTGCAGTGCCTGCCCCCGGCCTACCGCACGGTATTCAACCTGAGCGTGATTGATGGTTTCAGCCACGAAGAGATTGCCGCCCAACTGCACATCTCTGAGGGTACTTCCAAATCGAATCTATTTAAGGCCCGGGCGCATCTGCGCACCATGCTGGCCAAGTGTACGATGCTAGAGCAAATGCGCTATGTGGTCTGATAATAATATTGATAACGCGTTCCGCCGCCTCGACCCCGCCGAGCCCGAGCCCACGCCCTTCCCGCTCGATGCCTGGTTGAAGCTGGAGTCGCGGCTGGATGAGGCCATGATTGGGCGGGCTGTGCGCCGGCGGCTGTGGCAGTTTTTTGCGGCCGAAGTGGCCGCGGTGCTGCTGGTGGCCTTGGGCTGGCAGTTATGGCCAGCCGGCTCTTCGGCCCCGCATCCTGCGCCCCTGCTGGCAGCGGAACTTACCGCTGCGAGCCGGCCGGGCCAATCGTCGTCGTCGACCGTTTCGCCCGCAGCTGCACCAGCCACAACTTCCGCTTCCACTGGTGCTGCTGCGGTAACCGGCCCAGCGGCTGCTACGCCCTCCGCGCAGAACTTTGTCGCCGCGCCCACCCGATACCAGGCTGCCCAGGCTACCTCGCACGAAGCCTTGGCGGCTGCGAGTGCACCAGCAGCGGCGGCGGCACTGCGCTCGTCGAACGGAGGGGAGCCTTCTGCCGGTACTCCGGCTACTTCGGCGGCCCGGGCTGTGGTCGTGGGAGCCCCGGTTTCGGCGGCCCGGCCGTTGGTTCGGTCGCTGGGCCGCCTCTCCCGCAGCGTACGGCTGGCGAAGGGGCTGGCCACGCGCTCGGGAGAAGCGGGCCGCCTGGCTCCGGCGGCTGGCCCGGCCGGAGTGACTTCGGCCACTTCAGTTACTGCAGCCGCTTCCACGGCTATGGCTCCTTCGGTTGCTTCCACCGCTTCGGCGTCTTCAGTTGCTGCTGCCCGGCATCCGTCACTCACCCAGCCGGTAGCGGGCCGCCCCACCCGCCGGCCCGCAGCAGGCGGTGCAGCTGCTGAAGGGGCGCGGCCTGTGGGCCGCGCTCGTGAGGAGGCAGTTGCGGCTGTCGCCTCGCACGCTTCGGGCGCGCGGCTGCCAGCGTCGGCTTTGGGCGTGGCCAACCGGCCGGACGCCGGAGCAACAGCGGCTGCAACAGCGGCTTCAGCAACATCCGGCGCAGCTGCTGGAGCCGCTACCGTTTCGGCTGAAGCAGGGGCGGGGCTTGTCAATGGCCTACGCTCGCTTGATGCCGCGGTGCCGACGCTGACGACTCCGCCAACAGTGGCCCTGCCCACGCCGCTGGCCCCGGTGGCCGTGGCGCCTAATGACGGGCTGCCGCGCCCGTTGCGCCAGTCGCGGCTGTACGTGGGGCTGGTGGCTGCTCCCGACGTGAGTACGGTGAAATTTGCCGACGTGGAAGCGCCCAAACTCAACTGGGGCCTGACCGTGGATTACCGCCTCGGCAACCGCCTGCGCTTGAGCACGGGACTGTTGCGCTCGAACAAGCAGTACATGGCCCACCGCGAAGACTACGACTGGGGCGGCTATTCAGCCCGCGTGTACACCCACAATTTTAGCACTGTGGGCGGCACCTGCACGGTATTAGACGTGCCCCTGAACCTGCGCTACGACTTACTGGTGCGGCCCGGCTACCGGCTGGTGAGTACCGTGGGCCTGTCGTCGTTTTTCATGCAATACGAAAAATATGACTACGACTGGACCGACGCTACCGGCTTCCACACCTGGACCCGTTCCGCCGTGAACGAAAACCGGCACTACTTCAGCATCCTCAATCTGGCGGCCGGGGCCGAATACGACCTGGGCGGCCGCTGGAGCCTGCTGGCCGAGCCTTATGTGAAGGTGCCGCTGGCGGGCGTGGGCCTGGGCAAGGTGAAGCTGACCAGTGCCGGCGTGTACGTGGGGGTGAAGTACGGCTTCTGAGCCCCGGCCGGCGCTGGCCGGCTGCCTTTGAGCGGAACCGGTAAGGCAATGCTGGTTCGGAAGAAATGGTTGCCGTAAATTTTTCAAAAATTTATAATCGCATGATTCAAAATTTCTGCTTTACAAGCTGGACGCGGCTACTGGGGCTGGGCACGGCGGTAGTCCTGCTCGGGCTGGCCGCCGGCTGCTCCTACTCGCACGGCGACCCGGCCCCGGCCTGCGACGTGGCCCACGAAACCATCACCTACGCGGGGGTGATTTCGCCTATTTTCGACGCCAATTGCCGCCGTTGCCACGGCAGCAGCGTGGCGGCGACGCTGGGCGGCGGCAACGACTTCAGCAGCTACGCCGCCGTCAGCGGCTACCCGCAAAGCAGCCTGCTGGGCTGCGTCCGCCACGAAAACGGCTACCCGCCCATGCCCAAGAATAGCGGCCAGCTCTCGGCCTGCGACATCCAACGCCTCGAAGCCTGGTATGCCCAGGGCAAGCCCCAATAAAGCCTGTTCCCGCCGGTAGCTCTGCGGGCCAGCATTTTCTGTCTTTTGCTATGAAATACCTGTTGTTGCTCCTATTGCCGCTGCTGCTATGTGCTGCTCCCGAGGCGCGGGCGCAGGGAAAATACCTGACGAAAACCGGTCTCGTCACCTTCTTCTCGTCGAGTCCGATTGAGGACATCGAAGCCCGCAACCAGCAGGTAGCGGCCGTGCTCGATTTCGGCACCGGACAGGTGGCTTTCAGCGTCCCCATCAAAGCCTTCGTGTTCAAGCGCACCCTCATGCAGGAGCACTTCAATGAGAACTACATGGAATCGGACAAATACCCCAAGGCCACCTTCACAGGGCATTTGGTGGGCTTTGATGCTGCCCTGCTGGAGGCGGCCGGCCCGCACCCGGCGCAGGTGGAGGGCGACCTGACCCTGCACGGCGTGACGCACCGCGTGCGGACGCCGGCCACGGTGGAGCTGCGCGGCGGGCAGCTGCTGGCGCAGGCCACGTTCCCGGTAGCCTCGGCCGACTACAACATTGAGATTCCGCTGCTGGTGCGCAACAGCATCGCCAAAATCATCAGCGTGCACGTCGACCTCACGGCCGCCCCGGTGGCGACGAGCACCGCCGTGGCCCCGGCCGCCGGCCGCTGATTTTCAAAAGTCTTCGTTCTTTATTCGCTCCATCTTATGCTGCACCGTTTACGCGATTCCCTACTCATTGCCGGCCTGCTGCTGGCACTGGCCCCCACTGCCCACGCCCAAACCGATTTGCTCGGCGAGCTCGAAAAGCAAACCACCGACTCGACCCGGCGCGAGGTGGTGGCGGCCACGTTCAAGGGCACGCACATCATCAATGCGCAGTCGGTCGAAACGCCGGGGGCGGGCACGCTGGCCTTTCTGATTCAGCACCGCTTCGGCACGCTCAACAGCGGGGCCTACGAGTTTTTTGGGCTCGACCAGGCCGTGTTGCGCCTGAGCTTTGAGTACGGCCTGACAAACCGGCTGGCCGTGGGCGTGGGCCGTACCAACATCGAGAAGACGTTTGATGGCTTCGTGAAATACAAGGCGTTGCAGCAAAGCACCGGCGCGCACGCCATGCCGGTATCGGTCACGCTGCTGGCCTCGTCGGCCATCACGACGCTCAAATTCCAGCCCGTGGCCAACGCGGGCGAGCGTAGCACGGCCTCGCGGGTCGACTATGCCTACCAGGTACTCATTGCCCGCAAGTTCAGCCCCGGCTTTTCGGCGCAGCTCATGCCCACGCTCATCCACCGCAACTACGTGGCGCTGGCCGGCCAGCAGAACGACGTGTATGCCCTGGGTGCGGGCCTGCGGCAGAAGCTCACCAAGCGCATTGCCCTCACGGCCGACTATTTCTATGTGCTGCCCGGCTACGTGGCCGATAATTTTCACAACGCGCTGGGCCTGGGGTTCGACATCGAAACCGGTGGCCACGTGTTTCAACTGCATTTCACCAACGCCAAGGGCATGACGGAGAAGTTCTTCGTGCCCCAGACAACCGGCAATTTTTTCAAAGGCGACATTTATTTCGGCTTCACCGTGGCGCGGAATTTCACGGTGAAATCGCAGTTGAAGTAGGAGAGGAGAGTCGGTTGTCATTGCCGCGCTCCACTGCGTTCCGCTCGCAATGACAACCTACACCGTAATGCCTTCGGCCACTACGCTCTGTACTTCGGGAACCATGCGCTTGAGCAGGTTCTCGATGCCGGATTTGAGGGTG
>JANXMN010000025.1 GCA_025354605.1 Hymenobacter sp. | reverse complement strand
CTTGATTTGCATGCGGACTTTGAAGCAGTCGCGCCCTAAAGCTTCACCGGATTGCGGGTTTTGCCGCAGTTCTACCAGCAGCCGTTCAAAATCGTCCGCAAACGAAGCATACTTCTAGCGAAAGCGACGGCTCATTTGATTGAACCGCGCACCTATGATAGACTGGCAACTCATTGCCCGGCCGACTCGGCTTGCTCTGCCCGCAATTCGGCCAGAAATTCTTCCGCAGTTTGCAGTTGAATCTTGCCCTGCTGGTGCAGCTCCGCCTCATTCAGTGCCTCGCGGAAGTCGTCAATCCACTCCTGCTGCTCGGGCGTGTATTTCTTCGGCTTGGGCAAGGCGGCGGCTTTCGGCTTGGCAGCGGATTTCACGGGCAGGTTAAACTCGCGCAGGAGCTTCTTCACAAAATTTACCCGGTCGTCGGGCACAGTTACAATCAGGCCCATAGCTCAAAGTTAAGCGGGAGCAGCGCAGCGGCAACCGGTGCCATCTGCGGCTTCCCGCATCGGAATCAAACCCGATTCGCATTGCTTTCGTGCCCTACCTTGGGGCCAACAAAGTCATTTCCCGCCCTTCTTGTCTTCTATGCGCCATCACACCTTACGCCACAAGCTAGCTGCCGCTCGCTGCTCCCACTCATTCTCCCGGCTGGCCGTGCTGCTGGCCACTGCCCTGCTCGCCCTCACCGCCCGCGCCCAAACGCCCACCCCCGACGCCACCGGCCCGCTGCTCACGCCCGCGCAGTTCCTGGGCTACCGGCTGGGCGCGCAGTTCACGCCCCACGCCGAGCTGCTGCGCTACGTGGCCCACATCACGGCCCACGCGCCCGGCCGCCTGAAGCTGGTGCGCTACGGCAGCACCTACGAGCAGCGCCCGCTGGAAGTAGTGCAGGTGGCCAGCGCCGAAACCTTCGGCCGCCTCGACGACGTGCGCCACAACAACCTCAAGCTGGCGGGCCTCGAAAGCGGCCCCGGCCAGCGCCAGCAGCCGGCCGTGTGCTGGCTGAGCTACAACGTGCACGGCAACGAGGCGGTGAGCTCGGAAGCCGTGATGCAGGTGCTCTACGACCTGGCCAACCCCCAGGACCAGCAGATGCAGGACTGGCTGAAGAATACCGTCGTCGTCGTCGACCCCTGCATCAACCCCGACGGGCACGACCGGTACGTGAACTGGTACAACCGCGTGCGCAGCCAGGGCCCCAACCCCAACCCCGACGCCTGGGAGCACCACGAGCCCTGGCCCGGCGGCCGCTTCAACCACTACTATTTCGACCTGAACCGCGACTGGGCCTGGCAAACCCAGCAGGAAACCCGCCAGCGCATCGCGCTCTACAACCAGTGGCTACCCCAGGTCCACGCCGACTTCCACGAGATGGGCCCCAACAACACCTACTACTTCTCGCCCGCCGCCAAGCCCTACCATGCCGACCTCACGGCCTGGCAGCGCCAGTTTCAGGGCGTGCTCGGCGACTACAACAAGGTGGCCTTCGACAAGAACAACTGGCTTTACTTCACCCGCGAAGTGTACGACCTCTACGCCCCCACCTACGGCGACACCTGGCCCAGCTTCAATGGTGCCATTGGCATGACCTACGAGCAGGGGGGCGGCGGCGCGGCCGGCCTGGCCTACGCCCGCCTCGACGGCGACACCCTGACGCTGGCTCAGCGCATTGCGCACCACCACGCCGCCAGCCGCGCCACCATCCAAGCCACTGCCGAGCGGCACGACGAGCTGCTGCGCGAGTTCCAGAACTACTTTAGCCAAGCCGCCAGCAAGCCCCAGGGCGAGTATAAAAGCTACGTGATGGCCGCCGGCAACGACCCCGGCCAGCTGCGGGCCTTCACCCGCTACCTCGACCGCAACCAGATTCGCTACGGTTTCGCCCCGAAGCGCCTGCGCACCCGCGGCTTCAGCTACGCCAGCGGCAAAACCGGCGACGTTACCATTGAGCCGCGCGACGTAGTTATCAGCATGTACCAGCCCAAATCGACGCTGGTGAAGGTACTGTTTGAGCCCAACCCGACCCTGGAAGACTCGCTCACCTACGACATCACCTCGTGGGCTCTGCCCTATGCCTTCGGCCTGAAAGCCTACGCGCTGGCCGGCCGCCTCGATGCTTCCGGACCGGCCGGCGCCGCCCCGGCCGTGCAGGGCAGCGCCGCCGCGGCCGGGCAGCCCTACGCCTACCTGGCCCGCTGGAACAGCCTGCAGGACGTGCGTTTCCTGAGCCGCCTGCTGCAACAGAAAGTGAAGGTGCGCTACGCCGAAAAAGCCTTTGAGGCGGAAGGTCA
The DNA here is from genome assembly GCA_025354605.1 of Hymenobacter sp. Lineage (GTDB taxonomy): Bacteria > Bacteroidota > Bacteroidia > Cytophagales > Hymenobacteraceae > Hymenobacter. Next base: position 3,581 of record JANXMN010000025.1, on the reverse strand, counting down.
GCAGTACGCCCCGGGCACGCTCATCATCACTCGCGCCGGCAACGAGGCCCTCGGCGGCCGGCTCGACCAGTTGGTACGCGCCCAGGCCGACTCGGCCGGCACCACGGTAATGGCCGTGAAATCGGGCTTTTCGACCACCGGGCGCGATTTAGGCTCCAGCTCGGTGCACTTTGTGAAGCAGCCCACCGTAGCCGTGGTGGCCGGCCCCGGCGTCGATGCCACGGCTTTTGGTGAGGTGTGGCATTTCTTCGAGCAGCAGCTGGGCTACCCGCTCACGGTGCTGGGCACCGACTACCTTAGCCGCGTGGCCCTGAGCAAATACGACGTACTCATCCTGCCCAACGGCAATTATACCGACGTGTACAACGACCGCAGCCTGGAAAGCCTCAAAACCTGGGTGCGCGACGGCGGCCGCCTCATTGCCCTCGAAGGCGCGGCCAAATTCCTGGCCGGCAAGAAGGACTTCCTGCTGAAAACCAAAATCGCCGACTCCACCGCCATCAAAAAGGAGCTGAAGGCCAACCCCTACCTGGCCCTGCGCCGCTACGGCGACGCCGAGCGCGCCGAGGCCGAGGACGCCGTGCAGGGCAGCATCTACCGCGTTCAGCTCGACAACACCCACCCGCTGGCCTTCGGCTACGGCGACACCTACTACGCCCTGGTGCGCAATCCGCTCAACTACAGCTTCCTCGGCAAGGGCGGCTGGAACGTCGGTGTTATCCAGAAAAACAGCTACTCGGCTGGCTTCACCGGCAGCAAGGCTCGCAAGGAGCTGAGCGACACCTTCGTGCTGGGCACCCAGGACCTGGGGCGCGGTACGGTCGTCTACCTCGGCGACAACCCACTGTTCCGCGCTTTCTGGCAGAGCGGCAAGCTGCTGTTCGGCAACGCGTTGTTTCTGGTGGGGCAGTAAGAATAGGAAATCAGGGAAGTCTGAACGTAATGCTGCGCTTGTCGAAGCATCTCTACCGCAGCAGTAATCAATTTTACTGGCGCAGCAGAGATGCTTCGACAAGCGCAGCATGACGTTCTTATTTTAATCTTCGCTGCCGCTTAATCCCCCACCATCAGCACGATTTTGCCGATGTGGGCGCTGCTTTCCATTAGCTCGTGCGCGGCCGAAGCTTCCGCCAGCGGAAAGGTCTGATAAATGACGGGACGGAACTTACCCGCCGCCAGGAGCGGCCAGACGTGCTTTTCGACCGTCGCCGCAAGCGCGGCCTTGAACTCGGCCGAGCGGGGCCGCAGCGTGCTGCCCGTGATGCTCAAGCGGCGGCGCATCACTTCCAGCGCGTTGAATTCGCCTTTAGCTCCCTGCATGGCATTCACGAAAATCAGGCGGCCGTCGTCGTTCAGCAGGCGCAGGTTTTTGGCGATGTACTCGCCGCCAACCATGTCCAGCACAACGTCCACGCCTTCGCCTTTCAGCACTTCCTCGAAGTCCTCAATTTTATAGTTGATGGCCCGGTCGGCCCCCAGCTGCCGGCAGGCGGCGCACTTGGCCTCATCGCCGGCCGTCACGAACACCCGGCTGCCCAGCGCCTTCGCCAGCTGAATGGCGGTGGTGCCGATGCCGCTGCTGCCCCCGTGCACCAGCAGCGTTTCGCCCGCTTGCAGATTGCCGCTCTCAAACACGTTGTGCCACACCGTGAATACGGTTTCGGGCAGGGCAGCGGCTTCAATTGGGCTGAGCTTAGCCGGCACCGGCAGACAGTGGCGGGCATCGACGGTGACGTATTCGGCGTAGCCGCCGGCCGGCAGCAGGGCGCAAACAGCATCACCCACCCGCCAGCGCGCGGTGGCGGCCCCGCAAACCTCCACGAGGCCCGCCACTTCCAGCCCCGGAATCAGCCCCGCTACGTCGCCGCTACCGACGTATTTGCCCTGGCGCATCAGCACATCGGGCCGGTTTACGCCGGCCACCTGCACGCGAATTAACACTTCGTGGGCGGCGGGTACCGGTTTCGGCGGCTCTTGTAGTTGCAGCACTTCGGCGCCCCCGGCCTGTTGGATGACAATTGCTTTCATAAGCTGTTCGGGTAAGCAGCGCCGGCCAGCAATACTCGTTGCCAGGCCGGTGTATCCGCTAACGAAAAACGGCTCCGAAGAGCCGTTTTAGAATTGAGCAAAATGCGCTTCACTACTATTTGCCGGCTTGCTGGCGCAACTCTTTCACTTCCCGCTCCAGGTCGAGGGTCCGGAATATGACCTTGGCTTCCAAGTCGGAATAGGCCGCTTTAAGCTGTTCCTGCAGCTCGCGCATTTCAGTGATATCGGTGTTGGTGCCCAACCAGCGCAGCAGTTGGCCCTGCGCATCGAAAATAGGCTCAGCGCGGGTCAAAAACCAGCGGTAGGGCCCATCCTTGCCGCGCAGCGGAAAAGTCATTTCGAAGGGCACGCCAGCTGCCCAGGCATTCGTGACAAAGGAGACTACCCCTTCGATGTAATCGGGGTGATGCACTTTGCCCCAGCCCCAGCCCTGCATGTCCTCAAAAGTTGTCCCGGTGAAATCATACCACCGCTGGTTATACCAGTAGATGTGGCCGTCGGGTCGGGTCATCCAGGCCAACTGGGCCATGTTATCGGCCAGCGTAGCGAACTCCTGCTCACGCAGGGCCATTGTGGACAGGGTCTTTTTCTGGTCCTCGATATCGGTGCAGGTGCCAAACCAGGCAATGATGCGGCCATCAACCGCGCGCCGGGGCCGCGCCTGGCCCAGAAACCAGCGGAACTGGCCGTCGCGCCCCTTGAAGCGGTACTCAATCTCATAGTCGTCGCCGGTGGCCAGCGAATGGCCCCATACTTCGCGCGCCCGCGTTTGGTCGTCGGGATGCAACAGGTTGTTCCACATGGCGGGCCCGACGCTGTCGGCCAGGGTATAGCCCGTGAAGTCAATCCAACGCTGATTGAAGTAGGTGTGGAACCCGGTGGGGTCCGTAATCCAGACCAACTGCGGAATCAGGTCGGCCAGAAAGGTGAATTGCTCGGGCCCCACCATTCCCTGGGCGGAATCGGGCAGGGCTTCAGCGGGTAGTTGGGGGGTGGGATTGGCAGCGCGCACACTAAGTAATTAACAAGTGAACAAATGGAAAATGATGATACCGGCAGATTATGGGCGATTCAACTGCATTTCCATACCGGACGAAAAATACAGGTTCAGCTGGCTGTGTTGGCCATCGGCCGAACGGCGCAGGCGCGTCACGAGCGCACGGGAAGCTTCTTCGGGCAACTCAAAATTCAGGTAGGGACGGTTGAGTATCTCATCGCGCATCACGGCCCAGCGCCCGGTGGCGGCCGGGCCGGCCGATGAGCTACGCGCCACCAGCTTGCCAGGCATCAGCTCGATTTGCCGAGCCAGGGCCAAGGGGCTAGTGGGGTCATTTTGGTTCAGTACCCGGTTGGCCACCTGCCATTCGCCGCCAAAATAGTCGTCGGGCAGGTGTTGTAGATTGATGTCCAGCAATAATTCCGACATGAGAAAAGAAAAGCGCCACGGCCGCGTCAGGCTGTTTTGGCAAACGCAAAAATACCGTTAATGTTTGTTCGGCGGCTTGAATGGCAATAATCTAACCACTTTTGTT
>JANXMN010000012.1 GCA_025354605.1 Hymenobacter sp. | reverse complement strand
CTTTGCTGCGTCCACGAGCGCAGCGAGTATCCGCGTAAGAACGGCGCGGCCCCGCCTACTCGCTGCGCTCGTGGACGCAGCAAAGGCTGCGGGCTACGGCGCGGGCTACGGCGTGCCGCTGGCCCCAAATCCCGCGCGCGGCCCCATCTTGCCGCCCCAAACCCGCGCTTATGCCCGACGCTGACGTTTCTGTGGCTGCTGCCGCGCCCCTGGGCACCCTCGTGGTGTTCGGCGGTGGCGACGACGACCCCCTGCTGGCCCTGCTGGCCGGCCTGCTGCCCGACCGCACCGCCCCCATCGAAGTCTTCACCACGGCTACCCGCCGCCAGCCGGCCCGCACCGCCGCGGCCTACGCCCACTCCTGGCACCAACTGGGCTGCCCCCACGTGCGCCACCTGCAGGTGAACGAGGACCACCCCGCCGACGCCCCCGCCACCCTGGACCGCCTGCGCCACGCCGCCGTGGTGTTCCTGAGCGGCGGCGACCAGGAGCGCATCACCGATTTCCTGGTCGGTACCGCGTTTCTGGCCCTGCTGCGCCACAAGTACCAGCACGAGGCCGGCTTCATCGTGGCTGGTACCAGCGCCGGGGCCTCCGCTCTGGCCGAGTACATGCTCGTGGACGGGCACGGCTGGCGCAGCCTGCTCGGCGGCCGCGTTGAGGTGCAGCCCGGCCTGGGCCTGCTGCCCGGCGTGGTGCTCGACCAGCACTTTGCCGAGCGCGCCCGCTATCCCCGCCTCATGCACGCCACCCTGGCCCAGCCCCACCTGCTGGGCGTGGGCCTGAGCGAGGAAACCGGCCTGCTCGTGCAGCCCCATCAGCCCGCGCGCGTGTTTGGCACCGAGGCCGTGGTGGTAGTCGATGCCGCCCACGTTACCCACAACAACCTGCCCGAGGTGCCCCGCAACGAATTCATCAGCGGGCACGGCCTGCGCCTGCACCTGCTCGTGCAAGGCCAGCAGCTGCACCTGCCCACGCGCGAAGTTTTGTAGGCCCCGAACTGCGCCGGCCCAGCTTTGTTCTTACCCTTTCCGCCCGCTACCCATGCCCAACTCCGTGCCGCTTCCGGCCCCGCCGCTGGCTCCCGCCGCCGTTTTGCTTTCCGACCGCCTGGCCCTGCGCGAGCGGCCCACGGGCACCCCGCTGCTGCGGCAGCAGTGGAGCGAGCTGCTGTTTTTGCACTGGCCCGTGCCGGCCGCGCTGCTGCAGGCCCACCTGCCGCCCCGGCTGCGGCCCGACACCCACGAGGGCCAGGCGTGGATTGGTATCGTGCCGTTTCAGATGAGCAAGGTCCGTACCCGGTTCACGCCGCCGGTGAGCGGTACCAGCGAGTTCCTGGAGTTGAACGTGCGCACCTACGTGCACCTCGACGGCGTGCCCGGCGTGTGGTTTTTCTCGCTCGATGCCACCAGTGCGCTGGCCGTGTGGGTGGCCCGCACGTTTTTCCGGCTGCCCTACCTGCGGGCCGACATGCGCTTCGAGCATCCCGGCCCCGACCTGCGCCAGTTCTCGGCCACCCGCACCCACGGCGGCGTGGCCCCGGCCACCTTCCAGGCCACCTGGAAGCTGGGCGCGCCCCTGCCGCCCGCCGAGCCCGGCTCGCTGCCCTTCTTCCTGACGGAGCGCTATTGCCTGTACGCCAGCAACAAGGCCCAGACCAAGCTCTACCGGGGCCGGGTGGCCCACGCGCCCTGGCCGCTGCGCACGGCCCAGGTGCTGCACCTCGAATCGACGCTAGTGGAAAGCCTGGGCCTGCCCACGCCCACCGGCAAGCCGGTGGCGTATGCCGGCGGCCCGGTGCAGGTGGAGCTGTGGCCCATGCAGCAGGTGTAGCGGCCGTTTCCCGAGGGGGCCGGCTACTCGCGCAGCCAGCGCGTCATGCGCGGGAATCCTTCGGTAGTCGTCAGGCCCATCCACACCAGCAGGGGCAGGCCGGGGTAGATGCCCTGGCGGAAGTTGTCGATAATCCAGGTGCTGGCATTGTGGTAGCCGTGGGGGTGGAACACCACTTCGGGCGGCAGCCCGATGGCCTCGCTGGCGGCGTACGACCAGAGCATGGCCACGATTTCCTCGCCGTCGGTGCCCACCTGCTCGGGCTTGCCGGCCATGATGTTGCCGCTGAGTTGGGCGCGCTCGGCGGGTGGCACCACGGCCAGGTGGCCGGCCTCGTGCAAGAGGTCGCCGGGGTAAAGCAGCTTCGGCGGGTCAATCAGCAGCCGGCCGTGGTCGATGAAGATGCCCGGCACGAAGGTGTCGGCGGCGCTCAAGTCGGCCTCGGCTACTGCGAGACCAATTTCGGCCAGGAAGCGGCACATGGCCGGGAGCGAAGCCTCGGCGGGCGGCGCGGGGCGGCGGGAGGCGGGCAACGATGCAGACATGAGGCGGGGGAGCAGGACGAACAATTGCCCAAACTTAACGCGGGCCGGCAATTTCGCTAGGCCGCCGGCCCGGCGGCGAGGGCGGCCGCCAGCCAAACGGCTTCGCTGTGCCAGGCGTGGCAGCGGGCGGCCAGCAGCGTAGCGGCCTGCGTGGCCGGGGCCAGGTCGTCGGTGGCGGCTTCGAGCAGGCGAGCCAGCCACCGCCGGCGCAGGGCCAGGGGCGCGTGGGCCGCTTCCGGCAGCGCGGCCGTTGGCAGCGCGGCTCGCAGCTGCGGCCCCACGGCCAGCCGGGCGCGCAGCACCGCCACCCGGCCCTGCTGCGCCACCAGCTGCTGATGCAGGCGCTGGGCCTGGTAGCGGCACTCGGCCAGCCGGGCCAGAACGAGGGGCGGCCCCGTAGCGGGCCCCTCCGGTAGGGGTGCCAGCGCCCCGGCGGGCGGCGGCCCGTCCCCGGCCTGGGCGAAAGCCCGCAGCCAGCGCCCGGCATGGCGGGGCAGGGGGTCGCGGCCGATTTCGACCTGCGCCAGCTGGGCCCGGATCAGCCCGTGCCTGGTGGCCAGCTCGTGCTGGCCGAGGCCGAGGCCGAGGCGGGTGCGCAGGTCGCGCAGCTGGGCGGCAGTGCTCATGGGGAGGGTGGGGGGAACTCACACTTTTTAGCCCCGGGTGTTTTTTTGTGAGAACGGTGGGTGGCTGAACGAGGTAGGGGCGGGGGCAAGCGCGACCACCTGCTTGAGTAGTCGTTCAACGATGGGCGGGGCTTGCCCCCGCCCCTACGTCGTTCAGACTATCGCTACAGATATACATCCACCATGCGCTGCCAGGCCAGGGGCTTGTGGGCCTCTTCGGGCCAGACGTGAAGCTGGTGGGCAATGTGCTTGTGGTGCAGCTGCTGGCTCAGCACGCGGTTGTTTTCCAGGAAAGCATCCTCGGCCCCTACTACCAGCGTGATATCGAGCCGGCGCAGGTGCTGCAGGTAGAAGTCGTGGTTGAGCCCGGCCAGGAAGCGGTTGGGGGTGTTCAGATACACCGCCTCATCGATGTAGCCCTGAAACAGGTCGCGGAAGCTGGCCATGGGCTGCGTCAGGTCGTAGCGCCCACTCATGGCCACCACCCGGCCAAATAGCTCGGGGTGCCGGAAGGCGATGTTGACGGCGTGGTAGGCCCCCATGCTGCACCCGGCCGCCATCAGGCACATGTTGGGGTTGAGGCGCTGGGTGAGGGGCAGCACCTCCTCCAGGATGTAGCGCTCGTACTCCAGGTGCCGCCGGATGCGCTCGGCGGGGTGTTTTTCGGCGCAGTACAGGCTTTCCCGGTCAATGCTGTCGACGCAGAAAAGCTGGAGCTGGCAGGCCTCAATCTTCGGCCGCAGGGCCCCGATTACCCCCCAGTTCTCGTAGTCGAAGAAGCGTGCCTTGCGGGTGGGGAAGAACAGCACCCGCGCGCCGGCCGTCCCAAAAACCAGCAGCTCCATTTGGCGGCCCAGGGCCGGGCTGTGCCATTCGTGGTATTCGCGGTGCATGGTCAGGAAGGCTTTTCAGGTCGTGACGGGCAGCATGTGGGCCAGCTGAATACTGATTTCCCGCTGCCAGATTTCGTAGCCCTGGGGCGAGAGGTGCAGGCCGTCGGCCTCGAACAGGGCCGGGCGCGGCCGGCCCCGCTCGTCCACCATCAGCGGGCCGAGGTCGAGGTAGGAATGCGGCGGGCCGGCCGCGGCAATTCGCTGGCGGATGTAGTCGTTGGCCCGGGCAATGCTGTCGCGCAGATACAGCCGGGCCGGGCTCAGCTTGATGCCGATGAAGCAGACCGGAATAGGCCCGCAGGCCGCCGCCACCGAGGCCAGGAGGTGGTCGTAGAATAGGGCCACCTCTTCGGCCGTGCGGCCATCGCCGAGGTCGTTGTCGCCGGCGTAGAGCAGCAGGGCATCGGGCCGGTGCGGCGGTACCACCCGCCCAAAAAACCAGGCGCAGGCCGCCAGCGTCGAGCCCCCAAACGCCCGGTTGATGGCCTCGATTTGCGGGAAGCACCGCGCCATCCCGGGCCAGTGCGTGAAGGTGGAGCTGCCGTAGAACACGACCCGCGGCCGCGCGTCGGCCGGGGTCAGGGGCTGTTGCTCCAGGCGCTCAATATCTTCCAGGTACCACTGCATGGGCAAAAAAGCTGCTGGCGGGCGCGGAGTAAGGCTTGTGCGCTGGCTATGTTCTCACAAAGAAAGGCGCAGGGCGCAGGCCCGGCCTCACGCTAAGGTTATGGTTAGATGACCTTTGTACGGCCGGCGCCCCACCGGGCCGGGCCGGCGGCGGCCCGCAACGCCGGGGAGGGCTAGGCCGGGCGTAAAGGCTTGTCCTTACCCAAATTTCAGCTCCGTAACCGAACGATGCGGGCAGGTGGCGAAATCGGGCACGCAACTAGC
>JANXMN010000599.1 GCA_025354605.1 Hymenobacter sp. | reverse complement strand
GCTGGCCTGCGCCGGCGGCAGGCCGTGGTCGCCGCACTGCACGTTGAGGATGCCCTGGAGCAGGGGGTCCTTGATGTGCCAGTCCATCACGCGCTTCAGCGAAAACAGGCCGTACTTGCCCAGCTGCGCGGTGCGGTACGGGATGGTGAGGGTGTCCCAGAAGCCATTCATGCGCGGGATAAGGTGCAGTTGCTCGTTCACCTGCTGCACCACGGTCAGGTACTTGCGCAGGCCCTCGCGCTCGTGCGGGAACCGGGCCGCCAGCGTGGTGAACAGCGCCTCGGGGCCGGCAGGCAGGTCCACGCGCTCGTCGCCAATCCAGCAGTGCTCGTAGCCGGCCGGGTTCATGCGAAAGAACGTGAGGTCGTTGGCGATGCCCAGGCCGGCGTAGAGCAGGCTGGTGGACGTGCCGGGGGCCACCATTCCAATGTAGTGCACGCCGGGACTGAAGCGGTGGCCATCGAGGTAAAAGCTGTGGCACCAGCCGCCGGGCACGTAATGCTGTTCGAGCACGAGCACGCGCTGCCCGGCCCGCGCCAGGCATATAGCGGCAGTCAGCCCGCCCGCCCCCGAGCCAATGATGATAGAGTCGTAAGCCGCCATGCGCCTGCTTTTAGGTTGAAGAAGCTCCTCCGGAGCCAGTGAGACGGAAAATTACAGCAGAACCCGGCAGGTTCCGCCGGGTTCTGGGTTATCGGGCCGGCAAAGCGGCCGAAACTTCCGCTACGATGGCAGCGGTAGCCGCTTGGGCTGCTACGGGACCGGCCAGGGCTGGGGCTCCGGCCGGTGGTTGCTACTCATAACGTTCAGGTTGGCGCGCCCGGCTGCCGGTAGCTGCTCCTGGGCGAATCACCCAACCACCAAGCGGTGCAGAACGTTATGCCGACCACGGCAACCTCACAGGTTTTATGACTAAAGAAAACCTGTGCGGTCATTGGCGACCACACAATTTTCATGGTTGAGCAAAAATGTGTGAGTTCGTGGCAGACTCACACCTTTTGCTTGCTCCTCAATCGATGAGAGGCCAGCTAGGCTGCCATGCGAAGAAACCTGCCACACGCTGCTGGCTTTCGAGCAAGCCGGGCTGCCGCTGCCCCGCCTCTACGTGGGCTCCCGGAGCGAATGGTCGCGCAACGACAACCCCATCGCGACGGGAGCCTGAGCAACCCACCGAATAACCGAGTTATGCTATTCAGCTCCGGCGGCCATTTTTTCGTTGTGATTGTCTTCGGCTTCTTCCACGCTGTGCGTTTTGCCCAGGTCATTGTCTTTTTTGGCGAGCTCAGCCAGCGCGCGATAAAAGTTGTGTAGCGTATGGATTTCTTCTTCCGAAAAATCCTGGGCGTTGATAAGGCGGTTGCTAGCCCCCTGCGTAGCCGCAATCAACTCGTTGAGCTTGAGGTGTAGCACCAGCGAATCCTTGTTCTGGGCGCGCTGAATGAGAAACACCATCAGGAACGTGACGATGGTGGTGCCGGTATTGATGACCAGCTGCCACGTTTCGGAGAAATTGAACAGCGGCCCCGTAACGGCCCACCCCAGTACAATGCCCGAAGCCACGAGGAAAGCGGCCGTGGAGCCGGAAAATTTCGTAATCCTTTCCGCCAAGCGGCCAAAAAAGGAGGTACCTATCGAATCTGCTGGGTTGGTCATGGTGCCGGATAATAGAGGTGACAGTCAGGAAAAAAGCTTGAAGCTGTAGTTGCACGATGCCGCAAGGTTCGGCAGCGAATAGTGGAGAAGACGTGAAAAACCCGCCCCCCGGGTTGTACGGCCGAACTGCGCCGGCTATCTTTGCACCCGCTTCGCTTCCTCAGCGACGCCGGCTTCGGCCGAACACCTGGTTTGAGTTGCCTTTTGCGCACGTGGTGAAACTGGTAGACACGCCATCTTGAGGGGGTGGTGCCTTCGGGTGTGGGAGTTCGAATCTCCCCGCGCGCACGCAAAACGAAAGCCCGCTGCAAGCAATTGTAGCGGGCTTTTTCGTCTGCCGTAGCCTGTATTCTTGGCTGCGGCACGTTGCTTAATTTGCACAAGCGGTGACTAGTCGGCGCAACCATGCCGCAGCAAAAGCTGCGGGCTACTCCCGCTCAAACGGATTCCTCGGCTTCACCAGCACCACGCGCTCGCGCTCTACTACCACCTGTCCCGGCCGCGCCCCCCGCGGCTTGCGCACGAATTTCTTGGGCGTAACCGTGACCGGGCACAGCGTATCATTCTGCCGCTTCGAGTACCAGCCGGCCAGCATGGCGGCGTGCTCAATCACCGGCTCGGGCACGGTTTGGCCGGCGCGGTGGCGGATGACGACGTGCGAGCCGGCCACATCCTTGGCGTGCAGCCAGAGGTCGTCCTTGTGCGCGTATTTCTGGGTGAGCAGGTCGTTGTTTTCGGCACTGCGGCCCACCAGAATGGTGAAGCCCCGGTCTTCAAAAACCTTGAAGGGCAGCTCGCCGGGCACTTTGGTGGCGGCATTGGCGGCGGGGTCGAGGGCGTGCTGCTTGCGCCAGGCGCGCAGGCCGCGTAGCTCGGTCAGCGCCGGCTGGGTGTCCAGCTCTTCCAGCCGCTCCAGGGCGGTCAGGGCTTCGGCCTCGCGGCGGGCAATGCGCGCGGCGAGCTCGCGCTCCTCGATTTGCTGGTTTTTGGCCTTGCGGTAGAGGTTTTCGGCGGTGCGCTGGGGCTTTTCAGTGGTTTTGAGCTTGATGCGGCGCGGCTCGTTGGTGTAGAAATCGAGCACTTCAATTTCGGCCGTGCCGGGCGCGATGGCGTGCAGGTGGGCCATGATTAGGTCGGCGGTATGGCGGTAGCCGGCCTCGTGGGCCAGGGCATGCAAGCGGCGGCGGGCGTGGGTGGCAGCCGTGCCAGCTTCGTCGGCCTGCCGCGTCAGCAGCTGGCGCAGCTGCTGGGTTTCGGTTTCGAGGGCGCGGCGGCCCAGCGCCAGCGGCACGAAGCGGCGCAGGGCCGCCACGGGGTCGGTGCCGCCGAAAGTTTCGAGCACCTCCCCTATCGGCAGCAGGCTAAGGCGGGTGCGGCCGTCGAGTTGGATGAGGTAGTAGTGGGCGGGCTTTTCGAGCTGGGCCAGCACCTGGTTCACGAGGCGCGGGCGGGCTTCCGGCGCGGCTTCATCGTAGCCGTGGGCGCGCAGGTAGCGCAGCGGCAGGTCGGCCAGGGGCGGCGGCAGTTTCTGAACCGTAGATTTAACGAATTCGACGGATTGGCTAACGCCTTCCTTCGGTTGCGCAGATTCGGGCGGCGCGGACGACTCGGGCGGGCTTTCCTGGGGTGGCGTGGGAGCTGACGCGGGTTGGGGGCGCAGGTCGGCGTCGGCCAGCAGTTTTTGCTGGAAAAGCTGGGCGGACGCGTCGGGCGCGGGGCGGAAAATGGCGTTGGGGCGCGGGCCGTAGAGCTTGAACACCAGCCGGGCCCCGCTGCGGAAGTTCACCTGCAGCACCCGGTCCTGGGGCCAGGCCGCCACGGTTTCGACCTGCTCACCCAGCAAGTCCGGAAACAGGTCGACCGAGTTGGCGCGGGCACGCTGAAAGGTTTCGGGCAGGGCCAGCGCCGGAAAATTCGCGCCCAGCTGCGCCTTCAGCCAGAATTCAGCGCTGCCGTTGGTGAGGCCCACCACCAGCTCGTCCTTCTCCTGCGTGAAGCACACCGCGACGCGGTAGCCCCGCAGCTGCTCGGTGAGGGCAGGGGCCAGCTGGCGCAGGAAGTAGTAGTTGGTATGCATGCAGGTAGCGCGGACTCTGCGAGTCCGCAAGGGTGCCGTTGGTTAATCT
>JANXMN010000596.1 GCA_025354605.1 Hymenobacter sp. | reverse complement strand
TTTTGCTGCTTGCCTTCACCACCCGCGCCCAGAACCCCGGCACCGTGGCCGGCACCGTGCGCGACCGCGCCACCCAGGAAACCCTCCCCGGCGTAAGCATCACGCTCGATGGCACCGGCTTTGGCACCACCACCGATGCCGAGGGCCGCTACCGCCTCCCCGGCGTGCCGGCCGGGGCTTACAACCTGCGCGCCACTTTCGTGGGCTACGATGCCCTGCTACGCGCCGACGTGGCCGTGAGCAGCGGCAACGTGAATACCCTCAACCTGGAAATCAATAAGAGCCCCCAGGCCCTGGGCGAGGTAACCGTGACGGCTAGCCGCGCCATTCGGGTGGCCACGGCCGAAACCCCGCTGAGCGTGCAGCGCCTCACCACCGAGGAAATCAAGAGCAACCCGGGCGGCAACTTCGACATCTCGCGGGTGGTGCAGAGCCTGCCCGGCGTGGGCGGCGGCGGCTCGGGGGGCACCGCCGGCTTCCGCAACGACATCATTATAAGAGGCGGCGCGCCCAACGAAAACGTGTACTACCTCGACGGCATCGAGGTACCCGTCATCAACCACTTCCCCACCCAAGGTAGCGCGGGCGGCCCGGCCGGCATCCTCAACGTGAGCTTTATCGAGGACGTCACGCTCAGCTCGTCGGCTTTTCAGGCACGCTACGACAACGCCCTGAGCTCGGTGCTGCAGTTTCGGCAGCGCGACGGCAACGCCGAGCGGGTGCAGGGCAACCTGCGCACTTCGGGCACCGAAGTAGCGGCTACGCTGGAAGGGCCGCTGACGAAGAGCACCACGTTTCTGGCTTCGGCCCGGCGCAGCTATTTGCAGCTGCTGTTCAAGCTGATTGATTTGCCCATCCGGCCCGATTTCTACGATTTTCAGTTCAAGACCACGACGAGGATTTCGCCCAAAACCACGCTCACCACGTTGGGGCTGGGGGCCATCGACCACTTTGAAATCGTGCCGCCTAAGAAGAGTTCGCCCAGCAAGGAATTCATTCTGCGCAACAACCCCACCATCAACCAGTGGAACTACACCGTGGGCCTGAACCTGCGCCGCCTCGTGGACAACGGCTACCTGAACCTAGCCCTGAGCCGCACCCAGCAGCACAGCGCCGCCGACCAGTTCCAATTCGGATACACCGGCCAGGAAGCTTACCGCAAGCTCTTCGCCCGCAGCGGCGAAACCGAAAACAAGCTGCGCGCCGACGTGAACAAGCGCGTGGGCCGCTGGCAGTACAGCTACGGCGTGGTGGGCCAGCTGGTGCACTACGACAACAACCTGCGCAATCGCATCCGGGCCGAAGTGCGCGACGCCAGCGGCGCGCTCGTGAGCCCGGCCGTGACGGTAAATTTCACCACCGACCTCGACTTCGTGCGCTACGGCCTGTTTGCCCAGGCCACCCGCACCTACGGGGCCGACAGCCGCCTCACGGTATCGGCTGGCCTGCGGGCCGACGGTACCAGCGCCCTGCGGCAAGGCTACCGGCTCGACCGCACCCTCTCGCCGCGCGTGTCGCTCAGCTACGCCCTGCGGCCCACCCTGAACCTGAACGCCAGCCTCGGCCGCTACTACAAAATCCCGCCCAGCACCATTCTGGGATACCGCGACCCGGCTGGCCGCCTGCTCAACGAAGGCAGCCGCTACATCCGCTCCGACCACGCCGTGGCGGGGCTGGAGTGGCTGCCCGGCGCGGCCACCCGTTTCACGCTGGAGGGCTTCTATAAAAAGTACGCCTACTACCCGGTGAGCGCGCGCGACGGCATCAGCCTGGCCAACCTGGGCGGCGACTTCAACGCCATTGGCAACGAGGCCATCACCAGCACCGGCGCCGGGCGGGCCTACGGGGCCGAGGCTTTTTTCCAGCAGAAGCTCAGCGGCAAGCTTTTCGCCATCGTGTCGCTCACGGCCTTCCGCTCCGAGTTCAGCGGGGCCGATGGCGTGTACCGCCCCACGGCCTGGGACACGCGCTTCCTGGGCTCGGCGCTGCTGGGCTACAAGCTGGGCCGGGGCTGGGAACTGGGCGCCAAGTACCGCGTGGGCGGCGGTGGGCCCTACACGCCCTACGATGCGGCCGCCAGCCGCGCCAGCTACCAGGCCGTGGGCCAGGGCATCCTCGACTACACCCAGCTCAACACCCAGCGCCTGCGCCCCTTTCAGCAGCTCGACCTGCGCCTCGATAAGAAGGTCAACCTGCGCCGCCTGAGCTTCGACTTTTACATCGACGTGCAGAATGCCCTGCTGGCCAAGCCCGTATCGGTGCCCACCTACACCTTCGAGCGCCTAGCCGACAACTCCGGCTACATCACTACCGACAACCAGCCCCTGTGCCCCGACGGCAGCAACGCCGTGCCGATTCTGCTGCCCGATAGCGACGCACTGGTAGTACCCACGGTGGGGTTTATTGTCGAGTTTTAAAAAGCGCATGAAGAACTACAGGCCGGTGCAATGAGCTGGGATGCAAGCGTTTGTCCACACGTCCGCACTCCATTGCCGGCGCGCTGCGAGGACGCTAGCGGCTGCTCAGCTACTTCAGCGCCTCAAACGACCATTGCGCATCGGCCCAGAACGCATCGAGCGCCATAATCCGCGGCTTGAAAAACGAAATCAGCCGGGGCCAGTCGTCGCGGTTGAACATGTTCACCGCCGCCAGCTCGGTGCCGATGCGGCTCAAAGGCAGCTGGTTGGCATCCAGAGCTTCGGCTTCCCAGGTCCAGGTTTCGCCCAGAGCTTCGTGCAGCAGCGTGCGCAGCTCGCCAAACTGTTCCCAGAACAGCTCCCGAATCCCCGCGTCGGGGTGGGTCAGCTCGATGGCCACGCGGGCGCGGTGGTTATCGGCCTGCAGCCGGAAGTACACGTGCTTCAGGCCCGTTTTATAGTTTATCCAGTTGGTCGTGTCTCCCTCCGCCGAGGGCACCGGGGCCATGTACTGGCCAAAAGTCGTCCAGAAGGCCTGGCGCAGCTGCGTTGCTTCCGCTTTGCTATACATTAAGTCGAATTATGAGTTATGAATGATGAGTTACAAACTGATGTTACGCAGTATTTTTCCGGTCTAACGACCGTTTTCAATGGCCTGCACCCTGGATTTATACACGGATTATCTCATCAGTTCGACGGGCCAGACCTCGGCGACCGGCCTCTCGCGGCTCTTCGACGG
>JANXMN010000585.1 GCA_025354605.1 Hymenobacter sp. | reverse complement strand
CGATTAATCATTCTGCAACCGTTCAACCACGCGGGCTACAAAGTCCGCGCTACATTCCGGGGGCCCTGAACAAATCAGCGTACAATCCGACCAGTACTTTCTCCTCGCGGTCCCAGCTGAGGTGCGGCGCGGCGCGGCGGCAGTTGGCGGCCAGTTGCTGAGCGCGGGCGGCGTCGCCGCCGGGCAGCAAGCGGTTGAGGGCCGCGGCCAGGGCCCTGGGGTCGAGGTCGGCCACGAGGTCGGCTACGTCGTAGGCATCGTTCAGGGCTCGGTACTCGGGGAAGTCGATGAGCACCTGCGGAATGCCGGCGTGCACGTAGTCGAAAAACTTGTTAGCCAGCGAGTAGTAGTAGCTCAGGCCCGTGTTTTCGAGCAGGTTGAGCCCCACGGCGGCCTGCCGCGTTACCTCGCGCAGGGCAGCCGGCAGCACGAAGCCCCGAAACTCGACCTGGCCCGAGGCCAACAGGCCGAGCCGTCCGGCCCGGGCGCGCAGCTCGGCCGAGAGGTCGCCCTCGCCGCAGAGCACCAGCCGGCCCGCCACCAGCGGCATGGCTTCCAGCAGCTGCTCCAGGCCCCGGCCCACGTTGAGCGCGCCCTGGTAGAGGATGTAGCTGCCCGCGTTTGGGGCGGCCGGCGGCCAATCGAAGCGGCTCACGTTGCGCACCACGCCGAAGGGCCGGCCGTAGCGCTGGGCAAATACCTGCGCCAGGGCCGGCCCCACGGTATAGGCCAGCCGGGCGCGCGGCACCACGAAGCCCTCCACCCACCGCCAGAGGTGCTGCACGGCCGGCCGGGCCACTACCTCGGGCACCTCCGTGAACAGCTCGTGGGCATCGTACACCAGCGGCTGGCCCCCCAGGCTGGCGCGCAGCCACATGGGCAAAGCGGTGTCAAGGTCGCAGGCGCACCAGGCGGCGGCGCGCTGGCCCAGCAGGTAGACCAGCAGCCGCAGGTTGTATTCGAGGTAAAATAATTTTCCCTTTTGAAACCAGCCCCGCAGGCGGTGCTGCTGGTAGGGCTGCGGCAGCAGCGGGGGCGAAGCCGGCCGCCGCCAGCCCACCAGCTGCACCCGATAACCCGCCGCCGCCAGGCTGCCGCAGATGCGCTGCATGCGCTGGTCGAAGCATAAATCGGTGGTGACGGCGAAAACCAGCCGGGGAGAGAGGGAGTTGGACACGGAAGGATATTGGCCGGCGCAGGTGAATAAGAAACTATTTGAGTTCGTAGCAAACGTCATGCTCATCTGGCGTCCGCTTGTCGAAGCATCTTTACCGCCGCAGTAAAATCAATTAGTGGCGTGGTAAAGATGCTTCGACAAGCTCAGCGTGACGTTCAAGGCAGGTTTCGTCTAAATCAAACAGCTTCTAAAGCCCTGTGCTGAATTTTTTTGCTCAAATTTACGCCCAGGCCCCGTTGGGGACTGATTAACTTAGCCGGAAATATCTTTCGGCCGTACGCGTTGTTCCATGGCTCCATTTTCGGCTGCTTCTTCTGCCCGCCCCGCCTCATTGTCGCCGGCCACGCTGCTCGACCAGCTGGGGCAGGTATACCTGCTGCTCGATACCGATGGCGTTATCGTGGAAGCCAACGACGCCTTTCTGGCCCTCACGGGCTATGCGCGCAAGCAAGTGCTGGGCCAGCGTGCGCACGAGCTGTTCATGCCCCCCGACCAGCGCGAGGTGCGCCGCCAGGCCTACCTCGACACCATTGCCCGGGAAATGCCGGCCCCCAGCTACCAGCGCACCCTGCTCACCCAGGGCGGGCAGCCGCGCCTGGTGCAGTGGCGCACGGGCTTCATCCGCGACACCGCCGGTACCATCACCGGTACCTGGATGGTGGGGCAGGAGGCCAACGAGCTGACCCTGGCCACCCCGGCCCTCACCAACGACAGCACCCACCTCCAAGACTTCCTCGACAACGCCCAGGACCTGGTGCAACACCTGAGCGCCAGCAACGCCTTTTTGTTCGTGAACAAGGCCTGGAAGGAAAAGCTGGGCTACACCGATGCCGAGCTGGCCACCCGCACCCTGGCCGACGTGGTGCACCCCTACTACAAAGCCAAGCTGCTCTACCAGCTGCGCAATCTCTACGACGGTGAGCCGGTGAACAAGGTCGAGACCGTTTTTCTGACCAGCCTGGGCAAGCCCGTGCACCTCATCGGCAGTATGAGCGTGGTGCGCGAGGAGGGCCAGCCCATGAGCAGCCGCGCCATTCTGCACGACATCACCGACCGCATCAAGGCCGAGCGGCTCCAGAAAGTCTATTACAGCATCGCCAACCTGGCCATCTCAGCCAAGGACTTGCCCAGCCTCTACGGGGCCATCCATCGCGAGCTGAGCAAGATTATCGAAACCAGCAACCTGTTCATCGCCCTCTGCGACGACGCCCGCACGCAGCTCCAGTTCGTGTACCACGTCGACCAGTACCCGCAGAACCGGCCGCAGGCGGCCCAGCCCTTCTCGGCGGGCGTGTCGGAGTACATTATTGCCGGCGGGCAGCCCCGTTACCTCACCCACGCCGACTTTCAGCAGCTCGTGCGCAGCGGCACGCTCACTCTTTTCGGGCAGGTGCCCGAGGTGATGCTGGCCTCGCCGCTGAGTATCGGCGACCGCATCATCGGGGTAATTGCCGTGCAGGACTACCACCGCGTAGATGCCTACACCCCCGGCGACCTCGACGTGCTGCACTTCATCTCGAACCAGGTGGCGCTAGCCATCGAGCGCAAGCGCAACGAGGAGCAGATTGGCAAACAGACCGCCCGCCTGAACGCTATTTTCGAGAGCGGCTCGCATGTGATGTGGACCGTGGACACCCAGGCCCACCTCATGAACTTCAACCGCAACTATGCGGCCCTGTTCCTGCGGCGCAATGGCACCTACCCCGTGCGTGGCATCAGCCTGTGGAAGTCGGACCTCGAAAACATGCCCGTGGAGGAGCGCGACGTGTTCGTGCATCACTACGAAGCCGCCGCCCAGGGCCAGGCCCAACGTTTCGAGATGCGGCTGCGCGACCCGCGCGGCCAGGACGTGTGGACCGATATCTACCTGAACCCGATTTACCTTGGCGATGGCTCGTTTGAGGAAATTTCGGCTATTGCCCACGACATTACCGAGCAGAAGCGGGCGCAGCTGGCCCTGGAAGCCCAGGAAGAGAAGTTCCGCAACATCTTCGAGTCGTTTCAGGATATTTACTACCAGACCAATGACGACGGACTGCTGACTATCGTCAGCCCCTCGGTGCGCGAAGTGCTGGGCTACGAGCCCGAGGAGGTAGTGGGCCAGCCCGTGGCCCTCTACTACGTCGACCCCGGCGACCCCGAGCGGGTAACCTCCGAGTTGAAACGGAGCGGCGGCCTGCGCAACTTTGAAACCCAGATGTGGCATAAGCTAGGTCACCCTGTGAGCGTACTCGTAAACGCACGCTTCTCCGTCACCGGCCGGCGCGGCACCGAGGGCATTGCCCGCGACGTGACCGAAATCCAGCAGATGCAGGACGACCTGCGCCAGGCCAAGGATGCCGCCGAAGCCGCGCTGGAGGCCAAAACCCAGTTCCTGGCCAACATGAGCCACGAGCTGCGCACGCCCATGAACGGCATCATCGGCATGATTGACCTGCTCGACCAGACCGTGGAAAACGACGAGCAGCTCGATTACGTCGATACCCTGCGCAAGAGCTCCGACGCCCTGCTCACCATTCTGAACGACATTCTGGACCTATCGAAGATTCAGGCCGGCAAGCTGCAGCTGCACGAGTCCGCCCTAGAGCTGGCCGCCGTGATGGAGCGCATCCGGGCTCTGTTCATCTACCGGGCCGAGCAGAAAAACATTCGCTTCACCTACCACATCACGCCCCACACGCCCGCCTTCGTGGTAACGGATGAGGTGCGCTTGCTCCAGATTCTGAGCAACCTGGTGGCCAATGCCATCAAGTTCACCAACGAGGGCACGGTGAGCATTGTGGTGAGCAGCGTGAGCACCGATGGCGAGCTGCATACCCTGCGCTTCGCGGTGCAGGACTCGGGCATTGGCATTTCGAGCGAAAACGCGGCCCGCCTGTTCACCAACTTCACCCAGCTCGACACCACGCCCAGCAAGGCCTACGGCGGCACGGGCCTGGGCCTGAGCATCAGCCGGCAGCTAGCCGAGCTGCTGGGCGGCGAAATCGGGGTGCTTTCCGACGAGGGCGAGGGCTCGGTGTTCTGGTTCACGATTGCCACCCGCGCGGCCCAGCGCGAAGACCTGCCCGTCGTGGTTCCCGTGCGCGACTCCGTCTTCACGGCTTTCGACGACCCGCCCCACGTGCTGCTCGTCGACGACAACGCCATCAACCAGAAGGTGGGCCAGCGCCTGCTCTCGCGCCTGGGCTGTGAGGTCGACGTAGCCGGCGGCGGCCCCGAGGCCATTGCCCTGGTAGCCCGCCCCGACATGGTGTACGACATGATTTTCATGGACATCCAGATGCCCGACATGGACGGCGTGGCGGCCACGGCCGAAATCCGTAAGCTGCTGGGCAGCGCCTGCCCACCCGTGGTGGCCATGACGGCTTACTCGATGCAGGAAGACGCCGGCCGCTTCATGCGCCAGGGCCTCGACGACTACGTGGGCAAGCCCGTGAAAAGCCGCCACCTCTACGAAGTGCTGCACCGCTGGCTGCGCCCGCGCGGCGTGCGCTCCACTTCCGCCACCAGCCAGATAGCCATTACGGCGGCAGCCGTGCTCGCGCCGGCCGAGCTGCCTACCGGCCCGGCGGAGGCCCCCGTACCGTTTGCTCACCTGCCGGTGGCAGCCACAAGCGGGGCCCCCGCCGAAGTAGCCGACGGCGCGGCCAATGAGCCCGTGCTCGACGAAAGCATCCTGCTGCAGCTGATAGAGCTGGGCGGGGCCGAGTTCACGACCGATTTGTATCAGGAGTTCGAACAGGAGGCCGGCGACCTGCTACGCGACGCGGCCCCTTCGGTGGCCAGCGCCGAGTTCCGCGAGCTGCTGCCCATGCTGCACCAGCTCAAGGGTACGTCGGCTACGCTGGGGGGCGTGGCCCTGGCCGCCCAGGCCCGCCACCTCGAACGCCAGTTCAAAGAAGGGCGGATGGCGGGCGGGGCCGAGGGCTTTCAACTTTTAGAACATTACTTTGCGCAGTTCGTCGCCGAGTATCCGGCAGCTGTGCAACGGGCCTCCGCGGCCGGTTAAGCCCGGCCGGCCCCTGGTGTTACCTTCACTTTACCAAGTTACTCGCCCTACTTCTTCACACCTTAAAACCCCACGCGCATGTCCAACGATACCCAAAAAACCATTCTGATTGCCGAAGACAGCTCGGTGATTCTGAACCTGACCCGCAAGATTCTTGAATTGCAGAAGTATAAAATTGTGCTGGCCAAGAATGGCGGCGAAGTTATCAAGCAGCTCGAAGCCAACCCCATCGACTGCGTACTCATGGATATCAATATTCCGGTGAAGGACGGCATGCAGTGCACCCGCGAAATCCGCGCCCACGCCGACCCTAAAATCAACAAGCTGCCCATCATTGCCATCACCGGCAACGCCAACAACTACTCGATGGACCAGTTCCGCGAGGCCGGCGTGACCGACTACCTGCCCAAGCCGCTCGACTTCGACGCCCTGGTGCGCGTGGTGAAGCAGTACGTGGGATAAAGGAATTATGAGTTTTGAGTTATGAATTATGAGTTGAAATCGGAGGCGGTTTTATGCCTCGGAGAGGTTTTGGCTGCCAAACAACTCATAATTCAAAACTCATAATTCATAATTCAAACGAAGTGCAGATTACTTTCCTCGGCACGGGTACCTCGTCGGGCGTACCCATGATTGGGTGCACCTGCCCCGTGTGCCGCTCGCTCGACCACCGCGACCACCGTCTGCGCGTGTCGGTGCACATCGTGGTGAACGGACTGAGCCTGGTGATTGACTCCGGCCCCGATTTCCGGCAGCAGATGCTGCGGGCCCGCGTCACGCACCTCGATGCGCTGCTCTTTACCCACGAGCACAAGGACCACACCGCCGGCCTCGACGACATCCGGGCCTTTAACTTCCGGCAGCAAACCGATATGCCGGTGTATGGCGAGCCGCGCGTGCTGCGCCAGCTCCAGCAGGAGTTCGCCTACATTTTTGCCGAGCACAAGTACCCTGGCATTCCGCGCGTGACGCTGCACCCCATCGAGCGCGACGACGCGCCCTTCGATGTGCTGGGTGTGCCCGTGCTGCCGCTACGCGCCCTGCATCACCGGCTGCCAGTGCTGGGCTTCCGCATCGGCAATTTCTGCTACCTCACCGATGCCAACCAGCTCGGCCCCGAAACCCGCGCTCAGCTGCGCGGCGCCGATGTCATCGTGCTCAACGCCCTGCGCCGCGAGCCGCACATCTCGCACTTCACCCTGGCCCAGGCCATCGAAGTGCTGGAGGAAGCCGCCCCCAAGCGGGCCTACCTCACCCACATCAGCCACCAGTTGGGCCGCCACGCCGAAGTGGAAGCCGAACTGCCGCCCTGGATTCGGCTGGCGTACGATGGACTGAAGGTGGAGGTGTAGCGCGAACTCTGCGAGTCCGCGAATAGAACAGATTAACCAACGGCACCCTTGCGGACTCGCAGAGTCCGCGCTACCTGCATGCATACCAACTACTACTTCCTACGCCAGCTCGCCCCCGCGCTCACCGAGCAGCTGCGGGGCTACCGCGTGGCCGTCTGCTTCACGCAGGAAAAGGACGAGCTGGTGGTGGGCCTCACCAACGGCTCACAGGAGTTCTGGCTGAAAGCGCAGCTGGGCGCGAATTTCCCGGCGCTGGCCCTGCCCGAAACCTTCCAGCGCG
>JANXMN010000564.1 GCA_025354605.1 Hymenobacter sp. | reverse complement strand
TGGGCGAGGTGGGCCAGGCCATGGAAACCCGCTACAAGGAAACTGCCCTCGGCGGCCTGGCTGCCACCCGGCGCGGCAAGGAAATCGAAAAGATGGTGCTGGTGCAGGACGTGAACATCCTGCCCGACGAAGGCGAGTGAGCGTAGCGCCAGTACACGTATCTCCTTCGCTGCTGGAGCAACCCCCCTTACCGGAAACTTACCGGCACCACCAGCCGCACGCTCAGGTTGCGGCCGGGGTTGAACACGCCGGTGCGCCCGTTGGCCGCGTTGTATTCGGTGTATTTCAGGCGGCTGAGGTGGCTTTGGTAGCCCACATCAAACAGGTTGTTGGCGGCCAGGTAAAGCGAAAACAACACCTTGCCCTGGGCGTTGGCCACGTCGGAACCCACGGCGGCATTTACCAGCGTGTAGCCCGACGTGGCGGTTTCAGTGCCGAAGGCTGAGAACACGCGGTTCTGGGCGAACGTGTGCTCCAACGTGAGGCGGGCGAAGGGCGTGGTCAGGCGCGCGCCGACGCGGCGGAAGCTGGCCCGCAGGCCGGTCTGCAGCCGGTCGCCGGGCGTGTAGGGCAGGTAGCGCTGGTTGTCGGCCGGGGCGCTCAGCTGCTGGGCGCGCACCAGCGCAAACGCGTTTTCGAACTGCAGCCAGGGCAGTGGGCGCAGGGCCAGGGAGGCTTCGCCGCCGTAGAGCACAGCGTCGCTTTGCCCGTACTTGAACACCCGGTCGAGGGCCGCGTTGGTGGAGTCGGCGGTGCCAGCGCGGTTGAGCAGGCGGCGGGCGAAGATGTAGTTGTTCACGCGGTTCACGAAGCCGTCGAGGCCCAGACTGAGCACCGGGCCGGCATAGTTCAGGCCGCCGTCGAGCTGCCAGTTGGTTTCGGCGCGCAGGCTTGGGTCGCCCAGCTCGTAGCGGGTGGTGCCCTCGTGGCGGCCGTTCGAGGCCAGCTCGGCCACGTTGGGGGCGCGGAAGCCGCGGGCCAGGTTGGCTTTCAGCACCAGGGTTTCGCTCACGTTGTAGGCCAGGCCCAGGCTGCCGGCCAGGTTGCCGTAGTCGTTGCTGAAGCCGGCGAATTTCTGGTCGGTGCCCGGCCCGGCGGGGGCGGGGCGGGGCTTGGCCTGCCGGTCGAGGAAGAGGGCCTCGCCGCTAAGGTGGCGGCCGTCGAGGCGCAGGCCGCCGCTCAGGTCGAGGCGGCCCAGGGTTTTGCGCGTGATGGCGTAGAGGCCGCCGTCAAGCAGGCGGTATTCCGGAATCAGGAATTCCTCGCCGAGGTTCTGGTTGTGCTGCTGCATGCCGCTCAGGCCCACCGTCGTGTTCCAGCCGCCTTTTTCGGGCAGGTAGTAGCGCACGGTATAGTCGAGGGTGCGCAGGTAGAAGTACAGCGAGCCGCCGTTCAGCTCGAACTCGCCGGGCTTGCCCACTTCGGTTTCCTCGTACTCGTGGCGCTGGTTCAGCTGCCAGCCCAGGCTGGCCGTGAGGCGGCCGCCATTGGCCAGCACGCGGCTGTGCTCCAGGCCTAAGCGGTGGTGCTCCACCAGCTGGCTGGGGGCGGCCAGGTTGTCGTAGCCGCTCAGGTCGGCGTCGGTGGCCACGGCCCGCACCAGGGTCGGCCCCTCGCCCGATACGCGCTTGAGAAATTGGCCGGTGACCTTGTCGCGCACGCCTTCCACGATGCCGAGCTGCTGGTTGAAGGTACTGAAGGAGAGGCGGGTGAAGCCCCGGCGGGTGTTCCAGCCGGCGTTGCCGCTCAGGTTCACCTCGCGGTAGCCCGAGTTCAGCACCGCGCCGTCGTAGCGGTTGTGGTAGTTGCCGGCCAGCTTGCCGGTGGCGCGGGCCTGCCAGTTGAAGCCGCTGGCCCGGTGCTCGCCGTAGCTCAGGCCCAGGCCCACAAGGTTATTGTTACTCTGGTAGTTGAGGGTGGCGGTGCCGGCCCGCTCGCCTACCGCCAGCGGCGCGGGCGTGCGGAAGTTCACGACCCCGCCCAGGGCGTCGGAGCCGTAGAGCAGGCTGCTGGGGCCCTTCACCACCTCGGCGCGGTCCACGGCGTACTCGTCGGTTTCCACACCCTGCAGGTCGTCCCACTTCTGGCCTTCCTGGCGGGCGCCGTCGTTCAGCTGCACCACCCGGCTGCCCGTCAGCCCCCGAATCACCAGCCGGCTGATGGCCGGGCCGGCCGTCAGCTGAGCCACGCCGGGCACGAAGGCCAGGGCATCGCCCAGGTTGGTGGCGGCGCGGGTGTTCAGCTCGGCCCGCTCCACCACGGTAGTAGGCAGGGGCGAGCGCCGGGCCTCGGTTGCGCCCGACACGCCCGTAACGACCACCTGGCCCAGCTCAGTAGCCGCCGTACTCAGGCTGATATCCACGCTGGCCCCCTCGGCCGGGCTTACCTCGCGGGTGGTAGTCCGGAAGCCCAGGCTACGCACTTCCAGCAGAAAGCGCCCGGCGGGTAGGCCCGGCAGGCTGAAGCTGCCATCAGGTGCGGTGGCCGTCGACTGTTGCAAATCGGGCAGGCGCACCACCGCGCCCGGCACTGGCTGGCCCGCTCCATCGAGCACGCGCCCGGTGAGGGTGGCTCCCTTTTGTGCCCAGACAGTGGACGCCGTCAGCAGGAAAAGGAAGAAAGTCAGTAGGTGTTGACGCATAATGTTTCGGCGGGAATCTGAGTGTGGGCATACAACCCGCCTCAACAAAAGTAGCAATGCCCTGCCGGTCCGACCGGCAGGGCATTGTCAGCAAGCGGCGGGGGCTGCCGCCGGGGCTACCGCGCCGCTTGCGCTACTTAAAGCTCAGCGGCACCACCACTTTCACGCTCACGCTGCGCCCCTGGTTAAACACGCCGGTGCGGCCGTTGGCGGCATTGTAGTCGGCATATTTCAGGCGGCTGAGGTGGCTCTGGTAGCCCACGTCGAACAGGTTGTTGGCCGAGAGGAACACCGAAAACAGCGTCCGGCCGGTGGCCGAAGCCACGTCGGTGCCCGCCCCCACGTTCACCAGCGAGTAGCCCGGCGTGGCCGTTTCGGTGCCGAAGGCCGCGTAGTAGCGGTTCTGGGCAAAAGTGTGCTCCAGCTGCGCGCGGGCGTACACGTTGGTCAGGCGCTGGCCCTGGCGGCGGAAGTTGCCGCGCAGCTCCGACTGCAGCCGGTCGCCGGGAATGAAGGGCAGGAACTTCTGGTCGGCCGGCACGCCCAGCTGGGTGGCGCGCACCAGCGAGAACGAGTTTTCGAAGTGCAGCCAGTCGAGCGGGTGGGGGTGGAAGTCGAGGCTGACCTCGCCGCCCAGCAGCCGGGCCTGGCCCTGCTCATACTTGTAAGCCCGCGTGTCGGCGCGCAGCGAGTCGGTGCCGCCAGCCGTCAGCAGCCGCCGGGCATAGATGTAGTTACTGATGGTATTTTCGAACGCATCCACGCTCAGGCGCACGTGGTCAGTCACGTAGCTCACGCCGGCATCGAGCTGCAGGCTGGTTTCGGGCCGCAGGTTGTCGTTGCCGATTTCGTAGCGAATGGTGCCCTCGTGCTTGCCGTTCGAGCCCAGTTCGGCAATGTTGGGGGCCCGGAAGCCGCGCGACAGGTTGCCCTTCGCCGTTAGCTTCTCGCTCAGGTTGTAGGCCGCCCCCAGGCTGCCGCTATAGTTCTGGAAAGTGGTTGCGAAGCCTGGAAACTTCGTCCTGGCCGTGGGGGCCGTGCTGGGCCGCTCGTTGCTATCCAGCAGCAGCCGGTCGGCCGCGATGCGGCGCACGTCGTAGCGCAGCCCGCCGCTGATGTCGAGCGCGCCCAGGGTTTTCTTGCCCACGGCAAACACGCCGCCCTCGCTCACCCGGTAAGCCGGAATCAGGAATTCCTGGCCCAGGTTGCGGTTTTGCTGGTGCAGGCCGCTGGTGCCCACGGTCAGGTTCCAGCCGTTGCGCTCGGGCAGGAAATAGCGCAGCGAGTAGTCCACGGTGCGCAACTGGAAGTAGAGCCCGGGCGTGTTGGGTTCGAGCACATTGCCGTATTCGCGGCGCAGGTTCTGCTGGTAGCTCACCTGCAGGCCCAGCCGGCCGCCGTTGGCACCTACAATAAAGCTGTTGTCGGTGCCGATGCGCAGATGGTTTATCTGCTGCTGCGGTGCGACCAGTCCGTAGCCGCGCAGGTCGGCCTCAGCCACGGATACACTCCGGGTGCTGTCGCCGCTGGGCACGTCCTTCAGAAACCGGCCCGACACCGAATCGCGGCTGCCCTCCGTGAGCCCCAGCCGCTGGTTGAATGTGCTGAATGTAAGGTGTGAGTAGCCCCAGCTCTTGTTTAGGCCCACGTAGCCGTTGGCATCCCATTCATTAAAGCCCGAATTATACACCCGGCCATCGTAGCGGTTTTGGTAGTCGCCGGCCACCTTGCGGGTGCCGCGCGCCAGCCAGTTCAGCCCGTGCAGGTTGCCCGCGTTCTCGAAGGAATAGGCCTGCTGTTGGTTGTTGGTTTGATAGTTGGCTGTGGCCGTGCCCTTGATGCGGCCCTCGGCAATGGGGTCGGGGGCCACGAAGTTGATGACCCCGGCCATGGCATCGGAGCCATACAGCAGCGAGCCCGGCCCCTTAATAATCTCGGCCCGGTCCACGCTGA
>JANXMN010000557.1 GCA_025354605.1 Hymenobacter sp. | reverse complement strand
GGTCCACCGAGTTTGAACGACTCGGTAGACCTCCTTTTCCTCTCTTGACCGCTGTGCGGAATCTTTCTATACCGTTGCCTCCGGCACTTCATCCCCCGCAAACACCGGCTCCATGTCTTTTTCTTCGTCCTCGGTAAACAGCCGCGAACGAATCAGAAACCGCACGCCGAGCGGGATTTCCAGCGAGAAGCTGGCGCCCCGCCCCTTCACCACATCGACCGTGAGCTGGGTGTGTTTCCAGTAGGAAAACTGGCTGGCGCTCATAAAGAAATCACAGCCGTGGATGCGCCCCAGCCACGTATCGTTGCCGCCCACCCGGAACTCACCCTTGGCGAAGCACATGGGCGACGAGCCGTCGCAGCATCCGCCGCTCTGATGGAACATGAGCGGGCCGTGCTCGTCGCGGAGCAGGTCGATGGTGGCTTCGGCGGCAGTGGTGACAAGGACGCGGGGGGTGGGCATTGGGAGTGGGATGATGAGAATGTAATTGAAACCAAAGAACGTCATGCTGAGCTTGTCGAAGCATTTCTACCGCAATACTAATCCAATCGACAGGGTTAGTGGCGCGGTAGAGATGCTTCGGCAAGCTCAGCATGACGTTCTGATTAGGCGCAAGCGGAAGCATGCGCTACATCAGGGCCTAGAAGAAGCCCAGCGCCTTGTGGCTGTAGCTGATGAGCATGTTCTTGTTCTGGCGGTAGTGCGCGAGCATCATCTTGTGGTTTTCGCGGCCAAAACCAGAGGCTTTGTAGCCGCCGAAGGGCGCACCGGCGGGGTAGTCGTGGTAGCAGTTCACCCACACGCGGCCGGCCTGGATGGCACGGGGCACCTCGTAGAGCTCGTGGGCATCGCGGGTCCACACGCCGGCCCCGAGGCCGTAGAGCGTGTCGTTGGCGATTTCGATGGCTTCCTCCACGGTTTTAAAGGTCGTCACGGACAGCACCGGGCCGAAGATTTCCTCCTGGAAGATGCGCATCTTGTTGTGGCCCCGGAAGATGGTGGGCTGGATGTAATAGCCTTCGCCCAGCGCGCCGTCTTCCTGATGATACGCGTCGCCGCCCACCAGCACTTCGGCCCCTTCGGCCTTACCGATTTCGAGGTAGCTCAGGATTTTTTCGAACTGGTCGTTGCTGGCCTGCGCGCCCATCATCGTCGTCATGTCGAGCGGGTTACCCAGCTTAATGGCCTTCACGCGCTCGATGACGCGGGCAATGAAGTCGTCGTAAATGTCTTCGTGCACCAGCATCCGCGAGGGGCAGGTGCAGATTTCGCCTTGGTTGAGGGCAAACATCACAGCGCCTTCGATGGCCTTGTCGAGGAAGTCGTCGTCGGCGTCCATTACCGATTTAAAGAAAACGTTGGGCGACTTGCCGCCCAGCTCCATTGTCACCGGAATCAGGTTTTCGGAAGCGTACTGCATGATGAGGCGGCCGGTGGTCGTCTCGCCCGTAAAAGAGGCCTTGTTGATGCGCGGCGACGAGGCCAGCGGCTTGCCAGCTTCAAGGCCGAAGCCGTTGACAATGTTGATAACGCCCGGCGGCACCAGGTCCTGAATCAGCTCCATCAGCACCATGATGCTAGCGGGAGTTTGCTCGGCGGGCTTCATCACCACGGTGCAGCCGGCCGCGATGGCGGGGGCCAGCTTCCAGGTGGCCATCAGAATCGGGAAGTTCCAGGGAATAATCTGGCCGATGACGCCCAGCGGCTCCTGAATGTTGAGCGAGAGCGTCGTGCTGTTTAGCTCGGTAGCGCTGCCCTCTTCGGCCCGAATCACGCTGGCGAAGTACCGGAAGTGGTCGATGACCAGCGGCATGTCGGCGTAGGTGGTTTCGCGGATGGCCTTGCCATTCTCGACGCACTCGACGGCGGCGAGGTGGGCGAGGTTTTCCTCGATGCGGTTGGCAATTTTGTTGAGGACGCTGCTGCGCTCAGTGGCCGAGGTTTTACCCCAGGTTTTGAAGGCTTCGTGAGCGGCGTCGAGCGCTAAGTCGATGTCTTCCTTGGTGCTGCGGGCCACTTTGCAAAAGGCCTTGCCGTCGATGGGCGAAGGATTTTCGAAGTATTGGCCCTTTACCGGGGCCACCCATTTGCCACCGATGAAATTGTCGTAATGTGATTTGAACTGGGGGCGGGCCACCACGGTGGTGGTTTCTTCTAAGGTTTCGGCCATGGCTTTGTTGGATGGGAATTAGGTGAAAATCGGGATGCGGTAAAGGTCCCTTTTTTAGGGGCGGGCCGGTTGTGGTATTGTCGCAAAGAGTGCTGAAATTGTCGCAACTTGCCGTTGCCTTTCCTTGTTGGGAGTGGGTACTCCCTCACCAGCCTATTGCCCGCTTATGCTGACTCGCGTTCACCTGCCCGCCGCGGTTGCCACACTCGCCCCCGAACGCCTGCACTCGCTGGTCGAAAACCGGACCGTGTACGCGCTGGAGGGCTTTGAGCTTAATGTATTCGAAACGCACCAAGTTGCCTACCGCGTGCCCCTGCGCCCCGACGGCCTGGCCCTGACCACCATGCTGCGCGGCAAGAAGGTGATGCACCTGCCCAACCGCCCGGCTTTCGACTACCTGCCCGGCGAAAGCGTGGTGGTGGACAAGGACGAACTGATGGAAATCGACTTCCCCGAGGCCTGCCTGTGCCAGCCCACTCAGTGCCTGGCCGTCGTTATCGCCCCCGACACCATCCGCCACACCGTGGAGCTGCTGAACGAGCGCTACCCCCGCGCCGAAACCTACCAGCCCTGGGCCATCGAAGGACCCGAGTACGCCCACCTCACCAACACTCCCGAGCTGACCGACACGCTGGGCCGCCTGGTGGCCGTGTCGCGCACCACCGACGTGAATAAGGACGTGCTGGCCGGCTTCACGCTCCAGGAGCTGCTGGTGCGGCTGATGCAGACGCAGGCCCGCCAGCTCATTTTCCACGACTACGCCCGTCACCTCACCACCCACCGCTTCGCCGCCGTGGTGGGCTACATTAAGGAGCACCTGGCCGACACCCTCACCATTGACAAGCTGAGCGCGCTGGCCTGCATGAGCAAGGCTACGTTCTTCCGGGTGTTCAAGCGCGAGTTCGGGCTCACGCCGGTCGAATTCATCATTCGGGAGCGGCTGAGTGAAGCCAAGCGCCTGTTGCGCCACCCGCTGGCGAGTGTAGCCGAAGTGTGTTTGCGGGCGGGGTTCAACAACGTGTCCTACTTCCAGTCGCTGTTCAAGAAGTACGAGGGCATCACGCCGGGGGCGTATAAGCGGCAGGCGGTGGCGTAGCGGTGCTCGTTTCTGGTTGCTGGTTTCCGGTTCCTGGTTGTTTGTTATGCACAGCTAACCGGAAACCAGCAACCAGAAACTGGAAACCAGCAACTAGAAAACTTCGCGACATTCCTATATTTTAGCGGCTTCAACCTCTCTCTGCGAAGCCATGAACTCTGAAGTTTCGGCCGCGGCGGCTCCTTGGCCCCGGTGGCGCAAGGCGCTGTTCCGTTTCACTTGCCTGTACCTGCTGCTGCTGCTTGCGCCCTGGGCCTGGCCGGCCGACTTGCCCGGATTCTCGCTCATCACGACCTATTATTTCGGGGCCGAACACTGGCTGGTAGAGCTGGGCAACCAGCACCTGCTGCACGTGAAGGACGCCTTGGTGGAACCCAATGGCAGCGGCGACACCTCCTACGCCTATGCGCAGCTGGGCGTGTTGGCGCTATTGGCGCTGGCCGGTACGCTGCTGTGGGGCCTGCTCGACCGGCGGCGGCGCAGCTACAACCGGGCTTCCTACTGGCTGCTGGTGCTGGTGCGCTACTATGTGGCGCTGGCGGCCCTCAGCTACGGGCTGCTGAAGGTGTTTGGGCTGCAAATGCCTTTTCCGGACCAGAGCGCGCTGGCCACGCCGCTCGGCGACCTGCTGCCCATGCGGCTGTCGTGGTATTTCATTGGCTACTCGCCCGGCTACCAGGTTTTTTCGGGGCTGATGGAGCTGCTGGCCGGGCTGCTGCTGCTGTGGCGGCGCACGGCCACACTGGGCGCGCTGGTAGCCACGGGCGTATTTCTGAACGTGATGATGCTCAACCTGTGCTATGACATCCCAGTAAAGCTGTACTCGACGCAGCTTTTTCTGCTAAGCTTGTTGCTGCTGCTACCCGACCTGGGGCGGCTGTTCCGCTTTTTCGTGCTGCACCAGCCGGTAGCCGTGCCGCTATTGTCCCCGGCCCTGCCCACCTGGCACTGGCGGGTGGCCCGCCTCACCCTGAAAGTGGTATTCATTGGCCTGTTTGCGCTGATGCCGCTGGGGCGCATGTTGGCCTACGGGGCCGAAGACGCCGCCGCCAAACGCCAGCGCCTCACCAGCGGCGTGTTCAGCGTGGCGAAGTTCGAGGGTCCGGCGGCCGACAGCTTACGCTGGCGCAACGTCATCTTCGACAGCTCGCCAATGGGCAGCGTTGCCACGGCCGACACGGCGTTTCAGCGGCGCTACGGGCGGGGCTACTTCAGCTACAGGCTCGATTCGGTGGCGCACGTGCTCATCCTGCGCAAGACCCGCGCCGACACCGCCACCCTGGGCCGCCTGCACTACGCCTGGACCGACTCGAACCACCTGGAGCTGCGCGGCCGCCTGCGCCACGACTCGGTGCGGGTGGCTCTGGTGCGCCAGCCGCGGCACTTCCAGCTGGCCGAGCGGCAGTTCCACTGGCTGTCGGAGGCGAACCGGTAGCGCAGCAGCGAGCCGCTGAGATAGTAATCAAATCGGAGCAACGAAGCGGTAGAGATGCTTCGACAAGCGGACACCAGATGAGCATGACGTGCCAGATAGTAAACGGTTACTTCTGCACACCTCCTTAAAACACCAGGCTGTACGGCACATCGGCCAGGCCGCGAATATCCTCGTGCAGGTCCACGCCCAGGATTTCGTGCACGTTGGCCCGGATGCGGTTGGCCATTTGGGTGAGCGGCAGGTCGTTGCTGTCTTTGCCGAAGGGGTCTTCAATTT
>JANXMN010000543.1 GCA_025354605.1 Hymenobacter sp. | reverse complement strand
CGTTTCCTAGCGGCGACTGAAGCCGGCTGCAACTACAGCTTAACGGTGGCCTCCGGCTTGGGGGCGGGCTTCACGCTGGCGGTTTTGCCGCCTTTCATGCAGCACGAGCTACCGCCGGCCATGCCTTTGGCGCAGGTTTCTTTCTTGCCTTTCTGGCCGGGCTTGTCTTGGCCGTCGTGGGCGAAAGCGGTGCTGCCGGCGAAGGCAAACAGGGCGAGGGCAAGCAGGGTATTTTTCATGAGAATCGAGGTGAGGGAAGTAAGGAAATCGAGCCGGTCATTCGGCTCCAGCCCCTAATATACAGCGCGTCGTTCGTTAATGGTTCAAGTCCTCCGGCGCAGCTATTGCTTCGGGGCCAGCAGGGCGATAATGGCCGCGTTGCCACCCTCCCGAGCCAGTGCCAGGGCATCCTTGCCGTCGTCGTCTTTGGGGCGAACATCGGCTCCGCTGCTCAGTAGAAGTCCCACCATAGCCGGGTTGCCTTTGCTCACGGCCGTCATCAGGGCCGTGGTTTTGAAAGCATCCGTCTGATTCACTTGGGCCTTGGCAGTCAAGAGCAGCTTCACTACCTCCAAGCTATTGTCGGTCACGGCCGTGATGAGGTAAGTAGTGGCCGAGCCCGGCACGATTTCGATAGGTGCATTTGGGTCGGTGCCGGCTTTCAAAAGCGCTTCCACTGTTGGCAGGTCGCTTTTCAAAACCGCTTTTTTCAGGCTCTGGGCCGGCGAGGGCGCCTGGGCGAAGCTGGTGAAACCCAGGCAGCAAAGAGTAGCAGCCAGGAGAATGAAGCGAGTCAAAACCATAAAATAATTCGTGTAACATCGATAAATCGACTGCAAAGATTGCAGGGTTCTGTCCTTCCAGCCAACCGGCCTAAACAGCTTGTTTATAAAGTGTAAGCGGTTGTTCAAAAATTACTACTCCAGACAAAAAACAGATTAAAGTAGCTTCGTTTATCCGGCGTACATCGGCTACTGTACGTCGGCTACCAAACTGCGCTCCGTTGGGCCTCAGCTTTTCTAGCCGCACCCAATACCACCCGTTTTACCGGGTCTGCTGAAACAATTGCCGAAAGTGCCGCGTTGCCAAGCCGGCATGCTTTCCGGCCGCCGGCCAATACAGCCCAACCGATTTTGCGGCCCGCCGGCCTGCCCCCGTTCCAACTATGTCCTTTCGCCGTTCTGCCCACCTGGCCCTGCTGGTGCTGGGCCTGCTTTCCGCCCTCAGTGCCTATTATGTGGCACAGCTGCGCTTCAACTACAATTTCAACGACTTTTACCCGGCCGGTGACCCCGACCTTGACTACTACCAGGGCTACACCCGCCGCTTCGGCAACGACAACGACTACCTGCTGCTGGGCCTTGAAGCCCCCGCCGGGCAGACGGTCTTCGCGCCCGGCTTCCTGGCCCGCGTCGACTCGCTGACGCGGCTGGCCAAGGCCGAGCGGCACGTGGTGGCCGTCAGCTCTCCCACGACCATCAACAACCCGGTGTTCGAGGGGCTGGGCTTTTTCAACCTCCCCTACCTGCACCCCAGCGAGCCCGCCCGCCGCGCCGCCGACTCGACCCTGATTTACCGCACGCCCGGGCTGGTAGGCAACGTGTTCAGCCTCGATGCCCGGGCCGTGACGCTGGTAATTCAGACCACCCCCGACCTGAAAAAGCCGCCGGGCGACTCGCTGCTGGCCGCTTTACGCGCCGGCCTGGCCCGCCAGCAGATTCCGGCCGCGCGCTACCACTTCGCGGGCCGGGCCGTGGCCCAGTCGGTTTTCGTGGACCGGCTGCAGTGGGAGTTGGCCGTGTTCATGAGCCTGTCGGTGCTGCTCGTGACGGCGCTGCTCTGGTTCACGTTTCGCACCTGGTGGGGCGTGGTGCTGCCACTGGTGGTAGTGCTGGGGGCCATTTTGTGGGGCCTGGGCGTGATGGGTGCCTGCGGCGTGAGCATCGACCTGATGACGGCCCTGCTGCCGGTGATGATGTTCGTGGTAGGCACTTCCGATACTGTCCACATCATCACCCGCTACGTGAGCGAGCTGGGCTACGGGGCCAGCAAAAAACAAGCCTTGCGCGTGACGCTGCGCGAATCGGGTTTCGGTTCGGGGCTGTCGGCCCTGACGACCAGTCTGGGGTTTTTCACACTGATGACCAGTACCATCCGGCCCATTTACAATTTCGGGTTATTCACGGGCATTGCCGTGCTGCTGGCGTTTGCGCTCAGCTTCACGCTGCTGCCGGCGCTGCTGCTGCTGCTCAAGAAGCCGCAGCTGCGGGTGCCGCGCGCGCAGGGCCACAGCTGGGATGGAGTGCTGAGCCGGCTGTTTCGGCTGGTCCTGGTGCGGCGGCGGCTGATTTTTGTGGTGAGCGGGCTGGTGCTGGCTACGTCCATCGGGCTGGCCACCCGGGTGCGTATCAACTCCGCTTTGCTCGATGACCTGTCGAAAAACGACCCCGTGCGGCTCGATTTCGGCTTTTTTGAAAAGAAGTTTGCCGGGGTGCGGCCTTTCGAAATGGAGCTGCAGCCGGCGGCCGGGCGCGACATTTTCGACCTGGACGTGCTGCGCCAAACCGAGCGCATCGAAACCTATCTGCGCACCACTTACGGCCTGCGTTTCGCTGCTTCGCCCGTTACGCTGGTGAAATCGGTGCGCAAGGCCCTGCACGGGGGTGGCCTGGCCGAATACCGCCTGCCTGCCGACGCCACCGAGCTGGCCGGCCTGCGCGGCAAGCTGAAGCTGTTTCGCCAGCGGCCCGAGTTCCGGGCGCTGGCCACGCCCGACGGCCGCGCGGGCCGCTTCACCGGCCGCATGGCCGACGTGGGCAGCATCCGGGCCGATGCCCTGAACGAGGGCCTGCGCCGCTACCTGCGCGCCAGCATCGACCCGACGGTGCTGCGCACCCGCCTCACGGGTTCCTCCAACCTCATCGACAAAAACAACGAAAACCTGACCCTGAACATGATTACGGGCATGAGCATCGACGTGCTCATGGTCACGATTATCGTGCTGGCCCTGTTTAAATCGCTGCGCATGACGGTGGTGGTCCTCATTCCCAACCTGGTGCCCATTCTCATCGTGGCCGGGGTGATGGGGCTGGCTGGCGTGAGCATGAAGGTGAGTACGAGCATCATCTTCACCATCGCCTTCGGCATTGCCGTCGACGACACCATTCACTTCATCAGCAAGCTGCGGCTCACGCTTAGCCACGAAACCAGCCTGTTCCGGGCCGTGAAGCACACCTACTTGCTGGCCGGCAAAGCCGTCATCGTCACCTCGCTGATACTGGTGGGCGGATTCTCCACGCTGCTGTTCTCCTCGTTCGACGGCACGTTCTACGTGGGGCTGCTCATCGGCCTCACGCTGCTGTTCGGCGTGGTGGCCGAACTCACGCTGCTGCCGCTGCTGATTCTGTTTTTCTACAGACATCCGCCGAAGGCGATGGTGGCACAGGAAATGACCGTGCCGCAGGATTAGTCAAAAAGCGACAGTAACGAATGCAACCATCTGTTTCATTCGTAATTGTCTCCAATATTTCGCCACATAACTACATCTTCATTGAATTCTTCTTCATCGCTGGCGGGAGGATATTCAACAGAAATATAGCTCTTATAAGATTCGGTGATGAGCTTAATTTCTGCCTCTATTATGCGAGCCTGTAGGTAATTATCAGTACCCGATGCAGTCCACTCCTCAATTGAAATACCGAATACAATTTTTTCATCCCATGTGAATTTCAAAATGATACATTTAATCTCAGCTTTTAACGCAACTTGGTTGTAAAAGACAAAACAATGGGTTGGATTACATATTGCGTATTCAAGCATTTCAGCTATCGAATTCAGCGGCAGCTCAACTTCTGAAACTTGATACTTCTCGCTTGATTGAACCTGAATCCACTTCTCAGAAATTGGCTCAATACTTTCCCGATAGCAGAAATGCTTAAGAAACCGCTCTACAGTAGTTTCATCTCGCCTTAGCGAGAGGCCATATATGTCATAAAAAGCACCCATATTTTCTCGCTTAACCTTCCTCCGTCCTGTACATCACATCGGAGCGCAACACGTATTTCACGCCCTGCGTTACCTCGCTGCCCTCGTGAAACAGGCTGTGCAGGAAAATGAGGGCCATGCCCTGCTGGGGCCGGATGCGCAGGCCCCGAAAGGCAGTGTCGCCACCCTGGAAATTGTCGTTCAGGTACACCATGAAGGTAAAGTAGCTGGCTTCACGCTCGTTGCGAATGTAGCTTTCGTCGTAGTGGCCTTTGAACTGATGGCCCCGCTGGTAGCGGTAGAAACGGAATAGCTCGTTCAGACCGATGGGGTGGCTGTTGCCAAGCTGGGCCGGTACGAAGGGCAGCAGCTTTTCCCAGAGAGCCTGGGCCAGGTCCTCGTTCTGATAGAAAGCGCGGTTGTTGTTGCGGATATCGGTCCGGACCCTGCTCCCACTGGCGGTATTGATTTTGGCCAGCTCGAAGCCGGTTTTTTCGCTCAGGGCCATGTATTCCAGGCATTCGGCCCGCGTTAGGAAATCTTCGACAGTGAAGATGGAATCCGTTAGCTGCGTGAATTTCATGGAGTAAAGTTAGCGGCTCCTCCATTTGGTGAAACAGCCAAGAGGTGACAACTCCAAAAACATTACTTAACTTTGTAATTCAAAGTTCTTTATAAACATGGAATATTTTGTTGCTCCCGGTTCCATTGTGCGCCGCATCTGGGGCTCAGCCGATACCGTGCTATTCATCTTTGCCGGGGCAGCGGCTGAGTTTGCCCTCAATAAAGCTGTCGACTGGCTGTATTTCACCGGCCGCCTGCCGGCCGACTCGTTGGAGCGCCTGTTTTCGACGGTAGAATACGCCCGGCGAATCGTATTTGCCGACCGCGCGGGGGCCGAAAAAACCATCGATACCATTGCCGCCATCCACGCGGCCGTGGAGGCCAAGCGCGGGCAGGCGATACCGGCCTGGGCCTACCGCGACGTGCTGTTTATGCTCATTGCCTATTCCATCCGGGCTTTCGAAGTGTTAGAGCGGCCCCTCACCCCCGCCGAGTGCGAGGAAATCACGGACGTGTTCGGGCGGGTGGGCCGGCGCATGGGCATCCCTGATTTGCCCGAATCCTACGCGGCCTGGCAGGAAGCCCGGGCGCAGCACCTGGCCGCCAACACCGCCGTAAGCACCTACACGCAGGACTTGTACCGGCAGTACCGTAAGCACCTGGGCGGCCCGCGCTACGGGCTGCTGCGGGCCGTGCAGGGCCTCGTGGTGCCGGCCAGCGTGCGGGCGAAGCTCCACCTGCCCAATGGCCTTTGGGTAAGCCCCGCCGTGGCTTTCTATCGCCTCACCAGCCACTGGCGCATCAGCCAAAGGGCCAAAAACGCGATGCTCCCCGCGACCTACCAAGCCCGCATTCTGGCATTGGATACGGCCCCGGTCGAATTGATTTCGGCCCCGGCAGTAGCCCCAGCCGCCCGGAGCTGTCCTTTTCACCCGTCGGCACCCAAAGCTTAACTCCGACCTGATGTGGTGTTTTCGCAAAGGCTACTTCCTGACTGCTTGCGGCTTGCTGCTGCTGGAGGTCTTCATCGCCCTGTACATGCACGACCGGTTTGTCCGGCCCTACGCAGGGGATTTTCTGGCTGCCATTTTCGTGTATTGCTTGCTCCGAAGCGTGGTGCGGGCTTCGGTGGGGCGGCTGGCCACGATGGCACTGGCAATTTCATATCTGATTGAGGGCCTGCAATATTTCAACCTGCTTGACCGGCTGGACTGGCATTCGCGGGCGGCTCGTATCATCTTCGGCAGCCATTTTGAATGGAGCGACATCATCGCCTACACGCTGGGCATAGGGCTGGTGCTGGCGATGGAGCGGGCCCGGGAGCAGCCTGCTCAACTAAGTAGTTGAGCAAACCGGCGATTGCCGCCGCGCACAAAAGCTGCTAGCGACTACATACAGCCCCACAATTACTAAAATAAATAGCAGTGAAATTCAGCAGCTTACCCGGATGACAAAAATATTAGTAATTAATTAGCATCATTACGTATAGCTTTGCAGTAGATAGGGTAGCATCGTTGGTAGCCGGTGCTGCAATTTTCACTTTCAAGCCTGTGGTTATGTCTGATTTTGCTTATGCCTATGCTCATCCATCCACCCTGGAACACGGTGCGGAGGGCAACAAACTATCCTTAGCCGCTTATGCGGAGAATGCCCCGGCGGGGGCCGCCTGCTTTTTCCGGGGCCGGCTCTGCGACTCCTGGCTGGCGGCGCGGGGACTAACCACTTTAGCCAAAGTTGTGGCCTCCCGGTTTGTGCCGCAGAGCGCAGTGCTGCGCGACCCGATTGTGACTGCTGGCGCGGGGATGCTGCGCTTCGAAGCCTTTTCGTCGTGCAACGGCGTGTATGCCCGGCTCGATTTGGGGCCCGACGCGCTGGAAGGCGAGTTCCTGAGCAGCGGCACCACCAACGTCGATTTCAACGAACCCATGGTGAATGCGCTCAGCCGCATTGCCCGCACCGAGCCGGTACTGCTAAGCGTAGGCGACCAGGAAGTGGTGCTGGAACGGGCGGCCGGCAAGGTGACCGAGCGCAAGGTGACACTGCCCGAGCGCTGGATAAAGGGGCTGACGGCCGTGCAGGGCTACCTGGCTGTGATGGAAGAAAAAATGGCGCTTAGCCGCGTGCAGGCCGTGCAGCTGGTGCAGGGCATCCCGGCGGGCACGGCCAAGTCGGACTTTTTTCTGGTGCTGCGGGGGCCGCGGCCGAGTTTCGCGCCGGTGGGCGGGCGGGGCGCGGTGCGGGTGGGCGGCCTGCACCGGCTGCGGCTGCTGGAGGGGCTGCTGCCGCTGTGCGAGGGCCTGCGGGTGTTTGCCACGGCCGACGGGCAGGCGTCGGCCTACGTGCTTGCTATGGGCGGCGGGCAGGAGTTTGTGCTGGCGCTGAGCGCGGAAGTTAACCGGGGGTTTTCGGGCGAGGGCAACCAGCTCGACACGCTGATGGAGGAGCTGCCGGCCGAATGGATTGCGGGGGCCAACAACCTGTTTCGGGGCAACGAAACGTTCAACCCGACGCTGTTTGCGGTAGAGCACGACCTGGCGCCCGACACTGTGGACCGGCTCTGCGCCAGCCTCTCGGCGATGGGCCTGCTGGGTTTTGATTTGGCCGAAAACCACTATTTCTACCGCCGCCTGCCCTTCAAGCTGGAGCGCATTCTCAAGCTGAACCCGCGCCTGAAAAACGCCCGCGCCCTGCTCGAAGCGGCCGACGACGTGCAGCTGGTGGGCCTGGGAGCCGGCGGGCGCACCGAGGCACGGGTGCGCGGCACGGGCGTGTGGCACACCGTGGTGGTGGGCGGCACGGAGCCACCGCGCTGCACCTGCCCGTGGTTCACGGGCAACCAGGGGCAGCGGGGGCCGTGCAAGCACATTCTGGCGGCCCAGATGCGGTTTTTGTAGGGCTGGCAGAACTGCACCTGCGCGTCAGGCTGAGCGCAGCCGAAGCATCTCTACCGCTTCGTAGGAACGGTACAGTCGGAGCGATATAAATGCTGGAGGAACCGGCAGCACGACGTTTAGCAGAATATTCAGAAGGTAATTTTCAACCTTTTTTTGGTTGATTTTCAAAATAAACCCAAAGTGCGTTTCAGTGATGAGGACCGTTCCGGCCGTTGAGGAATTCGAGCAGATTATTCGCGAGCGGAGTGCCGATGAGCTGGTGCCGTTTCTGCTGGCGCTGGAGAAGCGCGACGTGGTGGCGGTGCGGGAGAAATTGCTGAATTTGAAAAAAGAACTGGAAAGCTTTGTTCAAATAGTGCCTAATTCTTGGGGCAGCAAGGGTACGCCAGAGCAATTTGGCTGTATGTTTTTAGCTGGTCTGGCAGTTTTTTCACGGCGGGAAGTAATGGGCAATTCGTTTCGACCTATTTGGGAACTTAGCGCGGGATATTTAAAGGACTCAACCAGAATACGGGAGTATTTTTTGCTTCTGTTGAGAGCATTTCGTCCTGAATGGTTGGGCGATTGGCTGCATCATACCCACGATAAGGCGCTGGGTTGGGCCATGAATTATGCATTGCTCCGGACAATGGAAGCGGAGCAGCTTATTCACTATTCACCAGCTATGACCGGACGGGCAATAGTCAATGCCCTTTATACCTGGGGCCACGAGTTGAGTAATATCGTCCCCATTACCACTGATGCAGTCAACATTATTGCGAACAAATTTCGGAGCGACTCTGTACTTCTAGTCCGAGATTTTCCGCTACTTTCTGAGTTCGAAAGCACTGTTGACTCTGGTTATGGCGCCAGAATTCAACCTGTCATGCCACCTACTGAAAAGGGTTTTCGGGATGCCGCAGGCGGTTATCTGCACCCCTGGCAGGTTTGGGACCAGAAGCATCCTCCACTTTTTGTTACGTGGCAGGATATTATCATAAGTTTAACCGCCACCCACCACCTCGACCGCGCCGACATTCTCACGCGCTGCCTGCGGGCCCTGCGCCGCGACTTTCGCCGCCCCCTGCTAACGTGGTTCCGGAACCTGTTTCTGGCCCTGCAACCCACCCAGACCGAACGGCTGGCCCGGCAAAACGAGTTGCTGGAGCTGCTGCCCCAGCCTCAGCCGCTGGTAGCCAACTTCGCCCTAGAGCAGCTGAAAGTATTGCTGCCCGAACCCGGCTTTGCTCCGACTCTGCTGCTGCCCTATGCCGACAGCTTGTTTCTGCGGCCCGACCTGAAAACCGGCCTGCGCGCGCTGCTGACGGCCCTGCTGAAACTGCTGAAGCAGGATGCCGGCCATGCGCCGGCCGTGGCTCGGCTGCTCGCCGCCGCCCTGCCCCACCCCGACGGGCTCGTGCAGGAGCGCGCCGGCCAGGGCCTGGCGGGTTTGCTGGCAGCGAAGCCACTGCTGCTCACCCCCAACGAAACGGCTGCGGCGGTGGCGGCCATCACCAGCCACGCCGATTTGCTGGGGGGGCCGGCCCGCACCGCACTGGCTGCCTGGCTGGCCCCGGTTTCATCAGCCGAAACCCAATGTGAAACAGCGGCCTACGCGCCGGCCGCGCAGTTTGTGCCAGAGCTGTCGGCAGCTACGGCCATTGCGCCGGTGGCCGACTGGCACGAGCTGCTATTCCTCACCGGCCAGGTGCTGCGCCACCACGACCCCGCCGCCACCGAGCGCTGGCTCGATGGGCTGCTGCGGCTGAATGGGCAATGCCCAGCCGGGTTTGCCGGGCAGCTGCGGCCGTATCTGGCGCAGCTTTTTCCCGCAATTAAAAAGGCCTCGGAAGCGGAAGTGGCCGCTATCCTGCGGGAGCCGGTGGACGTGTATGGGCACGAGGGTTTGGTGCAGGCGCTGCTGCTGGCCTGGGCCACCGATTTTGCGGTGGCGCGGGTGGAAGAGGCGTATATGAAACGTCCCCACGTAATCCCCCATCCACTGCTGACCATCGAAAAGCAACGCTACCTGCTGGCCGAGGCATTGCTCCGGGCCCGGCAGGCCCTGCCGCTGCTGAGCACGCCAACGCATCAGCCGCACTGGGTAGCCCCGAGCACGTTGGTCGCCCGGCTGCTGGCCTACCAGGCGGCCGGCACCCCGCCCGAGCCCGCCGACCTGGCGGTGGCGCTGGCCCGCACCGCCTGCTCACACCCTACCACGGCAGCTGCGGCGCTGGCGCTGCTGCCGACGCTGGCCGATGCCGGGCTACGCGAGCTGCTGACGTGGTTTCTGGGTCCGGCCGAGGCCGAGCTGCCAGCGCCGCGACCCGCTGCCCGTCAACGCACTCCGGCAGAAATTCGGGTCCCGCTGGCTGAAGCGCTGCCGGAGCTCTGGGCCGTGGCGGCGCGCACCAAAGCGCCGCTCGGCAGCTACCCCACGCTGCCCGTCGCGCTGGGCTACGACTATGCCGGCGTGGCCCAACCGTTAGGTTCCGCGTTCGAGGTAGTTGAGCGCGAAAATCAGTACCCCGACCCGGAACAGCCCGGCCGAACCAAGTCTTACCGCTTCGTTGAGCTGGCCTGGGACAGCGGGGCCGTTGCAGCGGCACCATCGCCGTTGCTGCTCTACGCGCCGCCGGCAGGCAAAAGCGAGTACGGGTCGTGGGAAACGAATTCGGTTATGGTCGATGATTTTCGCTTTCTGCTGGCCTTGATTCCGCAGCACCCCGCGCCCCTGTACAACCAGGTATTGCGAAGCGCCGCCTGGGCCGACAACCTGGAAGCCAGCGAGCGCAACTTGGTGGCATCGGGGTTGCGGGAGCTGCTTATTCCGGGTCCGGCTTTCGGAACGGCCGAAACGGCCCTGTTGGCCAGCGGCCTCATTCATCACACGCCCTTTTGCCGCAGCCTGGCCCAGGAAGTGCTGGTGCGCGCCGTGGCGCAGGGCCGCCTGGTACCAGCCGCCCTGGGGAACATTCTGGGCCGGCAACTGGCCATCGGCTACGCGCCGGTTCCGCGCCTCATCGCGAATATGGAGCCGATGCTTGCCATCGATGCCGTAACAGATGATGCTTTGCGCCAGGTATTCGACAGCCTCCTGAACGAGTTGCCGACCGAGCCCCCGCGCAATAGCCTCAAGCTGCTCGAAATGTACGCCAGCCTCATGTCCCGCACTTGCCAGGCCGTGCCCACGACGGTGCAGGCCCGGCTGCGCGAGTGGCAGGCGGTAGGCAGTTTGAAGAAAGCCGCTACTTTGCTGCTGGCTTGATTGGTTGGTCTTTTCACGAATAATTCACCCCTTTTTGTATGCCAACTACTGTCGAAACCTTCGAGCAAATTGCCCGCCACCAGACCCTGGCGGCGTTGGTTGATTTTCTACTCACGCTGAACAAAGCCGACCTGCTGCCCGTGCGCCAGCGCACCAAGCAGCTGTACCGCGAAATGAACGAATGGCGCGGGCAGCAGAACCAGACGGGGCAATTTCCGCGGGACCGGGAGACGCAGCTGTTTCTGGCGGGCCTGGCCACCTACTCCAAACAGGAGGCGTTGGGGCGGAATTTCGACCTGCCCTGGCACTTTCAGCTTGACAATGCCAAGCACGAAGCCCGCCACCGCGACCTTTTTTGGGCGGTGGTGCGCCATAGCCAACCCACTTGGCTTTCGGCGTGGTTCGAGCGGGTGGCGCGGGCCAACGCTTGGCGCACCGCCCCCTACCGCCTGTTGCGCGAGCTGGCCGATGAAAACCTGCTGACCCCCGAACCCTGGCTGCTGGCGCAGGCCTTGGCTCACTCGCTAAACCAGCACAACCGCGACCAGAAAGGCAACGCCCGCGAGTACGACCAGCACGTATTGCGCCAGCTGCGGGCCGACCCCACCCTGCTGACCCGCGACCTGCCGCTGCTGTTCGACTTCGACACCCCCGCCGACTCGGCGAGCATATCCCGGGGCCACGACCAGGAGCAGATTACCTGGCTCACGCTGCTGCCACAGTTGATGGATTCGGGCCACCTCGACCGGGCCGACATCCTAACGCGCAGCCTGCTGGCCCTGCGCCGCGACTTTCGCCGTCCGCTGCTGACGTGGTTTAAGAATTTGTTTCTGGCCCTGAGGCCCACGGCGGCCGAGCGCCTGGCCCGGCAAGCCGAACTGGTGGAGCTGCTGGCCCACCCGCTGCCGCTGGTCATCAATTTCGCCCTCGACCAACTCAAGGACCTTTGGGCGGCACTCGCATTTGAGCCCGCGCCGCTGCTGCTGTTTGCCGAGGGCCTGATGACGCGCCAGGACCTCAAAACCGGCCTTAAAACCCTGCTTAGCGCTTTTGATAAGCTGCTGAAGCGCGAGCCCGCGCAGGCCCCGACCGTGGCCCGGCTGGCCACCGCCGCCCTGGCCAACACCGATGCCGCCGTGCAGGAACGCGCCGCTAAGCTGC
The DNA here is from genome assembly GCA_025354605.1 of Hymenobacter sp. Classification (GTDB taxonomy): domain Bacteria; phylum Bacteroidota; class Bacteroidia; order Cytophagales; family Hymenobacteraceae; genus Hymenobacter. Next base: position 17,821 of record JANXMN010000543.1, on the reverse strand, counting down.
TGGCGGGCCTGCTGGGGGCCAATAAGTCCCTGCTTACCCTCGAAGAAACTGCTGAAACTATCGCCACCATCGGCCTCTACGCCGACCTGCTGGCCGCCGCTGCCCGCTCTGCGCTGACCCCTTTCTTGGCCGCCGCGCCTGCCCCCGACGCGACTGCTGGGGCAGCTTCGGCAGCCTATGCTCCGCTTCTTGCTTTCGAGCCCGAAATTTCGCTCACCACGGCCATTGCGCCGGTGCAGGACTGGCACGAGCTGCTGTTTCTGACCGGCCAGGTGCTGCGCCACGACGACCCCGCCGCCACCGAGCGCTGGCTCGATGGCCTGCTGCGCCTGCGCCCCCAGTTTCCGGCGGGCTATCCGGAGCAGCTTCGGCCCTATCTGCTGCAGGCGTTTCCGTGGGCGCTGAAGGACAAGCCAGCGGCGGAAACGGCCACTATTCTGGCTGGCTACGATTTTGGCGGCAGCCACAACGGGCAGCGTGAGTTGGTGCAAGCCTTGCTCATTGACTGGTTCACGGAATTCCGGCGGCCTAAAGTGCCGCTGGTGAACCTCGCCGACCATCAACATTCCAGTCCCGACCCGTTGTTGCGCGTAGAGCAGCGCCGGCTGGTGGCCGTTGAAAGAGCGTTGCGGGCAGCTGCCGCGCCGCTGCCGCTGCTCAGCACACCCAGCCACTCGCCGCATTGGGTGGCACCCAGCGTGTTGGTGCAGAATATATTGGCCTACGAAGCCGCTGGGCAGCTGCCCGATTCTGCCGATTTGGCGCTGGCCCTGGCCCGCACGGCCATCGGGGCAACAGTGGAAGTGGCGGCGGCAAATGAGCTGCTGCCGAAGCTGCGGCACGAAGGGCTGCGAGAGCTGCTCCGGGAATTTTTCGCGCCCGGTGAGGTCGCGCTGGCGCGGCTGGCTGCGCCGCCAGCGGAAGAGGGCAAGTCGTTGCTCAAAACCTTTGCCGAGCGGTTGGGCCGGCTGGTTTCCTACAAGCACCAGCAGCCCGCAGCGGTTTCCATTCCGCTTGATGAGGCGCTGCCTTGGCTGCACGCCGTGGCCGCCCGCACCCGCTTCCCCGAGGCCCGGCTGGAAGCCCTGCGCAGCCTCCCGGACTACCCCGGCGTGGCCGCGCCCTGGGAGCCGGGCTGGCATTTCGAGCAAAAAAGCCATACCTATAAGCAGTCGTGGAATAAAGCCCAGCCCGAAGTCACGCACGAGTGGCAGGAACTGCGCGTGCTTACCGAGCACGAGGGCCAGGTGCCGCCCTCGCCCCTGCTGCTGTACTCGCTGCACGCCCGCTTGTCGCAAAAAAACAACCACTACCTCTGGCCCCTGGCCGCCAACCTGCCATTCCTGCTCACGCTGCTACCCAACGGCCCCGCCCCGCTGCATTGGCATCTGCTCCGCACCGCCTGTCGCACCGACAACGCGGGCTCGGAAAGCCGCGACAACCTGCTGGTTTTCCTGCGCTCGCTGCTGGTTCCGGGGCCGGTGTTCTGCGCCAGCACGGCCGCGCTGCTGGCCGTGGGCCTCACGCATTTCACACCGGCCGGGCGGGCGCTGGCGCTGGAGGCCCTGCTCAGCGCCATTGCCACGGGCCGGCTGGTACCCGCCGCGCTGGGGCAGGCCCTAGGCCGCCTGCTGGCAGCCGGTTTTGCGCCCGTGCAGCGCCTCGCCGATGGCCTGGCCCAGGCCCGCGCCATTAATGCCGCCACCGATGATGCCCTGCGCCAAACCCTGGCCGCGCTGCTGCCAGAGCTGCCCGCCGAACCGGTGCGCAACCTGCGCAAGCTGCTCGAAGCCTACGCCGACCTGCGGGCCCGCACCGGGCAGCCGGTGTCGGCGGCCGTGCAAGGGCGGCTCCTTGAGTGGCAGGCGGTGGGCAGCCTGAAAAAGGCGGTGGTCAGCTTGCTGACGTGAAAGCCGGGCGGGTCGGCAGCACGCTCGGGCGAGTGCGCGCGACATGCGCCCCATGCAACACTCCGGACTCATCATCGGCGGCGGTATTGCCGGCCTCACGGCGGCCATTGCGCTGCGGCAGCGCGGTATTGAGGTGGTGGTCTGCGAGGCTGCCCCGGCCATTCTGCCCTTGGGAGCAGGCATTTGGATGGCCCCCAATGCCATGCAGGTATTTGCCCGGCTGGGACTGGCGGACCGCATCAATGCGGCCGGGGTGCCGTTGCGAGGCATTGAAGTAGTTGATGAACAGATGCGACCTATAATGCGCACCGACCAGGCCCGCGTTCGGGCGTGGTTTGGGCACGGCACCACGGCCATTCGGCGCGCCGCGCTCCAGCAGATTCTAATGACCGAAGTGGGCCCGGAAAAAGTGGAGTTGGGCAGGACTTGCACTGGAATAACGGAAGAACTGCAGGGCGTGCGGGTCGATTTCGCGGATGGAGGCACCCGGCGGGCCGATTTTCTGGTGGGGGCCGACGGCATTCATTCGCGCATCCGCGAAGGGCTGTTTCCGGGCGTGCGGCCCACGGGCAGCGGGCACCTGGTGTGGCGCGGCATGTCGGAAGTATCCCTCACGGCGCACTTTCGGCAGGCCATTCGCGAGGCCTGGGCCGAGGGGCTGCGCTTCGGCTTTTCGGAGGTAGGCGATGGCGTGGTGGACTGGTTTGCGGCCGTACCGGCCGGCTTCGGCAGCGAGCGCGAAGGGCTGCTGGCGCGGCTGCAAGCAGCTTTTGCCAGCTTTGCCTACCCGGTGCCGGACCTGCTGGCGGCGGCCACGGAGGCCGCCATCATCCGCAACGAGGTGCTCGACCTGCAACCCCTGCCCCACTGGCACCGCGGGCGCACGGTGCTCATCGGCGACGCGGCCCACGCCAGCACGCCCTACATGGGCCAGGGCGGCTGCCAGGCCGTCGAGGATGCCTACGCGCTGGCGCTCTGCCTGGCGCAGCACCCCACCAATCCCACGGCCGCCTTCGCGGCGCTCGAGCAGCTGCGCTACGCCAAAGCCCGGCGCATCGTGCTTACCGCTAGGCTCATGGGCCGGGCCGGCTACTTGTACGGGGCCGCCGGGGCGGTGCGCAACTTCATTATCCGGGCCACCCCCCGCTGGATTACCGAGCAGCAGTTTCGCGGGGTGTACCGGCTTGATTTTTAGCGGGCCGCTGCCGTGCTAGCGGGCAGCGAGTCGTAGAAACGGTTGAGCTGGGCTGCAACCTCGGCCGGGTGCGAGAGCACCATCCAGTGCGGGGCGGCGGGCAGGATTTCGAGTTGCGCGTGCGGAATCTGGCGGGCCAGAAAATGGGCCTGCAATGGCGGAAAATGCTTGTCGCTTTCACCCCACAGAATAAGCGTGGGGCACTGTACCTGCCGGTAGCGGGCAGGCAGGCGAGGCAGCTGGGCTTCGTAGCCGGCGCACATGCGAACCACTACCTCGCGCACGGACTGCCGCCGGAATGTGCGCCAGAGCTCACGCCGCAGCGGGGCCGGCAGCGAAGCCCGTCCCTTCGGCAAGAACGTCCATGTGGCCCGTTCAAACACCAGCCAGGGCAGGTGGCGCAGCAGCAGCCGGTTCAGGCCGAAGCGGCGCAGCCAGGTAATTTCCCACGAGGTGGCTTCGTCGCCCCCGGCCAGGCAGTTCATCACCACGAGGCTGCGCACCCGCGCCGGGTAGGCCGCCGCAAACACCAGGGCGGGCTGCCCGCCCATGTCCTGCCCCACGAGGTGCACAGCGGCCAGGCCCCAGTGGTCGAGCAGCGCGAGCAGGCGCTTGGCCAGCACCACGGGCGTGGCTCCGCCGGGCCATTCGGCGCTGTCCCCCAGCCCGGGCCAGTCGAAGGCAATCACCTGCCGGCCCACCGCCAGTAGTGGGGCTACGGCACTGAACACCTGCAAATTATCGGGGTATCCGTGCAGCAGCAGTACGGTTTCGGCGGCACCGACCGGGCCGAGTCGGGCCACCCGCAGCGGGCGGCCCTGGGCCAGCTCCAGAAGGGTGTCAAGCATGGGCGGGGTGGTCGTGCAGCAGGCAGTCGGCCGCTAGAATCCCCGCAATGGCGCAGAAGCTCACCCACTGGCCCGGGTGGGTGCTGCTGCCGGTGAGGTAGAGGTTGCGGACGGTGGGGCTGCGGTGGGCCAGCCGACCCTGGCGCATCAGCTGGGCCGTCATCACCGGGTTCATGCTGTCGCGGTAGAGGTGGTACTCGCGGCCCCACTCGAAGGTGGTGCGGCGGTGCAGCACACGGTAGTCTTCCAGGCCCTCACGCCACCAAGGCTCAGCCAGTTGCTCGTCCATGAGGCGATGCTGGCCCTCGGGGCCCAGGCGGGCCGCCTCGGGGTGCGGCAGCGGCGAGATGAGGCGGGCCGGAAACCAGCCGTCCTGCGCTAGGCCGGGGTCGAGCAGGCCGGGCTGTACGAAGGCCGTGCAGCCAGTGCCGCGCAGCTTAAAGCGCACGTAATAGGGCGGCCGGCGGCCTCGCACGGCCAGATAAACACAGGTTCCCGGCGATTGCAATGGCAGGGCCCGCAGCTTGGTTTTGGCCGGCTCCGGGAAGTCTTCCACCAGATTGACGTAGGTGCCGATGCCGCTGGCATCGGAGAGGACCGCCCGGGCCGGCAGCACTTCGCCGGCGGCGGTGCGCACGCCCGTGGCGCGGCCCCGGGGGGCCATAATACCTGCTACCGGGGTTTCGTAGCGAAACTCCACCCCCGCCGCCACGGCCGTGGCCGTGAGCAGCTCGGCCACGGCCCGCATGCCCCCGCGCGGCAGGTAAGCCCCCACCCCGTGAAACAGGCTGGGCACGAAGGCCATGGGGGCCGGGGCCTGGCTCATGGGCTGCCCGGCAATATGCGTCCAGATGCCAATGCCGGCCCGAACGGGCGCGGGCAGGCCCGACTTTTCGAGCACCCCGCCCAGCGAGCTGAGCATGAACGGCACGCTGCCCAGCGCCCCGTGCCGCAGCACATCGAGCACTCCCGGATGCGAGTGATACGTGAGCGGCTGCACGTTGCGATGCACTGCCCCGGTTTTGGCCACAAATGCCTGATAGCGCGCCCCGCTGCCCGGATGCCGGGCCTCGAAGCCGGCTGCTGTGTCGGCGAGGCTGCGGTCGAAGGCGGTGGTCTGGCCGTCTTCGTGCAGCACGTGGTACACGTGCTCGATGGGCGTGAGCGGCAGGGTGCCGTCGGCAATGCCGAGGTGGGCAAACGCCCATTCCAGCCCGGGCTTATCGAGGAGAATATAGGGGCCGGCGTCGAAGGTGAAGCCGCCCGCTACCACGCCCGAGGCCAGCCCCCCGGCCTGCGCCCGCGCTTCCAGAACCAGTACCCGTTGCCCCTGCCGGGCCAGGCGGATGGCCGCACTCAAACCGCCCACCCCGGCGCCGATAACGATGATTTGCTGGTCGGAACTGGGGTTCATGCGGGCGGGTTTAAGGAAGCTGGCGAAGTGAAAAACAGCGCCGGGTGGAGACGCAAACTTAATTGCTGCCAGTTCCTCGCTCTTCCTCGGAATGCATAAGCCCGCAGTGGGCCGCGCCGAAGTGCCGGCCTGGCCGTATTTTTACCAAAAAATCTGACTTATGAAAAATCGTTTTTCGGCCGCTGTGTTGCGCTTTGTCATTCCGGGCTTGCTGGCCACTGCCGCCCTGGCTTCCGTAGCCTGCAAAAAGGATACAACTGCCGACAACCCCTACGACTATGCGATGGAGGATGACGTTACCATTCAGAAATACCTGGCCGACAACCACATCACCAACGCTCAGAAGCAAGCCTCGGGGCTTTACTATATCCCGGTCATCACGAATCCGAATGGGCTGCGCGCCACGGCCGGCCGCACAGTTTCGGTGAACTATACCGGAACGCTGCTCAACGGAACCGTGTTTGATGCCACTTCGCGGCACTCCCCCGTCGAGCCTTTCAGCTTCGCATTGGGGGCCGGCTACGTCATCAAGGGTTGGGATGAGGGCATTGCCTTGATGAAACTTGATGAAAAGAGCATTCTGCTGATTCCCTCGCGCTACGGCTACGGGTCGCAGAGCAAAGGAAGCATCCCAGCCAATTCTATTCTGCGCTTCGAAGTTGAGCTGAAGAAAATTCAATAGGCTCGCCTCAATAGCTGCCTTAAAATGCCCGTACCGGCGCTGATTTTACCCCAGCGGCCCCGGTACGGGCATTTTTATGTCCGTACCGGCCGTGCTCCGGGCTGGCTTCCTCACTTATGCATCAGCCCCGACTCCCGCTCCCAACCGGGCCAGCAGGGCGGCGTGGTGCGGAGTGCGGCGCAGCATCAGCTCGTTGCCAAGCAACAGTAGCTGCTGTCGGGCGCGGGTAACGGCGACGTTGAGCTTGCGGTCGACGGTGCCCTCTTCGTTGGGCGACACCATCAGTTCGAGCTGGTGCTCGTGGTGGCAGCAGAAGCTCACGATGATGACCTCGCGCTGGCTGCCCTGGTACCGCTCCACGGTGTCGACGCTGACCCGAGCCAAGGCGGGCAGGTCCAGCTCGGCAGCCAGCGCGGCCAGCCGGGCGCGGATAAGAGCCGCTTGGTTGCGGTAGCTGGCAATGATGCCGAGGGTGGTTTCGGGGTTGAACAGCGGACCGTAGCCCTGGACCACGTAGGCGGCGGCGCGGGCGGCCAGGTCGGCTTCCTGCGCCGATTCCTTCATCGATAAATCTTTGGGCTGGCGGCGGGTGGGCACGAACACTACGCGCTGCCCGTGCAGGGCGCGGGTGAGAGCATCGGTGGGCGCGGGCCAGCCAGCGCGGTCGAGCGGGGCATGCTGCCAGGGCAGCGGGCAGCGCAACTGGCTTTCGTAAAAGTCGGCGTTCACCAGGTCGGCCAACTCCTCGTGCATGCGGTATTGGTCGGCCAGGGTGCCGTGGGCGTGGGGCCAGTGGGCTTCGGCCTTCTTGAAAAGGCGCTCGAAGTAGGAATTACGCAGGTTGCTTAAGCCCAACTCGTCGCGCAGCAGCTCGGCCACCTCGGCGGCCACGGCGCTGTCGGCGGGCTCCTGGGCCACCACGGCGGGTAGCTGGCGGTGGTCGCCAATCAGTATAAACTTGTTGACTTTAGCCAGCAGGGCCAGCATGGGCGCTTCGAGCACCTGGCTGGCTTCGTCGACCACCGCCAAATCGAACTGCTTGAGGGTGAAGAGCTCAGGCTTACCCAGCAGGCTGGCCACGGTGCCCACGTAGAACGGGCAGGTCTGCAGGCGGTCGCGCACGGCTTGGCGGCTGGGGCAGTCGCGCAGCATGTTGTCGAGCAGGTAGGGCCGGTAAAGCGGCGCGGTGCCCAGCCGCGAGCCCACCCGGATAAAGGGCAGCCCGGCCGCTACCAGCTGCTCGCAGATTTCGTCAACGGCGCGGTTTGTGTAGGCGGCCAGCAGGGTGTGCTTGTGGTCGCGGTAGAGCTGTTCGGCCAGCTCGCGCAGCACCGCGCGGGTTTTGCCGGTGCCGGGCGGGCCGCAAAGCACGAACCAGTCGGGTGCGGCCAGGGCGCGGGCCACTACCTCGGGGGCCGTGGTGGCGGGCACAGATGCTTCAGTCCAGGATTCGGGAGCGGGGCGGCGGGGGGCGGTGCGGGCCAGCAGGCGCTGCCGCCGCTCGGGCGCCAGGCTCAGAAAGGCCGACAGGCTGGCCCATTCGCGCCGAAAGGTGTCGTAGGTGTCCGGCTCCAGGGCCCAGTGTGAGTGGCCACGCAGGTAGCGCGGGGCCAGGCGGCGGTTGCGCACGGCCAACACTACGCGGCCGTCGGCGCTCAGGTCTTCGGCTAGCACCACCTTCACCACCTGCGCATCAAGCACCGAAAGAGGCTGACCGGCCGCCGCGCCCGTCCGGCGGCGCGGATACAGAATCAGGGTGTCGCCGGCCCGAAAATTCACTTCGCGCCCACCAGCCGGCCGCTGGAAAATCAGGTGCGGGCCCAAGCCCTCGCGGGCGTCGTCGTCGGCATTGCTGTGGTCTTCGAGCAGCTCCAGCTCGTCGAGCAGGCTAAAATTCTGCTGCTTGCGGGCCTGGGGCAGCAGCCAGAGGCCGGCCTGCCCGCCAGCATCGCCGGGGCGGGCCTCATCGCCGAGCAGGATGAGGCGCATTTCGCGAGCCGAAAAGCGAATCAGCTCCAGGCAGTAGGCACGCTCCACCTCGTCGGCGGCGGCCCAGGCGTTGGCCACGTGCTGAGCTTTTTCGCGGCCAAAGCCGGGCAGCGCATTCAAATCGGGGCTGATAACCGGGGCGAGCAGCTGGCGCAACTGGCGCGGGCCGGTGGCGCGGGCCAGCTGCAGCTCCACGCCCACCAGTTGGTTGCGGGCATTCAGCAAACGGTCAATAAGCTGCTGGTCCTGGTCGACGCGGCGCACGGCGGCCTGGCCCTCGCTGGCGTTGGAGTACAGTATGCTGGTGCGGCCCCGGCCGGCGGTTTCGCCATCGGCTCCAAATACGGATTCGAGCAGCAGGCGGTAGAGCTGGGCCTGGGCGCTGTGGTTGGTCCAGGGCGGGCCGCCAGGCACAGCTTTCGAGCTCTTCAGCTCGATGAGGTCGTAGCCGGTGGCGCTTTCGTGCAGCAGGTCGAGGCGGCCCTGCAGGCCGTAGGTGGCCGAGAGGAAGGTGGGCTCCAGGAAGCAGTCGGCCACGCGCAGGCGCTGCTGCTGGTAGCCGCTTCGGCTGTCGGCCACGAAGCCGCGCCGCTGGGTTTCGCGCAGGGTGCGGTGGTGCCGGCGCAAGTCATTAAAAAGCTCGGGCACGCCGTTGCGGGTCTGAAACTCGGGCAGGGTGCTGAGGGCCAGCGGGGCTAGCCGGAACAGGCGCTTGTGCAGGAAATGCTCCAGGTCGAACTCAGTAGCCGCGCCCGGCCCGAACAGGGCGTCGCCAGCGTTGGCCGCCGCGCCCGCTTGCGTATTCGTTGCACCCGGTGCTCGTGGCGCGGCCGAGGCCTCCGCCTCCGCTGCAGCCTGGGCCACTGCTTCCAATTCAGTTTGCCCCGACTCCTCCCGCTCCAATCGTTCGGCCAGTGCCGTGAGCGGGGTGCGGCGGGTTTCGCCGCCCAGCAGGGCAGCCAGCCGCTCGTGGCCACGCTGCTTGTCGGCGCTTTGGGCTTCTTCCTGCCGGGCCGCGTGGCTCACCTCCTCATCCAGCAACAGGTTGACCAGGTTGCCGAGCACGAGTGGGCGCGACATTTCATCGGGCAAAAAAGCGCTAATAAGCGCCCATTCCGGGATGGTGCCGTCTTTCTGGGCACACTCGGCAATGGTGGTGACGCTAATTAGGTAGTCTGGCTCCAGCACCACGCGGCGCGGCTGCCAGCGGCCATCGGGCAGCGCCACCGGGCCAATCAGGTTGAGGGTGGGATGCAGCGTAGCCGCCACTGGCAGCAGGCTGGCATAGGCGTCGGGCAACAGCACGCCAAACGGGCCGGCCGGGCGGCCATCGGCGGGCTGGGCCATTTCCACGGTCAGCTCGCCGGTGGCCAGGTTGGAGCCCAGCACGTGCACGCGCCACACCACTTGGGGCGCGGCAGCGGGCGGCGGAGCAAAGTATTCGGCCGGCGCATCGGCGGCGGGGCTGGCATCCGGGGCGGGCTCGGGCAGCGTGGGGCCGTCGTAGGCCACGCCGGTAAGGGTTTCAATGAGTCCGGCCACGGCGAAGAAGCCGACGTGCGCTTCGGCAGCGGTGCCGGGGTAGCTTTCGTGCAGCACGAGGTTGGCCCGCAAGCGCAGCTGCTGCAGCTCCTGGCGCAGATGGCCCGGCAGCTCGCGCTCAAAGGCCACGAAACCAATGGCCTGGCTGAGGTTGTCGAACCGCACGTCGCGGCGCTTGAACTCGTCGCGCAGTACGCTTTCGAGCAGGCGGCGCAGACGGGGCAGCTGGTCGGCCGGCGTGGCGGCCACGTCTTCGGCCACAGCGGCCAAACGGGAAAAGTAGCGGGCGGGCATGAGCGGGTAGATTAAGTGGCGAAAGATACGGCCCGCGCGGAAGCTTCCCTGTACTCCCCCACCCGACCAATTGGGTTAACTAAGCCCCGGCCAGGCCAGTATCAAGCCCGGCAACTACAAGCGTCTCAATTGCCCCACCCATACTGAATGGCTAGGTAATGGGATGCTTACTTTTACTGAAAATAAGCGCTATGAAATCCAGAATACTTGCCCTTCCCTTTCGTTTTATCTTCCTGCTTGCCCTGGCCGCCATGGGGCTCTGTATTTCGGCCTGCAAGAAAGACGCGCCCGAAGTGCCCGACTTCAGCGCCACCGACCAGGAAATCATCAAACAATACCTGTCAGTGCACGCCATCACCACGGCCCAGGCCCAGCCTTCGGGCCTGTATTTTTTGCCGGTCAGAACCAACCCCACTGGCGTGCCGGTCAGGGCTGGCAGCACGGTATCAGTCCTCTACACCGGCCACTTGCTCGATGCGGCCGGCACGGTCTTCAACTCCTCATCTTTGCATGGCAACGTTCCGATTCCGATAACGGTAGGCAGCAATCAATCCATTGCTGGATTTGAGGAAGGCGTGAGCCTGATGCACGTGGGCGATAAGGCCGAGTTCCTGATTCCTTCCGGCTTGGCCTTCGGGCCGAACGGGGCCACGAACGTGCCAGCCAACTCCGTCGTGCGCTTCGAGGTGGAGGTGGTGGATTTACCTGTGTTTGAGGACCACGTGATTACCGATTACCTGACCGCCCACCACATTACTACTGCGATTAAGCAGCCATCCGGGCTGTACTTTCTGCCCGTGGTTACCAATGCCAGCGCACCCACTCCGGCTGCCGGCAAGCGAATAAGCGTGACCTATACTGGCCGCCTGCTCGATGCCGCGGGCACGGAGTTCGACAGCGGGACATTTGCTTTCAACTTTGGGCGAAACCAGGTAATTGCTGGCTTCGAGGAAGGCATTGGGCTAATGCACAAAGGAGATAAGGCCGAGTTGTTCATCCCATCGGGGCTCGCGTACGGAACGAGGGGTGCGGGGACCCAGATTCAGCCCAACTCAGTGCTGCGGTTTGAGGTAGAGGTAACGGACATTCAATAGCTCCTACTGGTTGTACCCGTGCCCGTGGGCCGACTCAGCCGGACAAGCGAGAGGCTAGTTGGTTGGTTCGCATTAGTTTGAGATATACGGCAGCAATCGCTTGGTAAGCAATGGCAAGGGCCAGGCACGCCATCGCCGGGCAGATTTTCACGTAGGGAGCGTAATTATGCGCCGTTTTGATTCTTACCTGCCCTTGCTACGCTTTACCTTCGTCCCGCTCCTAGTGCTGTCGCTGCTGCACCCCACGCCCACTCCGGCCCAAGACGGCCCCGCACCCGCCAACCCCATCGACAGCCGCCTACCCGGCCTGCTGGCCGAGCGGGCTGCCCTCACTCGTCAATACGCAGAGGCCAGCGCCCAACGCCACAGTCTATTCGGCAACAAACCCTCCAAAAAGGATTTGCAGGAAGTAGTGGATGCCCTGCAGGGCATCGTCGACAAAGACCAGCAGATGGTGGACGTGCTGAATCAGACGGCCCAGCAGGCCCAGACCACCACGGCCCGCCTGGCCGCCACCACCACCCACCTCGAAACCAGCAGCCGCGACGACCGCAACCTGACCGCCGACCGCCTGGCCGAAATCCAGAATGAGCTTGACAACCAGCACGCCCGCGAAAAGCAGCTGGTCGAGCACCAGCGCGACCTCGAAGCCGACCTCACCGAAGCCAAACAGGGTAAGTTCTGGCGCGATGCCCTGATTGCGGGGCTGTCGCTAGCCTGCGTGGGGCTGCTGCTGGCGCGCCGCCGACGCAAATAGCCGGAATTTCGCCGCTGCGCAAGACGAAATCCCCGGTCGCCTGTTACGCTGGCAAACCGTTCGATTCCTCGCATGACTGTCCTCTACTGGCTGCGCAACGACCTGCGCCTGCACGACAACGAAGCCCTGGCCGCGCTGCCCGCCGGCACCGCCACCCTGCTGCCCGTGTACTGCTTCGACCCGGTGAGCCTGGGTCCCGATGCCTACCTGGGCCTGCCTCGCACCGGCCCGCACCGCCTGTTCTTCCTGCTCGAAACGCTGGCCGATTTGCAGCAGCGTTACGCTGCGCTGGGCTCCGGCATTCACTTTGTAGTGGGCCGGCCCGAGGAAATTCTGCCGGCCCTGGCCCGGCAGCTGGGTGCACAGGCCGTGCACGCCAGCACCGAGCACACCACCGAAGAAGCGGAGGCAGAAGAGGCCCTGGTGGTGGCCCTCGGCCCCCAAGTACCGCTGGTGCGCTTCGAAACCCTCACGCTGCTGCACCCTCACGACCTGCCCATAGGCCTTGACCGGCTGCCGTTGTCTTTCAGCAAATTTCGCTTCGATGTGGCCGCCAAAACGTCGGTGCGTGCGCCGCTGCCCACCCCGCGCCAGCTCCCGCCGCTGCCGGCGGGCTTCGCCCCCGCAGCGCTGCCCAACGCTTCTTCGATAGCCGCTCAGCTGGAGCAGCCGGCGCAGATTCGAAGTGTGCCCGACCGCCGCTCGGCCCTGCCCGCGCTGGGCGGGGGCGAAACCGCCGGCCTGGCCCGCCTGCACGATTACGCCGTCGAGCGCCACCTCATCGGCCGCTACGACGACACCCGCAATGAAATGCTGGGCGAGGCGTTCAGCACCAAGTTTTCGCCCTGGCTAGCCAACGGCAGCCTCTCGGCCCGCCAAATTTGGGCGGCCATCGATGGATATGATGCCACCCACGGCGCGCGCAGCAAAGGCGCCATGCAGCTGCGGCTGGAGCTGCTGTGGCGCGATTATTTCCGGCTGCTGGCCCATAAGTCGGGGCCGGATTTCTTCCGCTGGCGCGGCCTGCGCGAGCAGCTCCCCAAGCCCACCCGGCCCGACCAGGCGGTGTTTGAGAGCTGGGCGGACGGCCGTACCGGCAACGCCTTCGTCGATGCCAACATGCGCGAGCTGGCCGCTACCGGCTTCATGAGCAACCGCGGCCGCCAGAACGTGGCCAGCTACCTCATTCACGACCTGCACCAGGATTGGCGCTGGGGCGCGGCCTGGTTCGAGCACCAGCTCATCGACCACGACGCAGCCTCCAACTGGGGCAACTGGAAGTACATCGCCGGCACAGGTACCGACGTGCGCGACACCGCCTTCGACGTGGCCCAGCAGGCCCGGCGCTACGACCCACAGCAGCGCTACGTGCGCACCTGGAGCAAGTAGCACGCGGCACGACGGCATTTGCGGCCCGCCGTACCTTCGCCGGATGTCCGCCACGTTTCCGTTTCAGCTCGCTCCCGCCCCGCCGCCCATCTCGCCCGAATACGAGGTCCTGGTTTTTGCCGACGTAGGCGGGCTCGAAGATTATTATGCGCTGTTTCAGCACTTCGGCTTCGGCGGCACGCCCGCTTCCTGGGCCGAGCACCTCGAAACCATCGTGGAGGAGCACTGCCCCGCCCTGCTCGACGAGTTGGAACTGACCGAAAACGGCCCCACTTTCGTGGCCTACGCCAGCAACGCGGCCATCGCCGAGCAATTTCTGGCCTGCGTGCTCCCCTATTTCGGTTCGCTCGCTCAGCTGCGCCAGTATCTAAGCCAGGCCGACCCAGAGGACTTTTTCGCCTGAGATGACCACCCCGTCCTATTCTTTTTGATATGCCAATTCTCCCGCTGCCTTCTGATTACCCCGCGTTTCTGACGCAGCTTAAGCAGCACATCCGCGACACGCAGGTGCGGGCCGCGCTCGCCGTCAATTCCGCGCTGGTGCAGCTATACTGGCACATTGGGCACGAGGTGCTCCAGCGGCAGGAACAGCAGGGCTGGGGCGCGAAAATTGTCGACCAAGTGGCGCACGATTTACGAAATGAGTTTCCGGAGCTCACGGGCTTTTCGCCCCGCAACATCAAGTACATGCGGGCCTTTGCCAAAGCCTGGCCCGATGCCGCAATTGTGCAGCAGGCTGCTGCACAAATTCCGTGGTTCCACAACTGCATCCTGCTCGACAAGGTAAAAGACCCCGCCGAGCGCGCATGGTACGTGCGCCAAACCATCGAAAACGGCTGGAGCCGCAACGTACTGGCCGCGCAGGTCGAAAGCGGGTTGTACCAGCGGCAGGGCCGCGCCGTCAGCAACTTCGCCCGCACGCTGCCCGCGCCGCAATCCGAGCTGGCCCAGCAAATTCTGAAAGACCCGTACACGTTTGATTTTTTGTCGCTCGGCCCCCAGGCGCAGGAACGCGACCTGGAGCGCGGCCTGCTCGACCACGTCAAATCCTTTCTGCTGGAGCTGGGCAAAGGCTTTGCGCTGGTGGGCAGCCAGCACCACCTCGAAGTAGGCGGCCAGGACTACTACCTCGACTTGCTGTTTTATCACCTCAAACTCCGCTGCTTCGTCATCATCGACCTGAAGATGGGCGACTTTAAGCCCGAAGACAGTGGCAAAATGAACTTCTACCTCGCCGCGGCCGACGACCTGCTGCGCCACCCCACCGACCAGCCCACCATCGGCCTGGTGCTGTGCAAAACCCAAAACCGGGTTGTTTCCGAATACGCCCTGCACGGCCTCAGCCACCCCATCGGCGTGGCCGAGTGGCAGCTCACCCGCGCCCTGCCCGCCGAGCTGCGCCGCAACCTGCCCTCGCCCGCCGAGCTGGAAGCCGCCCTCGGCGCTGCCTCCCCACCCGAAAACGCCTAGCGCCGGGCAACAGCCAAGGCGCTCGCGGCCCCGGCCAGACCACTCCCCGCGCTGGCCGCCAAGCCTGCCACCCTCGCCGCATCAGTTGCCAGGGCGGCCGCCATACTCGCCAGCTCGGCCAGCGTACTCGCGAGCCCATCAGCCATGCTTGTCAGCCCGGCAAACATCGTAGCCGCCTCGGCAGGTACTATAGCCAGCTCGGCAGCGATGCTTGTCAACCCGGCAGCCATGCTAGTTACCTCGGCAGCTATCGTCGCGGGTGCGGCAAGCATCGTCGCCAGCGCAGCATGGTTGCCCACAAGGGTTCTCCAATTCCTCCCGACCTTTGCCGGGTCATGCCCCACTTCGTTTCCATTAATCCTATTCGCACCAAAGCCGATTAACGCACCGCCCTTTCGCGCGTAGAAACCATTTTGAAGCCACGCTCGGCTGAAATGCTTCTGGCGGCAGCCTAAGAAATTATAGACGATGTTGGAATCTGAAGCTCCACCGGAATTCTTTTGTACTGCGATTGGTAATATCGTTGCTGAACGCCCCTACGGGCCTGAAGGCGCAGAAACACGGACGGGCACCAAACATTTCCGCCCTGGTGCTAAGGTTTACATTATTGACTGGTTTCCGGGAACGTGCTACGAAGTTGTAGTGATTGGACATCATCGAAAGTCAAACCGCCCGATAAAAGCTATTATTCAGGCGAAGCACATCGAAAACCTTCGTGTAAAGAATTGTTACAGCTCAGCTGCTATACGGCTGATTAAGGAACACCAAGCCGCCCAGCTCGCCCCAGAACTCAATCAAGAGTTTGCCGAGACACTTTGCCAAGCATTGCCTCATTGGCGGTAAGAATTAAATAAATAGCCACTTGTTATTAGTTGTCTGTACTCAATTACAAAATCAGCTACCCCCTCTTCACTTGCCCTACACCCCCGCTTTCGCCCCTATCGACCCCTACGCCCTCGAAAAAGAGCTGCGCCATGTCCAGTCGCTGATGAAGCTGGAGCAGCAGGAGGACCTGGAGCAATTCAAAATCAAGAACGCCAAGGCCAGCATTGCCGAGCGCCAGCAGCGCGGCCTGACCTGGTACCCGGTTACCATCAGCAAGGAAGACATTGGCTTCGGTGGCAAGCTGGTGCTGGAGCTGGAGCGGCCGGCCGGGCAGCAGGGCCTGCACCTGTTTCAGGTGGGCAAAAACGCGGCCCTGTTTGCCAGCGTACCCGGCCGCCCCGCCACCGAGCGCCCCACCCTGAATGGCGTCATTACCGGCGTGCGGCGCAACAAGCTGCTGCTGGCCACCACCAAGGAAGACCTGCCCGACTGGGTGCTCGAAGGCTACAAGCTGGGCATCGACCTCACCTTCGACGAGGTGAGCTACCGCGAGATGGATTATGCGCTGGGCCGGGTAATGGGGGCCTACGGCGACCGGCTGGCCGAGCTGCGCGACGTGATTCTGGGGGCGAAGGAAGCCCGTTTCCGTGAGGAAAAAGCGTCCGACCTCTTCTACCCCAGCCCGCTGAATGACTCGCAGCTGGCCGCCGTGCGCCACGTGCTGGCCGCCAAAGACGTGGCCATCATCCACGGCCCGCCCGGCACCGGCAAAACCACCACCCTGGTGCAGGCTATTCTGGAAACCATCCGGCGCGAGCGGCGCGTGCTCGTCTGCGCGCCCAGCAACACGGCCGTCGATTTGCTCACCGAAAAGCTGGCCGAGCGCGGCGTCAACGTCATCCGCATGGGCAACCCCTCGCGGGTATCCGACCTGCTGCTGGAGCACACGCTTGACGCCCAGGTGATGGCCCACAAAAGCTATAATGAGATGCGCAGCATGCGCCAGACCGCCGACCAGTACCGCGAGATGGCCGGCAAGCACGTGCGCAACTTCGGCTACGAAGAGCAGCAGCAGCGCCGCCACCTGAAGGAGGAAGCCCGCCAGCTTTTCCAGCAGGCCGACGATTTGGAGCGCTACATCACCGAGGATTTGCTCGAATCGGTGCAGGTGATTACCTGCACGCTGGTGGGGGCCAGCAACCGCGCCATTCGCCACCTCACCTACGAAACGGTGTTCATCGACGAGGCCGCCCAGGCCCTGGAGCCGGGCTGCTGGATTCCGATTGCCAAGGCCCAGCGCGTGGTGCTGGCCGGCGACCACCACCAGTTGCCCCCCACCGTGAAGAGCGACAAGGCCGGCGCCCTGCGCGAAACCCTGTTCGAGAAGTGCATTAAGCGCCAGCCGGCCACGGCCCGCATGTTGATGGTGCAGTACCGCATGCACGAGCAGATTATGGAATTCAGCTCCGAGCAGTTCTACGACGGCAAGCTCGAAGCCCACGCCAGCGTGGCCCACGCCGGCCTCGATGCCTTCGACCTCAAATTCGCTCCCGACTTACCCGTCGAATTCCTCGACACGGCCGGCTTTGGCTTCCTGGAAATCACCATCCCCGAAAGCCGCTCCACCGCCAACCCCGAAGAAGCCGACCTGCTGCTCCGGCGCCTGGCGCAGCTGCTGGAACCCTACGATGCCGCCGAGCATGAAGACGACCCGCTCAGCATCGGCGTGATTGCGCCTTACCGCGCCCAGCTCAACTACCTCAAGGATGCCATCGAGGAAAACGACGAGCTCAGCGGCCTGCTGCTGCACCGCCAGCTGAGCGTGGGCACCGTCGATTCGTTTCAGGGCCAGGAGCGCGACATTATTGCCATCAGCCTCACCCCCAGCAACACCCACGGCGAAATCGGCTTCCTGAGCGACATCCGCCGCATGAACGTGGGCATGACCCGCGCCCGCCGCAAGCTGCTCATGGTCGGCGACTCGTCTACGCTCAGCGCCAACCCGTTCTTCAAGGCGCTGATTGAGTACGTTGAAAGTGTGGGCGGCTACCGCACGGCTTGGGAGCTGCAGGAGTAACGCCGCTCCGGGCGTGCGCAACGCGCAAATTCGGTTGTGGCGGTCGCCCGGGTTATTAGGCGGGGGCTATTCGCCGGGTCTACTCCAAATTCTGTCGCACGGCTTTGGGCAGCGAGGCGCGCACCAGCTCGTACGAATGGTCAATCAGCGCGCGCAGCTGGGCGGCCGGGATGCCCGTGCCGACGAGCACCGTGTTCCAGTGCGTCTTGTTCATGTGGTAGCCGGGCCGCACGTAGTCGTGGGCCTCGCGCAGCTCAACGGCCCGCTCAGGGTCACACTTCAGGTTGATGCTGCCGAAGGTGTCGATGTCGGTGAGCGCGAAGATTTTGCCGCCC
>JANXMN010000515.1 GCA_025354605.1 Hymenobacter sp. | reverse complement strand
CCGCGTGCCCGGCCGGCAGAATGCTGCCCCGGTCCTTGATGCACACCCCAATCACCTTGCTCTGGAAGTTGGTGGCCAGGCGTAGCTCGTCGGTGATGGTGGTGGTGAGCAGGTGGCGAGGGCTCTGCTGGCCGGCCGCGCCGGTGCTGCCCACGCTTTCCACGGTTTTGTCCTCGGTTACGTAGGTGGCCCGGCCTTCCTCGCGCACAAACCAGTTGTTGCCCACGATGCCGTTGGCCGAGGGCGTGGCCCCCGTGTAGATGCAGGCGTGGCCCGGGCCGGTGTAGGTGGGCACGTAGTTGTAGTGGGTGTTCTCGAAGCTGAAGCCTTCGCCCAGCAGCCGCCGGAAGCCGCCGCGGCCGAACTTGCTCCAATAGCGGTACAGGTAGTCGTAGCGCATCTGGTCGACCACGATGCCCACCACCAGCTTGGGCCGCGCCGGGCCATCGGGGGCCGCTTTCGCGGCGGAAGTTGCTTTCGCGGCGCTCCGCTTCGGGGCCTGGGCAAATGATGGGCTGGCGACGAGGGCAGCCAGGGCCAGCGGAAATATCTTTTTCAAGCGAAAGCAGGTAAGAGAACGGCCAGCAAAGATACCGCCTTGGCGTGATGAGGAATGAGGAATGAGGAATGAGGAATTTTCTTCCGCTCATTCTGCGAGTTGGCTTTGCACGCCTCCGCATCGCGCCCAACTCCCATTCTGCCCAATCCACTCGCCCTTCCAATTCCTCATTCCTCATTCTTCATTCCTCATTGCAAACCGCTCTCCTCTTCGACATGGATGGTGTGCTCGTCGACAACACCGCCGCCCACGCCCGCTCCTTCCAGCTGCTGTTCCGCGACCTGGGCCTGACGACCAACGCCCTGCGCCTGCTCAAGCGCCTCAACGGCATGCCCGCCGCCGAGATTCTCACCCACGTTTTCCACCACCCCGTGCCGCTCAAGCAGCGCCAGGCCTACGTGGCCCAGCGTGAATTTCTCTACCGCGTGCTGTTCTGGAACAAGCGCCGCGAAGTCGCCGGCCTCTCCGCCTTCCTGAACGCCGCCCGCGCCGCCGGCCACCCCATCGGCCTGGGCACCGGCTCGGGCGAGGCCGCCATCCACTACATCGTCGACCACCTCGGCCTGCGCCCCTGCTTCGACGTGATTGTGGGCGAGGACGACGTGAAGCGCGGCAAGCCCCACCCCGATACCTGGCTGGTGACGGCCCGTAAGCTGGGCGTCGCCCCCGAAAACTGCATCGTGTTCGAAGACGGCCGGCTGGGCGAGCAGGCCGCCTACCGCGCCGGCATGCGCTGCATCGCCGTGGCCACTACGCTCAAAGCCACCGATTTTCAGGCCCCGCTCACGGTCATCAAAGATTTCACCGAGCTCACTCCCGCCGACCTGCCGGCACTGCTGGCCCGGCAGCCCGTGGTGCCCAGGCCGCAGCCCCGTTAGACCATACCGGGCGCAACGGGTGCGGGCCGCGAAAGCCGGAATCAATTCTGGCAGTAGCCACCAAAGTCCGCCAATCTTTTGTCAACCCGAAGAAGCCTCGGTTTCAGGCGCAGGCAATGGTGGCAATGCTGACCTCGCTGGCCCCGGCCGCCAGCAGCACCGCGCCGCAGGCTTCGAGCGTGGCTCCGGTGGTCAGCACATCATCGACGAGGAGCACGCGGCGGCCGAGAATGGCGGCGGGGTCGTCGACTTCGAACACCGTGGCCACGTTTTCCCAGCGCTGGGCGCGGTTTTTTCGGGTTTGGGTGTTGGTGTTCGTGGTGCGGCGCAGGGCGTGGTTGCTGGCCAGCACCTGCATGCTTTCGGCGAGGCCGGTGGCGAAGGCCGCGGCCTGGTTGTAGCCGCGCCGGGCCAGCTTGCGCGGGTGCAGCGGCACGGGCACGATGAGGTCGAAATTGGCAGCCAAGCCGGCCGCCGATAAGTCGAAGCCGTAGAGCTGGCCGAGGGCGGTGCCCACGTCGCGCTGGCCCTGGTACTTGAGCTCGTGGAGCAGGTGCTGCACCCGGCCGTGGCGCACGAAGCGCAGGTAGCTCAGGGCATGGCGGATGGGCAGCTTGCCCCAGAAGCGGCGGCCCAGCGGGTTCTGGTCGGGCGGCAGCAGGTGGTAGTCGGTGTAGGGCAGCTCGGCGCGGCAGCCGGTGCAGAGGTGGGTTTCGCCGGTTACGAGGGGCTCGCGGCAGGCCAGACACAGGCGCGGGTAAATGAGGCCCAGGAAATCGAGCCACAGGATGCGGAGCATGATTGATGTGCTGATTTTTTTGATGTGCTATCGTGCTGGCTAACGGTTACGTGCCTGCTGTTGATGAAAGCGGACTGGCACGAATCGCCGTTCTTTGTGCGTTCCAAAGGGTTCCTTGTGCCCGCCGAAACTAAACCGGCTCCGCCCCAGCGGCCAAGCTACGCCAACGGCGTAATAGGAGCAGCATTTCAGCACATCAAATAATCAGCACATCAGATAAATGTCCCAAGTAACCGAATTCAACGAGTACCGCCAGCGGATGAATGCCACCATTCTGGCGGCTGATAACAAAGTCATCAAGCGGTTTTTCAACCTCGACACCAACACCTACGCGGCCGGCGCGCTCGACGTGAAAACCAAGGAAATGCTCGGCTTGGCCTGCTCCATGGTGCTGCGCTGCGACGACTGCATCAAGTACCACGTGGGCAAGTGCTTCGAGGAGAAGCTCACCGACGAGGAGATTTATGAGATATTCGCCATTGCCAACATCATCGGCGGCAGCATCGTGATTCCGCACTTCCGCCGGGCGGTGGAGTACTGGGAAATCCTGAAATCGGAAGCCGGCGCGGGTGCCCACGACGGCGCGGCCCTGGCTGCCCACAAAGCCGAACACGACGGCCAGCCCCACGCATGAGCGAGGACCTGAACCCTACCGCCGCCCCTGCCGAACACCCCGAGTCGGAAGCCGACTTCGAGGCCCGCTGGGAAACGCTGATGCTGGAAATGGAAACCCGTTTCAGCAAGCGCCCTGACCTGAATGCGCTGTTGCTGCTCATCGGCGTGCAGGAGCTCAACCAGGGCGTGGCCACCTTCACCAAGGAGCAGAAGCAGGACCTGATGCACATTGCCACCTGCCGCCTCTTCAGCCTCAGCGGCCACTACGAGCGCACGCATGTCGATGCCGACGGCTGGCCCCACTACAAGCTGCTGCGCCCGGTGCCCTTCGCCAACCTGAAGGAGCAGGAGCGCATGCTGAAATGGCACGTGCTGGAGTATTTCGCCCTGGACCCGGGCGACGACCTTTAAGCCGAATGGAACGGTCATGCTGAGCTTGCCGAAGCATCTCAACTGCGCAAGTAATCCAATCGATTCAACGAAGCGGTAGAGATGCTTCGACAAGCTCAGCATGACGTTCTGCTTTCTCAAATACCATCAAATGAAAATCGTTTCCTACAACGTCAACGGCCTGCGCTCGGCCCTGAGCAAGGGCCTGCTGGACTGGGTGGCCAAAGCCGCGCCCGACGTGCTGTGCCTGCAGGAAATCAAGGCCGGGCGCGAGGCGCTGGACGTCGCGGGCTTCGAAAAGCTGGGCTACCACGCCTACCTGCATCCGGCGCAGAAGCCCGGCTACAGCGGCGTCGCTACGTTTTCGAAAATAGAACCCAACGCCGTGGTGCACGGCTGTGGGCAAAGCTGCTATGACGACGAAGGCCGCGTGCTGCGGCTGGATTTCGACGACGTGTCGGTACTGAATACCTACATGCCCTCGGGCACCAGCGGGCCGGAGCGGCAGGCCTTCAAGG
Source organism: Hymenobacter sp. (assembly GCA_025354605.1). Lineage (GTDB taxonomy): Bacteria > Bacteroidota > Bacteroidia > Cytophagales > Hymenobacteraceae > Hymenobacter. The sequence continues at coordinate 5,269 of JANXMN010000515.1, read as the reverse complement.
TGGAGTGGCTGCATTTCTTCCGCGCCTACGTGGCCGGGCTGCGGGCCGAGGGCCGCACGCCGCCGCTGCTCATCGGCGGAGATTTCAACTGCTGCCAGACGGCCATCGACCTGCACAACCCCAAAACCAACCAGAACAGCCCCGGCTACACGCCCGAGGAGCGGCAGTGGTTTAAGGATTTTCTGGCCGACGGGCTGGTCGATACCTTCCGGCAGCACCACGGCGAGGCTCCCGGCCACTATTCGTGGTGGAGCTACCGGGCCGGCTCGCGCGGCCGCAACGTGGGCTGGCGCCTCGACCACTGGCTGGCCGATGCCGCCCTGCAGCCCCGCCTGACCGGCGCGGGGCTGTGGCCCGACGTGGTGCACTCTGACCACTGCCCCGCCTGGGTGGAGGTTTCGTAGCGCGGCTGGCTGTCGTCCTAAGCTTACGAAGGGTCTTATCACATCCGAACGAACTGTTCACAAGCGATAAAATCCTTCGCAAGCTCAGATGACAGCCGAAGTCTAACTCCGGCCCTCAGAAACGAACCAAGGCCCGCATCCCGTTGTATCTTTCCCGACTAAGACCTGATTTATGGCGATGCTGATGGAGCGCGGCGCTGCGGCGGCCGAGTACCCCGCCCTGGCGCGGGTGCGAACGGAGCTGGAGGCCTTCAAGCGGAAATTCTACCTCAACCTGCTGGTGCGGGGCGGCCTGGTAACGGGCGCGCTGCTGCTCAGCTCGTTCGTGCTCTTCAACGGGCTCGAATACTTCCTGTACCTGCCCACGGCCGTGCGGGCCGTGCTGCTGTTCGGCTTTCTGGGGCTGACGGCTTATAGCTTCGTTCGCTGGATTTGGACGCCCCTGGCCGCTCTCACCAACCTGCGCCGGCTGCTGAGCGACGAGCAGGCCGCCCGCCGGGTCGGGGAGCTGTTTCCGGAAGTTCAGGACCGCCTGCTGAACGCGCTGCAGCTGCAGGGTCAGGCACTGCACAACGCCCTGATTGCCGCCAGCCTGGAGCAGCGCGCCGCCCAGTTGGGCAAGTTCTCGTTCGCCAAGGGCATTGATATTCAACAGCAGAGCCGGCCGCTATGGAAGTACGCGGCCGTGCCGGTGGCCGTGCTGCTGGCGCTGCTGGCCTTTTACCCCAGCTTTCTGGTGCAGGGCACCGAGCGCATCTGGCACTACAAACGCGCTTATTCGCCGCCCGCGCCATTCCAGTTTCAGATTAAGAACCGCAAGCTCACGGCCTTTCGGGGCGAGGATTTTACCCTGGATGTGGGCGTGGCCGGCGCGGCCCTGCCCGCCGACGTGCGCATCAGCTACGGGGGCACCGAGCGGCGGCTGAGCAAGGTGGCCGGGCGCGGCGACGCGTTCCGCTACACGTTTGAGCAGCCGCAGGGCGACGTGCATTTTCAGCTGAAGGGCGCCGGGTTTGCCTCGCCCGAATATCAGCTCACGGTGCTGGAACGGCCCAACCTGCGCGATTTCAAGGTGCGCGTCAGCTACCCGGCCTACACCGGCAAGGCCGCCGAAACCATCGAGAACGGCGGCAACCTGACCGTACCCGAGGGCAGCACGGTGCGCTGGGAATTCGCCACCGCCGCTACCGAGGCCCTGACCCTGGTGTTTCAGAACCCCGACGAAACCCTGGCTGCCACCGGCGACGACGGCACCTTCGTGGCCGAGCGGCGCATTCTGCGCTCGCAGCCCTACCTGCTGCGCCTGCAAAACCCGGCCAGCCTGAACCGCGACCCCATTTCCTACCAGCTCACGGCCGTGCCCGATTTGCCGCCGGCCCTCACGCTGGAAGCCTTTTCCGACACCGTGACCCGGCGCTACCTGGCCCTGGGCGGCACCGTGCGCGACGACTACGGCCTGAGCCGCCTGGGCCTGCACTACGCCCTGCGCCGCGCTGGCCAGAGCGTGAACGCGGCCCCGGTGCGCCAGGGCCGCATTGCGCTGGAGCTGCCCCGCGAAAGCGCCGGCACCTACGCCTACACCTGGAATCTGAACGGCCTGAACCTGCAACCCGGCGACCGCCTCGAATACTACGTGGAGGCCTGGGACAACGACGGCGTGCACGGCCCCAAGGCCACCCGCACTCGCCCGGTGGAGTTCCGCCTGCCCAGCCGCCGCGAGTTGCGCCAGGAAATGCAGGCCCAGGCGCAGTCCGTGGCCAGCCAGATGAGCCAGGCCGCCAAGCAGAGCGAGAAGCTGGAGCGCGAGCTGGCCAAAACCCAGGACAAGCTCAAAACCAAGCGCGACCTGAGCTTCCAGGACCGCAAGCAGCTGGAAAACATGCTGGACCAGAAAAACCAGCTCAACCAGCAGATGGAGCAGATGCAGAAGCTGTTCGAGCAGCTGCAGCAGAAGCAGGACCAGGCCAGCCCCAAAAGCGAGGAACTGGCCAAGAAAGCCGAGGAGCTGAAAAAGCTGATGGCCGACCTGCTCGACCCCGAAACCAAGAAGCTCTACGACAAGCTGCAGAAATTGCTGGAGCAGCAGAAGCAGCCCGATGCCGAGATGCAGAAACTGTTGCAACAGCTCGAAAACAAGGAAGACACCCTGCAAAAGGAGCTCGACCGGGCCCTCGAAATGTTCAAACAATTGCAACTGGAGCAGAAGGCCGAGGAAACCGCCAACAAGCTCGACGAGCTGGCCAAGCAGGAAGAAAAGCTGGCCGAAAAAACCGAGCAGAACGACAAGGAAAACTCCGACAACAAGGCGTCGAACCAGGACCAGAAAGCCAAGCAGGAACAGCTCAAGCAGGAGCAGGCTGAGAAGCAGCAGGCGTTCGAGGACCTGAAGAAGGAGTTGCAGGACCTGAAGCAGATGGACAAGGAGCTCGGAGACCAGAACGGCATGGACGAGCAAAAGCCCGAACAGGAGCAGACCGACCAGGATATGCAGGAAAGCCAGCAGGGCCTGAGCAAAAACCAGAACAAGAAAGCCGCCGGCAAGCAAAAAAGCGCCGCCGCCCGCATGAAAAAGATGGCGCAGAAAATGCGCGACCAGATGAGCGAGGAGGAGAGCGACCAGGCCCAGCAGAACATCGACGACCTGCGCAACATTCTGGATAACCTGCTCACCCTGAGCTTCGACCAGGAGCAGCTAATGAAGGACTTCCGCCGGGTAGACCAGTCCGACCCGCGCTTCGTGCAGCTAGGCCAGACCCAGCGCAAACTGCGCGACGACGCCAAAATCATTCAAGACTCGCTCTACGCCCTGGCCAAGAAAGAGCCCAAGATTCAGAGCTTTGTGACGCGCGAAGTGGGCGAGATGAACGGCCGCATGGACGAGTCGCTCACCCACATTCAGCAGCGCGACCTGGGCCGCGCCACCGCCACCGAGCAGCAGGCCATGACCAGCATGAACAACCTGGCCCTGATGCTACAAAGCTCCCTCAACCAAATGCAGCAGGAAGCCCAGGAAGGCAAGGGCGCCCCCAAAGACGGCCAGGGCAAGCCCGGCAAGAAGAAGGGCAAGGGCAAAGGCCAGGGACCCGGCGGCAAGCCCGGCCCCGGCAGCATGAGCCAAATGCAGAAGCAGCTCAACGAGCAGATTCAGCAGCTTTCGAAGAGCGGCAAAACCGGCCGGGCCATGTCGCAGGAACTGGCCAAGCTAGCCGGCCAGCAGCAGATGTTGCGCCAGGCCATGCAGCAGCTCGACAAATTGCAGCAGGGCCAGGGCAAGCCCGGCGGCCCCGCCGGCCAGGGCCAGGACGGGAAGGACGGCAAAGACGGTAAGCCCGGCGACCCCAACGGCAAGGATGGCAAAGGCAAGGACGGCAAAGGCGACCAGGGCGCGGGCGGTACCGGCGACGTGAAGAAGATGATGGAGCAGACCGAAACCGACCTCGTGAACAAGCGCCTGACCGAGGAAACCATGTTGCGCCAGCAGCAAATCCTCACCCGCATGCTGGAGGTGGAGAAGTCGGCCCGCGAGCGCGACCAGGACACCAAACGTGAGGCCCAGAGCGCCCAGGCCAAGCCGCCGGTTTTCCCGCCGGCTTTCGACAAATACCGAGTCAGCAAAGAACGCCAGACCGAATTACTACGTAGTACCCCCCCAAACCTCACTCCGTATTATCAACGCGAGGTGGGCGAGTATTTTCAAAAAATAAAATAACCGGGGAGCCGCCATACGCGCGGCGGCTGCGTATTCGTTAACGCGTTCGGACACTGCATAAAACCAGTTCTGAGAAGAAGGCGTACTTGCATGCGGCTTTTCGCCGCGCAAAGACTACTTTTGCCGCCCCAAACCCGTTGTCGCTCTTCCACTAAACCGCCTTATGAAGCAGGTAAAAATACAGATTCCGTCGCTCGTAGAAAATATTCGCGTGGTGGAGAGCTTTATCGACAACTCGAAGGATACCTTTCACATTGAGGATGATATCTACGGTAACATCATGGTGGCCGTCACCGAAGCGGTAAACAACGCCATCCGGCACGGCAACAAGTTCGACAAGGACAAGAATGTCTACCTGTCGCTCTTCGTCGAGCCGCAGGCGCTCAAATTTGAGATTGAGGATGAGGGCGCGGGCTTCAACTACGAAAACCTCGACGACCCTACCGCGCCCGAAAACCTGGAGAATCCTGGCGGCCGGGGTATCTTCCTCATCCGTCACCTGGCCGATGAGGTGGAATTCAGCAAGGAAGGCCGCTGTGTGCTGCTCACCTTCCAGCTCACGCCGGCTCCCGCCGACGAGCATTCCAGCTCCGACCAAATCGCTGCCTAGCTTTTTGTTTATCCATGGACAGCACCCCGCCGCTGGGCCCGCCCCACCACGAGTCGTTTCCGCCCGGCGAGCTGCAGCATGAGGCTCCGGGCATCGAGTTCATGGTGGAAGACGCGCCCGAGTTCGAGCTGTCCGATGCCACCGAGCTTATCGACTGGATTGAGCGGGTAGCCAAGGTGCACGAGCACCGCATCGTGCAGCTGACTTACATCTTCTGCTCCGACGAGTACCTCCACCGCCTCAACCTGGAGTACCTCGACCACGACACGCTCACCGACGTCATCACGTTCGACAACTCCGATGACGCGGACATCCTGGAAGGCGACATTTTCATCAGCGTGGAGCGCGTGCGCGACAATGCCCAGGATTTGGGCGTGAGCTTCCGCGACGAGCTGCACCGCGTCATGATTCACGGCGTGCTGCACCTGCTCGGCTACCACGACAAAGACCTGCTGAGCCAGACGGCCATGCGCAAAAAGGAGGACGACTGCCTGCACCTGCGCCAGTTCTAAGGCCGACTAGTTGAAAGAATAACCAGCACGTCAT
>JANXMN010000491.1 GCA_025354605.1 Hymenobacter sp. | reverse complement strand
AGCCATGAGCGTACTACTTGACTTTATCCAGGCCGAATCGCAGGAGCGCCGCGCCAGCTTCCCTCTCTTCGCCGCCGGCGACACGATTAACGTGCACGTGAAAATCCGCGAAGGTGCCAAGGAGCGCATTCAGCAGTTCCAGGGCGTGGTGCTGCAGCGCCGCAACCCGAGCTCGAACGGCGAAACCTTCACCGTGCGTAAGATTTCGAACCAAATCGGTACCGAGCGTATCTTCCCGCTGCTGTCGCCCAACATCGAGAAAATCGAGGTAGTGCGTCGCGGTAAAGTACGTCGCGCCCGTCTGTTCTACCTGCGTGGCCTGTCGGGCAAGCAGGCTCGTATCAAAGAGCGTCGTTTGAACCAGGTGGCCAAGGCTCCCGTAGCCTAAGCGCCGCGGCAGCTCTTGGGGCTGCGTTATATAGAAAAAGCCGTCCCCACGCGTGGGGACGGCTTTTTTGGCTTTGGGTTGCGCTGGAAACGACGTCACTACTAGCGCGAGCCAGCGCTACCCGTCCCTACAGGCTGGAATGGCCGTTTCCCTGCCTAGGAAAACATGAGGATTGGGCCAAAAAATTGACTCATTAGAAGGCAGGCATTCCGCCCGGAATGAAGGATTTGAACCGTTAACCAACGCATTTTCAGGCAGTCGACCAGCGTAGTCTGCCTCTTTGCGAAAACCAAAATACTGAACAATTCAGGTTTATTGTTTAGCTTGGCGGCGTAATGGCCTTCCTGGTCGGAGAATGGCCCACTTGGCCGCTTCCTATTCATTGCTCTATGCCCCGTACGCTGTTATTGATTGTGCTGTTCGTCGCTCTGTTGCTGGAGCTGGCGCTAACGGGTGGTTCTTTCTTCGCCCCGGCCCAAACGCTGGCACTATTTGGCGTGAAATACGGGCCGGCCAATGCCTTTTTGGGCTACGTGCTGGGCTGGCTGCTGCTGTTCGTGTCGATGGTGTGTGGGGTGGCGCTAATCCAGGTGCAGAAGCGGCGGCCGGGCTTTGCCACTTGGTGCTATCTGCTGGGCGTGTGGTGGATTGGCATCGGCATCGGCATTTACCTGGCCTACGGCAAACCTGATAACCTACTGCTCGACTCGGTGAAAGGGCTGCTCATCGTCATCCTGACCTGGCGCTGCCAGACCGCCCGGCTGATGGCCCGCCGGTATTAGCACCGAAGCTTTACTTAACTGAACCAAATCAGTATCTTAGCGCCGACTCCGTTCTTCACTTGGTTCGCGCAATGCTCCAAACCCACCTGCATCCGCCTTTCAGCATCCCGAAGCTTTCGCGGCTCGGGCGCCTGCTGGCCATTGCGCAGGTAACGAAGGAGACGCTCAGCATTCTTTTTCTAGGGTTGCCGCTGGTGAAGGCCATGCCGCTGGTGCTGCTTTCGGCGTTTCCGGGGGTGGTGCTGTACCTGCTGCACTGGCACCTGGCCCTGGGCCGGGCCGGCCGGGTGCTGGCGGCCGGCGTGTGGCTGTTCACGCTTATCGATGAGCTGTGGGGAGTATTTCTGTTTCAGGAGCTGGATACCCCCACGCAAGCTCAGACGCAGATGCTGTACTGGAGCTACTTCCTGGGGCTGGGCATTATTTTGCTGGCACTGACCGAGCTGGCCTGGCGCTGGCAGCGCAACCGCATCCGCGCCCGGCGCAACGTCTACCATCAGGCCCTGATGGTGGCTCGCCAGCGGCGCTAGTGGGCCGGGCACCGCGAAATTTTATTGCGCGACTCGCACCGCGAGCAGGAACGTTGGCCAGGGCCGGAACTCGCTTTGCTCGTGCCGAAATGAAATTTCGCGGTACGCCGCCTGCCGGGCCAGCTGGTGCGGCACAGTTGACCGTTTGGGCGGGCCGGCTGGTATATTTGCCGTTCTTCGCGGCGGAGCTAACATGCCGCTACCCACTTGCCGCCTCGTATGGCCGACCTGAAAACGCTAACCCCTGCCCCTGCTCCCGGTTCTTCCCCTAAAAAGACGCGCCGGCGCTGGCCGCTGCGGCTGGCCAGCTGGGCCTGGGTGCTGTTTGGGCTGGTGGTGATTCTGTTTCTGGTGTACCCGTTTCTGGTGAGCACCAACTTCCTGTTCCTGTTCGGCAAGTCGCCCAGCCTGGCCGACCTCGAAAACCCCAAGGTGGAGCAGGCGTCGGAAGTATATACCTCCGACGGCATGCTGATTGGCAAGTATTTCCGCGAGAACCGCTCGCCGGTGCCGCTCAGCAAGATGTCGCCCCTGCTCATCAAGGCGCTGATTGCGACCGAGGACGTGCGCTTCTATAAGCATTCGGGCATCGATGCGGAGGCGCTGTTGGGCAGCCTGTACTCGGCGGCGCGGGGCGATAAGCGCGGGGGGTCCACCCTCACCCAACAGCTGGCCAAGAACCTGTATAAAATCCGCCGGCAGCAGAGCCGGGGCGCGCTGGGCTACATCCCGGTGGTGAGCACCATCGTGGCCAAAACCAAGGAATGGCTCACGGCCGTCGACCTGGAGCAGCGCTACACCAAGGAGGAGATTCTGCGCATGTACCTGAATACGGTGGAGTATGGCTCCAGCGCGTTCGGCATCAAGGTGGCGGCCAAAACCTTCTTCAATACCTCGCCTGATAGCCTGAAACCCGAGCAGGCGGCCATGCTGGTGGGCGTGCTCAACAACCCCACGGCCTACAACCCCAAGTTTCACCCGGCTGCCGCCCGCCGCCGCCGCAACGTCGTGCTCGACCGCATGGGCCAGGCCGGCGTGCTGCCCAAAGACCAGATTACGGCCCTGAAAGCCACGCCCGTAGTGCTCGACTACCACGTCGAGAAGCACATCGACGGGCCGGACACCTACTTCCGCAGCGCGGCCAGCCAGTTTGTGGATGCCTGGTGCGACAGCACGGGCCACGACATGTACCGCGACGGCCTGAAAATCTACCTCAGCATCGACTCGCGCATGCAGGCCCACGCCGAAGAGGCCCTGCACGAGCGCATGAAGTCGCTTCAGCGCCAGTTCGACAACTTCTGGCGCGACCGGAACTCGAACCCCTGGGTCGACGACCAGGGCCACGAAATTCCGGACTTCATCCTCACCCAGATGAGGCGCACCGAGAGCTACAAGACCCTCGCCAACCATTACAAAAACCAGCCCCAGCGCCTCGATTCGGCCTTGCATGCCAAGCGCCCGATGAAGGTGTTTACCTGGAAGCACGACGACAACGACACCACGCTCGTCATGTCGCCGCTCGATTCGCTGGCCTACTACAAGCACTTCCTGCAGTCGGGCATGCTGTGCATGGACCCCTTCACCGGCCAGATTAAGGCCTGGGTGGGCGGGCTCGACTTCCGCTTCTTCCAGTACGACCACGTGAAGCAGGGCAAGCGCCAGGCCGGCTCCACGTTCAAACCCTTCGTCTACCTCACCGCCCTCGACAACGGCTACTCGCCCTGCGACCGCATCCGCGACCAGCGCGTGACCATCAAGTACGTCGAAAACGGCCAGCCCATGGAGTGGCAGCCCGACAACGTGACCCGCGAGTACACCGGCCGCAACATGACCCTGCGCCACGCCATGGCCCGCTCGGTGAACTCCGTCACGGCCCAGCTGACCGAAAAAGTGGGCTGGGAAAACGTGGCCAAATACGCCCACAAGGTGGGCATCACCTCGCCCCTGCTCTCGGTGCCCAGCATCGGCCTGGGCTCGGGCGGCGACGTGAGCGTGTACGAGATGGTCGACGCCTACAGCACCTTCATGAACACCGGCTTCCGCTCCGAGCCGCGCCTGGTCACGCGCATCGAAGACCGGAATGGCAACGTCATCAAGCAATTCGACCCCGCCCAGAAGCGCGCCATTTCGGCCGAAACCGCCTGGCTGATGACCTACATGCTGCGCGGCGGCATGGAAGAGCCCGGCGGCACCTCGCAGGCCTTGTGGGACTACGACCTCTGGCACAACGACAACCAGATTGGCGGCAAAACCGGCACCACCAGCAACTACTCCGACGGCTGGTACATGGGCATGACCAAGGACCTGATGACCGGCGTGTGGGTGGGCGGTGAAGACCGCAGCATCCACTTCACCGGCTCGCAGCAGGGCGAAGGCGGCCGCACCGCGCTACCCATCTTCGGCAAGTTCATGGAGAAAGTATATAAGGACAAGGACCTGGGCTACACCTACGGCCACTTCCCCAAAGCCTCCGTCAAAATCAGCAAGAAGTACACCTGCGTCTCGCCCGACGACGAGCCCCGCCGCCGCGCCGTGGCCGTCGATACCATCGCCGCCGACAACCTGCTCGAACAGATGAACAGCGGCGGCGGCGTGCCCGATAGCGTGAAGGGCGGCGGCGGGCGCTAGCGGATGCCTAGTTGTTGGCGCATGTCGTTGCTAAACATCCAAAGCTCCTGAATAGGCACTGGTTTACGCAAAACCTTATTAATATTCTTACCCTCTTCGGTAAATAAAAAGGGATAACAAGCGATGCCCTGATTGCTGTTGAGCGTGGCTATTTCCTGTTGCCAGTTTTTCCAACGCATCTTGTTATAAAACTTGTCCAGGTTGCCGGAAAAGCAGAAAACCAGAAAATCGGAGTAGTCCTTATCAAGCGGCTCCCACTCCAGATTATCGGGCGAGAGGTAGTAAATTTTGCCAAGAGTGTTTTGGCCGAAAGCGCCCCCGTTGAGCGCAAAAAAGCCTCCCAATGCGTCGTATGCTACCAGCAACAACCCTTTTTGCTTGTCCTTGTTCCAACCCATCAGGTCACGCTTCAAAGCCGGCGAGCCGGAGCCCAGAATGCGGAGCCAGCCATTATCCACGAGAATGCCGCCCGTCTCGTAAACGACCGCACCCAATGGCGAGCGGGTTGTCACTTGCGCGGTCAGCAAGGCACTATCGGCCCGAGCTGCTGTTTTCGGCAATACTTGAACCTTGTTTTTAGCGGATGCAACCCAGCCCTGCACCAATGGCCAGCCTGGGTCTTGGGTATTGATAAGTTCGGTTAATGGGCGTGGTTGCATGGGTTGAGCGCACAAGCAAGCAACATTAAGCAGGAGTAGGGTAAATACTGAAGCAATTCGCATAATGCAAAACTACTCGCCATTATCCTCGGATGCCCGTCCGGACCCATCAGAAGCATCTCCGGACCCATCGGCTGGCATGCGGGACCATCGGACGACCAGCCGGATGCATCGGACGAGCCTCCAGAGTCATCGGATGCGTTTCCGAACCCGTTGAATGACTTGCGGGGTCGTTGGAACGGTTTTCGGAGGCGTTGGAAGCCCTTCCGGAAGCGTTGATTGGCTTGCGGGGTCGTTGGAACGGTTTTCGGAAGCGTTGGAAGCCTTTCCGGAGCCGTTGACTGGCTTGCGGAAGCGTTGGAACGGTTTCCGGAGGCGTTGAGTGGCCTGCGGAGCCGTTGGAAAGGTTTCTCGAAGCGTTGACGGGCTCATTAAGTATCGCCTGCGGCTAACTTGCTTCCAACAGCGAGTCCGCTGCCAATGGGCGCAAAGCTGGATGCAGCGTGAGCATCAAAATTTCGGTTTTGCTCACGACCTGGTAAATCAGGCGATATTTCTGGTAAAGTAACTCGCGCACATCCGGCCGTTCGGCTTCCGGTACCACGCGGCCCAGCAAAGGCTGAGTTTCCAGCAAAGCCGCTTTCGTGAAAATGGCATCAATCAGCCGCTCCGCCGAGCGCGGTGAATAGGCGTGCAGGTACTCGCGGGCCTCGTGCAGTTCCGCGATAATGCGCCGCGACCACCTTACCTGGACCATTGCCGCAGCAGCTCGCGTGCTTCCTCCGTTGAATACGTTTCGCCGCGCTCGCCCTGCTTGATGGCCTCTTCTATTTTCTCCACCAGAATGAGTTTATCAACCAGCTCATCAATGGAAAACTCACGCGGCAAGTCCTTCAGGACAACGGAAATCTGTTCTTGGCTAATCATAACGACGGAAATAATAGCAGCAGCCTAAGATACAAGAAAAGCTCCGGAAGCAATTCAATACCCATCTGGTCGCATCCGCTACGCCCCCGCGTACAGGGCCACCAGCGCCCCGTGCAGCTCCGGAAACTCGTAGGTGAAGCCCTGAGCCAGCACCTTGGCCGCGCTCACGTTCTGCGAGGCCAGCACGATTTCGCTCATCTCGCCCAGGGCCAGCTTCAGGCCGAAAGCCGGCACCTTGGGCAGCAGCAGCGGCCGGTGCAGCACCTGCGCCAGCTCCTTGGTGAATTCCTCGTTGGTGACCGGGTGTGGGGCCACCGCGTTGTAGGTGCCCTCCCAGCTCGTATCGTCCAGCATGGCCATGAACAGACGGCAGATATCGTCGAGGTGAATCCAGGACATGAACTGCTTGCCGCTGCCCAGGGCCGCGCCCGCTCCCAGCTTCACGGGCTTGGCAATCTGGGGCAGCGCGCCACCCGCCGTGCTGAGCACGACGCCAATGCGCGGCACCACCGTGCGAATACCCAGCGCGGCCACCGGCGCGGCCGCCAACTCCCACTGGTGGGCCACATCGGCCAGAAAATCGTGGGTGGGCAGGCCGGGCGACGACTCTTCGGTGAGCAGCTGCGCGCCGGTATCGCCGTACACACCGATGGCCGAAGCCGACACAAAGGCCTGCACGTGGTGGCCGGGCTTAGCCAGCTCGCGGTGCAGCAGGGCCAGCCCACCCAGGCGGCTGCCCATGATGTCGTGCTTGCGCTCGTCGGTCCACTTGCCGCCGCTCACGCTGGCCCCGGCTAGGTTCACGATGTAGTCGGCGTAGGGCACGGCGGCCTCGTCGATGGTACCGGCCGCCGGGTCCCAGCGGAAACTGTGGTAGTGGCTGCTTTTGGCGGGCTCGCGGCTCAGCAGGGCTACTTCGTAGCCCGCATCAATCAGCAACTCGGAAAGCCGGGAGCCAATCAGGCCCGTACCGCCCGTGATAAGCACTTTGCGCGGTGAATTCTCAGTCATGGGTGGGAAGGGAAGAGCGAGTAGAGTTCAGTTCAGGAGCGGAAGCCGGGCGCGCAAGGTGGCCCCGGGCAGGCGCAAGAGCAAGGAAAGATGTCGGCTATTTTCCAATCTGGCGCAAAAACTCGCTGCGTAGCGCCTCGTCGGCGGCGAACCGGCCGCTGTACTCGGTGGTAAGGGTGCTGCTACTGGTATCGTTCACGCCCCGGCTCATCACGCACAGGTGGTCGGCCTCGATGAGCACGGCCACATCGTCGGTGCCCAGGCTGCGCTTCAGCTCCTCGGCAATCTGGCGGGTGAGGCGCTCCTGCACCTGCGGGCGGCGGGCATAGTACTGCACCACGCGGTTGAGCTTGCTCAGGCCCACTACGTGGCTGCCCGGCAGGTAAGCCACGTGCGCCTTGCCGATAATGGGCACGAAGTGGTGCTCGCAGCACGAAAAGAGCGTGATATCGCGCTCCACCAGCAGCTGCTGGTACTGGTAGCGGTTCTCAAACATGCGCACCTCGGGTCGGTGCTTCGGGTCGAGCCCCTTAAACCATTCCTGCACGTACATTTTGGCCACCCGGCGCGGCGTGCCGGCCAGGCTATCGTCGGTCAGGTCGAGGCCCAGTTCGAGCATAATAGCCTCGAAATGGCCACTGATGGCCGTAATCTTATCTTCCTCGCTACGGGCAAAAGCATCGGGGCGAAGAGGGGTGCGCAGGTTGGCGGGCAACTGCGAGTCGGGGGCCGGGCGTTGCCCGGAAGCATTATCCATGATATTCAACAAAGTTACGGTCCGTCTCGAAAAGCGTGACCGATAAAGACAGCCCGGCGGCCAGGTGAGGGCGCAGCCGCTGCCAGATGACCACGGCGATGTTCTCGGCCGTGGGGTTGAGGGTAGCAAACTCCTCGATGTCGAGGTTGAGGTTGCGGTGGTCGTAGCGGTCGAGTATTTCGCGCTTAATCAGGTCGCTCAACCGCTTCGTATCATACACGTAGCCGGTGTCAGGGTCGACGGGGCCGGTCAGGCGTACGGTCAGGTTGTAGTTGTGCCCGTGATAGTTCGGGTTATTGCATTTCCCGAAGACCTGCTGGTTGCGCTCGGCGCTCCAGGCGGGGTTGTGCAGGCGATGGGCAGCGTTGAAGTGCTCGGTGCGGCAAATGGTGACTGGCATAGGCGCGAATAACCCCTGTCATCATTGGTTTGTTACAAAGCCAGAAGTCAATGAATGAGGGAAGGCAACAAATATCTCTCAGTTATTGAACTAAAAAAATATTAAATTTTACTTAACGAACAAAAACAGCGAAATCGTTAAAAAATCAGGTTGCATCCGAATTTGCATCGGATAAAGGTCCTAAATTTGAAAAGCCGGATAACGGTACTCACCGCATTGTTCATCTGGCGCTCTTTTCATTAATGCTTTCTTTAGTTGTTATCCCCATGAAACGTAGTTTACTCATCCTACTTCTCGTATGCGTGGCAGCGCTGAGCGGGTATGCTCAGAAATCTCCTGTAGATGAAGCTGATAAGTCTATCAACAGTATTCCCCGCAAGGGCCAGCAAGTGACGATGCAGCTCGACAGCCGCCGGGTTGAAACGGCTTGGCTAAAGCAGCTGACGGATAAGTTCGGCAGCAAGGTGAAGAACAACAAAGGCGTGTTGACGTTGGACGGCGTAGTTATCGACGAAATTGCACCTAACCCGATTCGGGTCATCAGCAAAGTCGACGCTGCCCCCACCGGCACCACCGTATGGTGGAGCATTGACCTCGGCAATGCCTACCTGGGCAAGGAAGCTACCCCGGTACAGTGGAAATCGGCCGAGAAATACCTCAAGGAATTCGCCCGCATGATGTACCGTGAAGACCTTGCCAGCCAGATTACCGACGCTGAAAAGGCCCTGATGAACTCGCAGAACAACCACATGGCCGTGATTGAGAAGCAGAACACCATCAAGAAGGACATTGATAAGAACAAGGCTAAGAAGCTCGAAATTCAGCAGATGCTGGCCGCCAACGCCGCCGAACTGCAGCAGCTCAATAACCTTATTGATGCCAACCTGAAAGAGCAGGAAGCGGCCCGCGCCGACATTGTGAACATGCGCATCTCGCTGGAATCGGTGAAGGAGCGTATCAACAAAATTGAGTAGTTGGGCTAACGCTTCGATTATCAGCCTGCAAAATGCCCCGCCAGCTATGGCGGGGCATTTTTGTTTGGGGCCGGGGCCAACCTTGCCGGGCCAGCCGCGTTGGCAGAAACAACCGCTACGTTGCGGCCCCACTCCCCTCCTCTCATGGAAAAGACCGAAGTTCAAAACCAGGTTCACCTCGATAGCGCCGTACACCTGCTCGGCGGCAACCTCAGCGAAGAAGCTGACCGCAGTAGTCTCGACAACCATCTGCAGCAGTGGATTGAAGATTTAAAAACCGCCAACAACCCCTCTTTTCACCAGCTGGTGGTTGATTTGCAGGAGTTGAAAGCACATTTCGGCAGCGGTTCTTATGATGTCGACATCATTGCCCCGCTGCTGGCGCGTATGGGCACCAATACGACCCAGGCCGCCAGCTTTGCGGAGGGCAACACGGCCCCGCGCGTAACCAAGCTCGGCGAGGCCCTGACGGCGGCGGCCCACCAGCTGCGCCACCCCGGCGCAACGGCCGACACCGCCGAATAAATAGCCCGGGCAGCCAACGGGGCTACTGCCGCGACCACAGCAGCAGCAACTGCGTGAAGGCCAGCAGCAGTAGCCCCAGCAGGACGGCCGTGCCAGGCAGCACGCCGCGCACCAGCCGCCGCCACCGGTCGGCGGGGGTGGCGGCGCGCTCCTGCCAGGTAAGCAGCACGCCCAGCAGGGCCACGTCGCCGCAACAGAAGAGAATGCCGAGGAGTGTGAAGGCGAATTGAGGAAGCATGGGATGGTTGTCTTTCTGAATAAGTAGAAATGAGAATTGGGCCGGCTATTTCCACTCAGGTGGCACTCAGCAGTACCAGCCCAACAGCACACAGAACAAGGCTGCCGGAACAAGCAGGCACAAAAGCAGCATCAACCAAATCATCGCGGCTGTTTTCAACCCAGCCAGCACGCCAGGGCCGATGGCGGAGTCGTCTGAATGAGCTTATTCATGGCGCCGCAGCTGTTGGGCGGCTTGCCAGTCGGCCCAGGTCAGGCCCTGCCAGTGCGGGTAAGCGGCGTAGCGGGCGCGGGCATCGGCTACGGCGTAGTCGAGCAAGCGCTGGGCATCGGCGGGTTTAATGACTTGGGAAATGCCGTATTCGCCTTCGACGGTGAGTTGGGTGGCGTGGTCGAGCACGGCGCGGCGGGCCAGCACGGTGGGCAGCACGCGGGCCGGCATGTCGAGCAGAAAGCCTACGTCAACGCTGCGGAAGCGCGGCTGCAGGTTGTAGCGGGCAATCCAGACTTCCCAGTTACCGGCGGCCAGCAGCAGCAACACTGCGTACGCGGCCAGGGCATTGAGGCGCACGAGGCTGAAGGCCGAGCGGCGCTGCCAGATTTTGAGCAGCACCGTGCCCAGCCCGAAAAACACCAGCAGCAAAAAAAAGCACACCCCGATGCGCTTGTAGGCCACGCCGCACTGCCGGATATAATAGTAGTTGCGCAGCCCCACCGACACGGCCAGCACCGCATTTTGCAGCACCCAGGCCGTGGCCCCGCGCCGTAGCCACGCCAGGCCGGGCTGGTAGAAATTCAGATTGCGGCGGAAAAACCACAGCACGATGCCCATGGCCAGCAGGATGCTGAAAATGAGCACCCAGGTGCCTTCGTGCACAAACTGCGTGAGGTTGAAGCCCGGCGCGGGCGCGAAGCCGAACCACAGCCAGCGTATATCGATGGCATTTACCAGCAGCAACAGCGCATTCACCAGCCCGAACACGGCCAGCGCGGCCAGGTATTCCTTGCGCAGGTCGAGGGCACGGGTGGTTTTCAGGCGAAAATCGGGCCGGCGCACGGCCAGCGAGGCCACCCGGTCGCGCTGCCGCCGGATAAATTCCCCTAAGCGCGATTCCTGGTCGGCGAAGTAGAATACCGGCACCGCGACCACCACGGCCGCCGTGGTAACGAAGCCCAGCGCCAGAAACAGCAGGTGCCCCAGGGAAATATCGGGCAGCAGCTGGAGCAGCCAGTCGCCAAGCAGTGTTAGCGCCCGGCCGCTCAGGCGGGCATACACCGGGTTGGCCACCGCAAAAAGCCCGTGGAAAGCCCCTAGAATAACCAGCGGCAGCAGCAGCAGCCGCCCGTAGAACCAGCTCCGACGCACGCCCGCCCCGGCGTGGCGCGGGGGACGTATGCCGCGCAGCACCCGCAACCAGGCCTCCAGGCCGCTGCGCAGGCCCGTGAGGCCCGCGAAGAGCAGCAGCCTAAGCGGCGGTTGGTTCACGTAGCCCAGCAGCAGCAGCACCGACACGGCGCAAGCCAGCGCCGCCACCGCCGAACCATACACGGCCATCATGACGGCCCCTAATAGGCTGCCGGCCGCCATCAGCCAGAAGGAGGCCGAGCGCCGGGCCGGGGCGTGCTTCGGCAGCTGCATCAGTTGCGCCGCGACGATGAAAACGGTAAACACCAACATGTTCAGGCCACCCCGCTCCCGCCAGAACAGCCAGTTGAACAGCAGCACGCCCAGCGGCAGCAACAGGCGTTGACGGGCCGTGAGGGGCGGGACAGCTGGTTTGGCAAAGGCGGCCGGAGCCGGGTGCCACGTATTAGAAGATTCGAGGGCAGGATTCATAAGGTGGTTTAGCAAAGGTTTCAAGGGTCATATTTTAGCGCCCAACGCAGCCTGAGTAACTGGCAAGGCTGGAAGAAGCCATGGGAGCCAGCAAAGCGGGCTGCCGCTACGGCGGCGAGCTATGGCCGCTGCAGCACCGGTAGCGGCAGTAGCATCTCCGAGTCGCTGGCCAATGGCGGCGTCGGCTCCGGGCTGTCCGGCGCGGCCTTCCCCTTCACCTTGCTCAGAATGGCTTCGAGCAGCGGGCGCATGGTATCGAGGTGGCGCGACTTGATGATGAAATTCCAGAGCGGCTCGAATTTTTTCCAGCCGCCGGCGTAGGCGAAATGCTTGAGCTGGTGGCGTAGGGTGTCGTGCACTAGGCTGGCCCGGCTGATGCTGGTCCAGGAGTAGAAGTCGCGGTAGGCGCGGTCGTAACCCTCTTTTAGCTGGCGGGCGGTGAGGTGGGGGCCGGGGCGGCACACCACGGTGCGGGTGTCGTACTCGTTCCAGCGGCGGTGCAGCAGGCGGTTTTCGGCCTCCATGCGCTGGAAAAGGGCTGTGCCAGGGTAGGGCGTGGCAATGTGGAAGGTGGCTGTAGTGAGGCCCTGGCGCACGGCCCAGTCCACGGTGCGCTCGAATACGTCGGGCCGGTCGTCGTCGAGCCCGAACACGAAGCTGCCGTTCACCATAATGCCCAAATCGTGCAGGCGCCGGATGGCGGCACCGTAGTCGCGGCCCAGGTTCTGGGGCTTATTGCTGGCTTTGAGGTTCACCGGGCTCAGAGTTTCGAAGCCCACAAACAGGCTGCGCAGGCCCGCCCGGGCTGCTTTTTCCAGCAGGCCATCGTCGCGCAGAATGCTGTCGACGGTGGCCGCGCCCTGAAACAGCCGCCCCATGCCGCGCATGCCTTCGAACAGGCCAGTTGCGAAGCGGGTGTGGCCCAGCAGGTGGTCGTCGAGGAAGTACAGGTGCCGCCCCGGCAGCCGGCCGATTTCGGCCAGCGCGTCGTCCACCGTCTGGGTGTAAAAGCCCTTGCCTCCCGCAAAAAAGGCATCTTTGTAGCAGAAGTCGCAGTGGTGCGGGCAGCCGCGCGTCACTACAATCGAGTTGGGCACGAGGTAGCGCTCGCGCTTAATCAGCTCGCGCCGGATGGGTGGGATGCCCGCCAGCGTGCGCCCCGCCCCCGACACGTAGCGCGGCCGCGCCCGCCCGGCCCGCCAGTCCTGCAAAAAGGCCGGAAACGTTTCCTCGCCCGGCCCCAGAAAGATGCTGTCGGCGTGCGGGGCCGCCTCGTCGGGCAGGCTGGTAACGTGCAGCCCGCCGAGGCACACATAGGCCCCGCGGGCACGGTAGTGGTCGGCCAGGGCGTAGGCGCGGTAGGCGTTGGTGATGTACACCTGGATGATAACGAGGTCGGGCGCATCGTCGAGACACAGGGTTTCGACGTGCTCGTCCTGTAGGTCGGCTTCCCAGTCGGCGGGCAGGTAGGCGGCCAGCGTGGCCAGCCCCAGCGGCGGGAATAACGAGTACTTAATGGGCCGCCAGTACGGGCTGCTGGCTTCGGTGAGGGCGGGCAGGATGAGCTTGACGCGCATATTAAAGAACTTTGTAATTCAAAGTCGAAAGACAAAAAAAGAATGCTGCTGATAGGCAATTTCCTATGGTCTCAGCAGTTTCTCCAGCGTCGCTAAATGCTGCTGGAACGCGGCTTTGCCAGCGGCCGTGGCCGAGTAAGTAGTGTTGGGTTTCTTACCGATGAACTGCTTGCTCACGAGCACGTATTCGGCCTTTTCGAGGGCGGCGACGTGGCTGGCGAGGTTGCCATCGGTCAGGTCGAGCACTTCTTTGAGGTCGTTGAAGCTCACCGATTCGTTGGCCAGCAGCACGGCCATTACGCCGAGGCGCACGCGATGGTCGAAGGCTTTATTGAGGGTGTGGATGAGGTGCTTCACGAGGATACCGGGGAGTGGGCCGCCGCCGCGCCGGCCGGGGCCGGGCGCTCGTAGCGGTTATACATCAGCAGGCCGTAGCCGATGTGGCCCAGGCCAAAGCCGAGCGCAAAGTAAATCAGGCCCCAGCCGGGTTGTAGCATGGCCAGCAGCCCCAGCCCGATTTGCGTGAGCCCCAGCCAGCGGATTTCGTCGAGGGTATATTTGCTGGCGTTGAGCAGGGCCAGGCCGTAGAACAGCAGCAGACCGGGCATCACCATGCCGGCATCGCCGCCCAGGTATAGGCGCAGGCAGAACAACCCACCCGCCACCAGCGGCACGGCCAGCGCCACGGCCAGGCGGCGCGCCGGGGCGCTGGTTAGTGTCTGGCCGCTGCGGTGGGTGCGCCGGCGGGTGAAGAAAAACGCCAGCAGCAGCGCCGCCGCAATGGTGCCCCCCACCAGCAGCAGCAGAAACGGCAGAGCCGCCTGCCGCTCGGCGGCCGAGGCCTGCATCAGGCGCAGGTAGCCGTCGGAGAATTCGCGTTGCAGGTAGAAATGCCCCACGGCGGCGGCCAGCAGCGCCACCACGCCCGCCCCCACCCCGCTCAGACCGGAGAGCGAGAGAAAGCGCGAGCTGCGCTCCATGATGGCGCGGATTTCGGCGAGTTGAGCTAAGGGGTCGGGCGCGGCGGCGGGCTTCATAAGTATCGAAGTGCTTTGTGATGCAAAGTTGAAGAAAACTTTTGATAAATTTGCTTCCTCTTTACAGATTTCTTCATGAGTCATTCCAATAAGTTTGGTACTTGGCATCAAGCTTTCACAGCTTGGTTCTGGACTAATTTGCTTGCGCTATTACCATTATTTCTATTTGTGTTTCGCTATTCCATTCTCGATTTAAATTATGGAGATGGTTATGAATTCAAAATAGTTGGAGCAGTAGGTGCTGGTGCTGCCATGTTATCATTACCTGTTGTATTGCCTGCTTATTTCATTTTCCACTGGATGCTCTCATTTCACGACATAACAAACAGGTTGATGGGAGCAACAATAGCCATTTTAATAATTTTTGGATTAATAACACTGGCTATAAGAGCCTTAGTCACATCGCGGGAAATGGATTACGTTGTCTTCTTTATCGGCTTCTTCTACCTTCCAACCTCGCTACTGGCCAACGCTTTTGTGTACCGCTCTGAGCTTTTCAGGCCCGATTGATATGCTATTTCCGAAGGCAATGAGTGCCACATCACTCTAATTATTCCACTGCTAACCACTCCCCCTGCTCGGCAGCTTCATCTACCCCGCATTCCCGATGGTCTGCTGCACTTCATCAACTGGTGCTGCTTGGGCATCTAAGCGGTGGTAGCGGCAGGAACTTCGGCGGCGGCGCTACCGTGCAGCAATGGTTGCTGCGCAGATGAAATGACGAGGACGGCGCACGCCGACCATGCCCCGCAACCTGACGCTGGAAACGAGCTGGTAAGGACCAAACACACAGCCCAGGGCAGCGAAACCGGCTGCACCTGCGTACTGTCCGCATGATGCGTCTACGTCTGCGGTTGTTCGAGTTTGAGGATTTGGTTTGGTTTCCGAAAGTAATCCGAGCTGGGATGATGGATTACCTGCGCTTCATAATTTCGGCGCTGGGCATTTACCGGCCCATTGTACCGCTGCTGGCCGAAGGCCTGCGCCGTAGTGGCCACTCCCACATTCTGGAGTTGGGCGCGGGGGCCGGCGGCGGCATCGAAACCGTGCTGGCCGCCCTGCGCCAGCCCGGGCAGCGGCCCACTACCACCATCACCCTGACTGACCTTTACCCCCAGCCCACGGCCTGGGCCGACCTGGCCCGGCGCTCGCAGGGGGCCATCGGCTATGAAAAGGCCCCTGTGAATGCGCTGGCCGTGCCGCCCCACCTCACGGGCTTCCGCACGCTGTTTTCGGCCTTCCACCATTTCGCGCCGCCCCAGGCGCAGGCGCTGCTGCACGATGCCGTGCGCGCCGGCTCGGGCATTGGCGTGTTTGAGGGCGCGGGCAAGCACTGGGTTGAAATCGGGCTGGTGTGGACGGCCAACCTGCTGGCCCAGCTGCTGCTCACGCCGCTGTTCCGGCCCTTCCGGCTCAGCCGGCTGGTGTTCACCTACCTGCTGCCGGTTATTCCGCTTTGTACGGTTTGGGACGGGACGGTTTCGGTGCTGCGCATGTACTCGCCCGCCGAGCTGCTGGCCCTGGCCCATGCGGCCGACCCGGCCGGCACTTTCGCCTGGCAGGCCGGCCAGAAGCGCCACTGGTGGGGGCCGCAGGTGACGTACCTGGTGGGCTGGCCCCGCGCTTCGCTTAATTGACAATGAGGAATGAGGAATGAGGAATGAAGACTGGTCTAAACGACCTTTGCCACCATTCCTCATTCTTCATTCCCATTCTTCATTGATAATCGGAAATTATCGGCGGGCGCTGCCGCTGCTGCGCATCCCGTTTTCGGTGTACCTCATGCCGGTGTTCTGGTTTGGGCTGAGCGCGTTGCGCGGGCCCTGGAGCGGATGGCGCGCGGCGGGCGCGTTCGTGGTGCTGCACCTGCTGGCCTACCCGGCCTCCAACGGCTACAACTCCTACTACGACCGCGACGAAGGCAGCATCGGGGGCCTCAAAACGCCCCCTAAAGTCACGCCCGAGCTGCTGCACCTGGTGTGGCTGTTCGATGCGCTGGCCGTGGCCGGGGCGGCGCTGCTGGGCTGGCCGTTTGCCGCCCTGGTGGTGGTGTACCTGCTGGTATCGAAGGCCTACAGCTATGAAGGCATCCGCCTGAAAAAGTATCCACTGCTGAGCACGCTGGTGGTGGTGGTGTTTCAGGGGGCGTTCACGCTACTGATGACGCAGGTGGGTGCCGGGGCCACGCCGGCGCAGCTGTTTGAGCCCACCAACCTGCTGCTGGCGCTGGTGAGCACGCTGTTTCTGTGCGGCTCCTACCCGCTCACGCAAGTGTATCAGCACGAGGAAGATGTGCGGCGCGGCGACCGTACGCTGAGCCTGCGACTGGGTATTCGGGGCACGTTCATCTTCGCGGCCGTCGGGTTGCTGGCTGGGGCAGTCACGCTGGGGCTGGCCTACTGGCTGCGGCACGAGTGGCGGCCGCTGCTGCTGTTTGGGGTGGCGACCGGGCCGGTGGTGCTGCTGTTCAGCCGCTGGGCCTGGGCCGTGTGGCACGACGAGGCGACGGCCGATTTCGAGCACACCATGCGCATGAATCAGGTGTCGTCGCTGTGTCTGAGCGCGGCGTTTATCGCCATGCTGCTGTGGCGCTGAAGCTACCCGTCAACAAGCACCAGCAACTAATGGGTATTTTTTTTTCGTAGTGGTAAAACAGTTCGAACCTCACTTCTCTGCGACTATGCGACACTCCTGGCTGCTCCTGTTGCCGCTGCTGGCGGCCTGCAACTCTACTCCCTCGGCCGTGAGCGAAGGCACGGTTTCGCGCATGGCCGACCACCAGCGCCCGACCCCCAAAGCCGACACCGCCGCGGCGCTGCCCGCCCCCGACACCACGGCCGCCAGGGCCGTTTCGGTGGTGAGCGACACGCTGCGGGTGGTGCGGCAGCGCCACCACTTCAGCCACCCCGATGGCCCGCCTGACTTGTTCCAACTGGCGTATCGTGGCCCTTCAATCCTGGAGGGCACCGGCGAATTGACCATTCGCGACCCCGGTGGGCAGGTTATTTTTCGGGAGGTCCTCACCGAGCCCGACCTCGAAGCCGCGCTGGTCTATGCGCTGAAAAGCCCCACCGCTACCCGTGCCGAGCGCGAAACCTTTGTGCTGCGGCGCATCGACCGGTTTTTTCTGTCCGCCCAGTTCCACACGCCGGCGGTGGCGGCAAAAGAGCTATTCCCCGGCGGCATCGAAAACCTCGACCGCGCCGCCTGGCGCGACCTGCAGAAACGGCCCGATGTCATCGGCTTCGAATACCTGAAGGGTAAGGAAGACCGGCACGTCATCGCCTGGTCGCCGCTCACCAAGCAGACCGTGCGGGTGCAATAAATGTAACGTGGCCTCTGCGAGTCCGCGTGTGGACCGGTCGTTGAGACGCGCGGACTCGCAGAGTCCACGCTAAGGCGGCTACAACTCCTCGCGCAGCAGTTGTTCCAGGCCGGCGCGGAGCTGCTCGTAGGGCTGGTAGCCGCGGGCCAGCACGAAGCCCTGCTCGCCGATGCGCACCACCAGCGTGGGGAAACCCTGCACGCCGATGCGGCCCACGGCGGCAAACTCCTGCTGCGCGGCACGGGCCGTTTCGGACGCGGCCCAGCGGTTTAAAAAATCAGCCGAATCGACGCCAAAAGGGGCCAGCAGAGGCAAGTAGGTGACCGATTCGTTGAGGTCGCAGCCATCGCGGAACAGGGCCTGCTGCACGGCATGGGCAAAGGCCACGGTACGGGCGGGGTCCTGGGTGAGCTGGCGAAAGGCCACGATGGCCCGGCTCGGCGGCTCGGAATCGTAGCGGACGGTGCCGGTTGCGGCCAGTATTTGAAAAGCCCCGCCAAACGGCACGCCCGTCACGGTTTCCACTTCGGCCAGCAGGGGGCGCAGGGCGTCCCAGCTTTTGGCCAGCGGGCCGGCCTCGGCCCCGACGACCATACCACCGCAGAGCACCGATACATCGAGGCGGCCGGCCAGTTCGGCCTGCAGACGCTGGATGGCCGGGTTCAGGCCGTAGCACCAGACGCAGAGCGGGTCGTGGAGGTAGAGTAGTTCGGGCAGGCCGGGAGCGGGAAGCGGGCTCATCAACAAAAGATTTTTGGGCAAAAATAGGCTTTGGCGAGCCACACGAGGCTTTGGGCGGCACCCACGAAGTTTTGTCTGATAACAATGAATTTATTTTTTCACCGTCGGGTTTGAAGGGCAACAACTAACTGATATCAATAGATAATTCTTATCTGCCTCGTTATTCTATTTTACTATTATTAGCTTATCAGAATCCCGTCGAAGCAATTCGACGGGATTTTTTATTGAACTATGCCAACGATTCCAATCTGGGTCAAAATGAACAATTCCAATAATACTGACTGGTATGCCGGAAGCCGGGAAGCATCCCGTTCCGCCTGAACAATTCGTTCGGACGGAACGGGATGC
>JANXMN010000438.1 GCA_025354605.1 Hymenobacter sp. | reverse complement strand
CAGGCTCGCCAGCGGCGGGTGTCGCTCACGGCCCCCATCAGCGGCACGGTGGACGTGTTCACGCTCGCCGTGGGCCAGCAGGTAACGGCCGGTCAGCAATTGCTCACGGTCATCAACCCCGGCAAGCTCTCGGTCATGGCCCAGGTATTCGCGGCTGACCTCGACCAAGTAACGCCGGCCAGCCGCTTCATGGTGGAAGGCCTGCAGGGCGAAAGCCGCGCCCCGGCCCGGCTGGTCTCGTTCAGCAATGTGGTGAACCCCGTGAACCAGGCCCGCCAGCTGGTGCTGGACGTGGCCAGTGGCTCGGCCCTGCGGCCGGGTCAGAGCGTGAACGTGCGGGTGCAGGACCGCGCTGGCAAGCCCCAGCTGGCCGTGCCCACAGCGGCCGTGACCGACGTGGGCGGCAAGCCCGCCGTGTTCGTGCACACCAGCCCCGAAGTCTTCAAGCTGCGCTTCGTGCAGCCCGGCCCGGCCGATGACCAGCGCACCGTCATCCTAGGTGGACTGGCCGCCGGCGAGCGGGTCGTGACCGAAAATACCTACCAGCTCAAGTCGGTGTACCTGAACCAATAAGCGCCCTGCTCATGAAATTTCCCCTGCTATTCTCGTTTTTACTGGTGCTGGCTTTCGCGCTCAGCACCCGGCCTGGCGCGGCTCAAACGGTGCCCGCCCCCAAACCCGCGCTGGCCGCCACCGATGAAATAGCCGTGCGCCAGGTGCTCGGCCGCTACCAGCAGGCGGTTGAAAAGCTCGACACCACAGGCACCGACCGGCTTTTCGCGCCCAATTCCGTGGTGCTGGAAACCGGCAGCAAAGAAGGCACCTACCGGCACTACGCCGAGCACCACCTGGCCCCCGAGCTGAAGGAGTTCAGCTCCTTTAAGTACGGCGACTACGAAGTGGAAGTGACCGTGGACGGTCCCTACGCCTTCGCCGTGGAAACCTACAACTACACCATTGGCCTAAAGAAAGACCCCAAAACGCCCATCAAGCGGCGCGGGGTGGCTACTTCCGTGCTGCGCAAGTCGCCCGCCGGCAACTGGCAGATTATCAGCAGCCACAACTCGGCGCGCAAATAACCCTGGCTGTTCCGCGCATGTTCGCCCTTTCATTTCGTCGCTTTCCCCGGCTTCCGTTCGCGCTGCAACGCGGCGGTGCTGGCCTCGGCCTGCTCTGGCTCGGGTTGGCGCTGCCCCTGGCGGCCCAATCCTCTCGGGAGGGTACGCGTCGGCGGGCGCGGGGGGCTGGTGGCGGCAGGGAGGCCGCGTCGCTGGATACGCTCACGGCCCGGCCCACCCTCTACGCGGTAGGGGTGGCCGAAGGGGGCGGCAAAATTCTGGTGCTTGGGAACGTGGCCCTCACCACGCGGCACCGGCCGGACGGTGCTACCGAAACCACAACGGGCTTTCACGGGCGCGCGGTCTGGCTGCTGCGCAGCCAGGTGCGGCGCTGGAGCGAGCCAGTAGCGGTGCCGGCCACTGTCACCAGCCCAGCGCAGCTTGCCCGCTTTGTGCAGGAATCTGCCGCGCGAGCGGGCCTGAGCTTGCGGAAGCTGGTGCCCTTCCGGCTGGTGGGCGAGCCGGCGGCGGTGTGGTGGCACGTGCCGGCTTTCCCCACGGCCCACCCCCGCGACCAGGCGGCCGCCGACCTCGGTGCCCACGGCCGCTTTGCGCGGCAGCCCCTGGACCTGGTGGGATTCCTGCTGCCGCCCGCTCGGCGCACCCAGCCGCCGTGCCTGCACCTGCACGCGCGCCCCAGCACCGCGCCTTTCACTGCGCATGTCGACAGTCTGCGGCCCGGCTCCGGGCTGCGCCTTCTCTTACCCGCTCTTCCCTAACAACCCATGCTTGACCGCATCATTCGTTTTGCGCTGGAAAACCGGCTTTTGACGCTGGCCTTTGCCATTGCCCTACTCATCGGTGGCTTCACCACCCTGCGCGGCCTGCCCGTGGACGTGCTGCCCGACCTCGACCGGCCCCGCGTCACGGTGTTCCTCGAAGCCCAGGGCATGGCCCCCGAAGAAGTGGAAGCCCTGGTGACCCGCCCCGTAGAAACGGCCCTGAACGGGGCCACGGCTGTGGAAGCCGTGCGCTCCAACTCGGCCATCGGCCTTGGGCTGGTGTTCGTGGAGTTCAATTACGGCACCGACATTTTCACGGCCCGCCAAATTGTGGCCGAGAAGCTGCAAACCGTGAGCGGGCAACTGCCGGCCGGCATCACGCCGGTGCTCGGTCCTATTTCCTCGGTCATGGGCCAGATTATGCTCATCGGTCTGAGCAACACGGGCAAGGGCCCCACCACGGCGGCCGACCTGCGCACGCTGGCCGACTACACCGTGCGCCAGCGCCTGCTCAGCATCCCCGGCGTGGCCCAGGTCATTCCCATCGGGGGGGACTCGCGCCAGTACCAGGTGCTGGTAAACCTGGCCCGGCTCAATGCCACCGGCCTCACCATCAACCAACTCGAAGACGCGCTGCGCCGCTCCAACCTCAACACCACGGGCAACTTCTTCGACCGCAACGGCTCGGAAGTGCTGATTCGCAATTTAGGGCGGCTCAACTCCGTCAAAGACATTGAAAACATCATCGTGGGCTACCGCGAAGGCTCGCCCATCACCGTCAAGCAGGTGGCCGACGTGCGGTTTGGAGCCCGCTTCAAGCGCGGCGACGGCAGCGTGAACGGCCGGCCCGCCGTCATCCTGAGCGTGGAAAAGCAGCCCGGCGCGAGCACCCTGGATTTGACCACCCAGGTAGAAGCCGCCCTGGCCGATTTACAGCCCTCGCTGCCCAAGGATGTCAGCTTTAACACCCGCTTGTTCCGGCAGTCGGAGTTCATCAGCAACTCGCTCACCAACGTGGAGGACGCCCTGCGCGACGGGGCCATCCTGGTGGTTATCGTGCTGTTCGCTTTCCTGCTAAACGTGCGCACCACGGTCATTTCGCTCACCGCTATTCCGTTGTCGCTGCTGGTCACGGCGCTAGTATTCAAGGCGGCGGGCATCACCATCAACACCCTCACGCTCGGCGGGCTGGCCATCGCCATCGGCGAGCTGGTCGACGATGCCATCGTGGACGTGGAAAACGTGCACCGCCGGCTGCGCGAAAACCGGGATTTGGCCGTGCCGCGCCCGGCGCTGCAAGTCATTTACGAGGCCAGCTCGGAAGTGCGTAATTCCATCGTGTACGCCACCATTATCGTGGTGCTGGTATTTCTGCCACTGTTTGCCTTGTCCGGGATTGAGGGGCGGATTTTTGCACCGCTCGGCATCGCTTACATCACCAGCATCGTGGCTTCGCTGGTGGTGTCGCTCACCGTCACGCCGGTGCTCTGCTACTACCTGCTGCCCAAGATGAAGATGCACGCCGAGCAGGACAGCGGCTTGGTGCGCTGGCTCAAGAACAAAGACACGCGGCTGCTCAGCTTTGGCTTCCGGCACCCTAAACTGATACTTGGCATCACGGGCCTGCTGTTCGTGGCGGCGGCGGCCACCGTGCCTTTCTTCGGTACCGAGTTCCTGCCTCCTTTCAACGAAGGCTCGCTCACGGTGAACTTCTCCACGCCCGCCGGCACCTCGCTCACCGAGTCGAACCGGCTCGGTACCATTGGCGAACAGCAGATGCTGGCCGTGCCCGAAGTGGCGTTTACCGCCCGCCGCACCGGCCGCGCCGAGCTGGACGAGCACGCCGAGGCGGTGAACAACTCGGAAATTGAAGTGGCTTTCAAAACCAAGGAAGAGCTGGAAAAGGCCAAGCTGCCCATCCGCCCCAAAGCCGAGGTGCTGGCCGACATCCGCCAGCGCCTGAGCGTGCTGCGGGGGGTAAACGTGAACATCGGCCAGCCCATCTCGCACCGCCTCGACCACCTGCTGAGCGGGGTGCGGGCGCAGGTGGCCATCAAGCTCTTCGGCAACGATTTGCTGGAGCTGCGCCGCTACGCCAACGAAGTGCGCGCTGCCGCCGGCACCGTGCCCGGCGTGGTCGACCTGCAAGTGGAAAAGCAGGTACAGGTGCCGCAGTTGCTTATCAAGCCCCGCGAAGACGCCCTGCGCGCCTACGGCCTGGAGCGCGGCCAGGTGGTGCAGGACCTCGAAACCCTGTTCCAGGGCTCGGTGGTGTCGCGCATTCTCGACGGCCAGAAAAGCTTCGACCTGATTGTGAAGCTGCCCGAAAGCCAGCGCCAGGATTTGGCCAGCATCGGCAACACCCGCATCGAAACGCCGGGTGGGGGCTTCGTGCCGGTTTCCGCGGTAGCAGATGTCAGCTACGAGCCCGGCCCGAACACCATCAACCACGAAAATACCCAGCGCCGCATCACCATCTCGATGAACGTGGCCGGGCGCGACCTCGGCAGCACGGTGAAGGAAGTGCAGCAAAAAATCCAGCAGCAGGTGAAGCTGCCCACCGGCTACTATCTCACCTACGGCGGCCAGTTCGAGAGCCAGAAAGCGGCCAGCAGCAAGATTCTCTGGCTGAGCCTGTTTTCCTTCGTCGGCATCTTCCTGGTCTTGTACTCGCACTTCAAGTCGGGGCTGATGGTGGGGCAGATTATGCTCAACATCCCGCTGGCCCTCATCGGCTCGGTGGTGGCCGTGCTGCTCACGGGCGGCACGTTCAGCATTGCCTCGCTGGTGGGTTTCATCACGCTCACCGGCATTGCCTCGCGCAACGGCATCATGATGATTTCGCACTACATCCACCTCGTGGAGCACGAAGGCGAGAAGTTCAGCAAGGCGATGATTATCCGCGGCTCGCTGGAGCGGCTGGTGCCGGTGCTGATGACGGCCCTGGTGGCGGCCCTGGCCCTGGTGCCGCTGACGTTATCCAAGGATGCCCCCGGCAAGGAAATCCTCTACCCCGTGGCTACCGTCATCCTCGGCGGCCTGCTCTCGTCCACCTTGCTCGACATCGTGGTAACGCCGGTGGTGTTCTGGCTTTTCGGCGAGAAAGCCCTGGCCCAGTACCGGCGCGGGCACGGTGATGTCAGCCTCGATGCCCACCCCCAGGAGCTGGACGTGCCGCCCCTGACCCCACCCGCCGACCTCAACCCATTACGCCCGTAGTCAG
>JANXMN010000376.1 GCA_025354605.1 Hymenobacter sp. | reverse complement strand
GGGGCAGGCAGCGCCTCTTGGCTGGCGCGCAGCGAATCGGGCGGCACCGCCGAGCGCGGGTCGAACGTTTGGGCGCGCGCCGGCCGGGCCAGCCCCAGCACGAGAAGCAGGGCCGGCAGCCAGACCGATAAATAACAACCGCGAAAGCTCATGAATAGGGGCAACGCCGCAAAGTACGAAAAGGAGCCGGCCCTGTTTGCGACCCGGCTACCTATGGCGGGCCCTGCACCCGCCATTTTGCTAAGCCAGTGCGAAGTGACTGCCAGCTCTTATTCCCGGAAAAAGAAACTATTCCCAATAAAATTAGCTTAAGATATAGTGCCCGTTTGCGGGCTGATTCGTAATTTTAAAGCCGAAAGCAATATCCCGCCGCATGAACGAGCGCATTCAGGAGAAACTAAGCATATTAGCCGATGCCGCCAAGTACGATGCTTCGTGCAGCAGCAGCGGCGGCAAGCGCAAAAACGAAAGCAAAGGCCTCGGCAACGCCGAAGGCATGGGCATCTGCCACAGCTACACCGAGGACGGCCGCTGCGTGAGCCTGCTCAAAATCCTGCTCACAAACCACTGCATCTTCGACTGCGCCTACTGCGTGTCGCGCCGCTCGAACGACGTTAAGCGCGCCGCTTTTACCGTCGATGAGGTCGTCGACCTCACCGTTAACTTCTACCGGCGCAACTACATCGAGGGGCTATTTTTGAGCTCGGGCATCTTCTCCAGTCCCGACTATACGATGGAGCGTCTGGTGCGCATCGTCCGTAAGCTGCGCCTGGAGCATAATTTCAATGGCTACATCCACGTCAAAACCATTCCGGGGGCCAGCGAGGAGCTTATTGCCGAGGCCGGCCTCTACGCCGACCGCCTGAGCGTGAACATCGAGCTGCCCTCGGAACTGGCCCTGCAAACCCTGGCCCCGGAAAAGAACTATCAGGAAATCCTGACCCCGATGGGCCAGATTCGCGACGGCATCATCCAGAATAAGGAGGAGAAGGCCTTGTTTAAAAAGGTGCCCGCCTTTGCTACGGCCGGCCAGAGCACCCAGCTCATCGTGGGGGCCAGTGGCGAAAACGACCTGCAAATCATCAAGCTTTCCGACCAGCTCTACCAGGGCTACGGGTTGAAGCGGGTGTACTATTCGGGCTACATCCCGGTTAGCGACGATGCCCGCCTGCCGCAAATCACCCAGCCGCCCGTCATCCGCGAACACCGGCTGTATCAGGCCGACTGGCTGCGACGCTTTTACGGCTTCCAGGCCGACGAGATTCTGGACGCCGCCCACCCGCACCTCGACCTAGAAATCGACCCCAAGCTGGCCTGGGCCCTGCGCAACCGCCACGTATTTCCGGTCGATGTGAACACGGCCGATTACGAGCTGATTCTGCGCATCCCGGGCGTGGGGGCGCGCTCGGCCAAGCGCATTATCGCTGCCCGGCGCTTCGCCTCGCTCAACCTCGAAACCTTGCGCCAGCTGGGCGTAGTGCTCAAGCGCGCCAAATACTTCCTCACCTGCCGCGGCACAGTGCAGCCCGTATTGGGCGAGTTGAGCGAGCAGCAGGTGCGCCGCCAGATTCTATTCGGTGGGTCCTCGGTGCGGTCGGCCCTGGTAACCCAGCAATTGGACCTATTTGCCCAGGCGTCGTGACGTTTTTTCTGGAACTTGATAACCGCTGCCACTCGCCTCGCTCATTCCCTCACCAACTGCCATGTTGCCCGACCTGCTTTCGCCTGAATCCGCTTCTTCATCCGCCGTGCGCGGCAGCCGCCTGGGCGGCGTGCAGCACGACATTTTCTTCTCGGTTATGAAAGTTATTCACCGCCAGCCCCAGCCCCTCGTCGTTCCGTCGCCGTTGTCGTCGTCGGACAAGGTGAACCGCCTCTCGTGCTGCTGCCGCATCAGCGAGCTGATGCCGCTGGTGCGCCAGCTGCACGACGAAGCCCGCGCCCGCAACGAAGCCCGCCAGCAGGGCGAGCAGCGCCAGCAGGCCGCGTAACGTTCGCTCGTTTTGAACGTCATGCTGAGTGAAGTCGAAGCATCTCTACCGCCAAAGTAAACTCAATCGATTGAATTGCTTTGGCGGTAGAGATGCTTCGGCAAGCTCAGCATGACGACCTTTTTCTCCCCCGGACTTGAAACCCATTCGCCGCCCGCCTGCTGCTACCCCTGCCCCGGCCGCCCCGCGCCGGGCCGCACCCGCCCTCACCGGCCCGGTGCTCGACTTCACCTACGACGGCACGTTCGAAGGCCTGCTCACGGTGCTGTTCAGCGTTTATGAGAGCAAGTCGCCGCCCAACAGCATTCAGCCCGAGGTCACGGCCCAAGCTGGCCTGTTTGCCTTGCCCGCCCACCGCGAAACCGACGAGGCCCGCGCCGCCCGCGTGTGGGACGGCCTGCTGAAAACGATGGATACTGAGGCCCGCACCCGTCTTTACCACGTGTTCCTGAGCGAGGTGCCCGACCGGGAGCTGCTGATTTTCCGCTATGTGGACTTGGCCCTGCGCTCGCCGGTAGACGTGGCCGAGAACTATGCCAAAGCCGACGTGCGCCGGGTGCAGCGCCTGGCCCAGCAGATGTTCCGCGAGAAGCACCGCATGGAAGCCTTCGTGCGCTTCGAGAAAACGTCGGACGAGCTGTTCCACGCCAGCATCGAGCCCGATTTCGACGTGCTGCCCCTGATTGCCGCCCATTTCACCAAGCGCTACGCCGACCAGCGCTGGCTCATCTACGACCGCCGCCGCCATTACGGGCTCTACTACGACCTCACCCGCACCGACGTGGTGCAGTTCGAAGCCGAGCGGCCGGGCGCGAAGTCTACTGACCTGGCCGCCACCGTGCTCGACGAGCGTGAGCCGCTGTATAAAGTGCTGTGGCAGTCGTATTTCGACCACGTCAACATTCCCGAGCGCCGCAACCTGAAGCTGCACCGCCGGCACATGCCCCTGCGCTACTGGCGCTACCTGAGCGAGAAGCAGCCCCGCGAAGTGCGCTACGAGCCCATCAAAAACAAGCAGGCAATCGTGGGTAAGGAGGTGACGGCGGGCTTGAAGCTGCTGCCGCCGCACGTGTAGGGTAGGGGGCGTACCCTACGCCTTGCAGTCTAACTTGCGGCTCAACTCGAGTTTTAGCAATGAAAATGACACTGATTTTTGGGGCCTCCGGGCAATTGGGGCAGTGCCTGGCGCACGTGGCCCGCGAGCGCGGCACGGCAGGGCTGGTTTTCCTGCCCGAAGAGCAGGCCAATATCCTAAACCCCGAGGGGCTGGCTGCCCTGTTTGCTGAGCACCAGCCGGCCTACGTCATCAACTGCGCCGCCTATACGGCCGTGGACAAGGCCGAGGACGACGTAGAACTGGCCCGCCGCATCAATCGCGACGGGGTGGCAAACCTGGCCCGACTTTGCGGCGTGCACGGCAGCACGCTCATCCAGATTTCGACTGATTTCGTGTTTGCCGGCACCAGCCACGAGCCGCTGCTCGAAACCGACGAAACAGCCCCATTGAGTGTCTACGGCCTCACTAAGCTCGAAGGCGAGCAGTTGATTCCGGGCCTGACTGAGCGGTATTTCACGCTGCGCACCAGCTGGCTGTACTCGGAGTTTGCCGGCAATTTCGTGAAAACCATGCTGCGCCTGGGCCGCGACCGCGACGAGCTGCGCGTTATCTGGGACCAGGTGGGTACGCCCACCTACGCCATCGACCTGGCCGGCGTCATCCTCGAAATCATCGAAAGCCAGAGCACTGCCTATGGTCTCTACCACTACAGCAACGAGGGCCTGACCTCGTGGTACGACTTTGCCACCGCCATTTTCGAGCTGGCCGGGCTGCCTGTTCGCACGGTGCCCATCCGCACCGCCGAGTACCCCACGCGGGCTGCCCGCCCGGCCTTTTCGGTGCTGGATAAAACCAAAATCAAAGCCGCATTGGGCGTGGCCATTCCGCACTGGCGGGCGAGCCTGCAGGTTTGCCTGGCGCGGCTGGCGGCAGAGTAAGGGGTAAAACCGGAGATTAAGCGCGCAGGCCTATTTTTATAAAGGTAAAATCCTTAACCATTCCCTTCATCATGAAAACCGACCTCTACACCAAAACCATCCTTACCCTTATCGCCGCCTGCCTGCTGGTGATTGTACTGCGCCCGCTTGCCCTCGTTCCCTCAGCAGCGGCGGCCGCGGCGGGTGGTCGCACCTACGGCTTGGTGCCGGTAAATGCCGATGGCAGCCTCACGGTGCGGCTGCAAGCCCGTGCGCCCATGAAGGTAAATATCGTGAGCATCAGCAGTCCCTACGACCACCTGAATTCCGAACTCCTCAACTGGGATGTGATTAAAACAAGCAAGTAAGGTCTACGCCGCCAGGTACCCCGGTGCCTTCTGGCACTCCGAGCTACACTAGCGCCTGCCGCGACTGGCCACGCTGCGCGAGGCGGCGAAGGGCAAAATCCACCGGCTGCTGACGCGGGAGCTGCGCTACTTCGCGTAGGGGCGGGCTGTTGCGGGTGGGTTGTTGGCCAACTACTTGCCTTTATTTATGCTCACCGTTTCTGCTATGAAACACCTGCTGCTTTTTCGATTAGTCGCGGTTGGCATCATCGCGTATATGGGGGCTTGCATCGCGCACGAGGTGCTGGGGCACGGGGCCGCTTGCCTGCTGCTGGGCGGGCGGATAACGCTGGTGAGCACGGTCTATTTTCGGAGCCAGCCGCCGTCGTACTGGGTCGATGCGGCGGGGCCGCTGGCGAGTTTGCTGTTGGGGCTGGGGAGCTGGTACTACCTGCGCCGCCCCCGCGAAGGCCGGCGGGGCTTGGTGGCGTGGTTCACCATGACGTATGCCCTGTGCTGGTTTGCGGGCTGCCTACTGCTCGAAGCTTTCGCCCACCGCGGCGATTTTGCTTTGCCCATGCCCACGCGGGCCATGGCAGTGGGCTGGCGCGGGCTGGCCGGCCTTTTGGCGGTGTTGTTCTATCATTTCGTGGTGCGGCGGGCCGCGTTGAGTACCTGGCGCAACACGCTGCTACCAGCCTACCGCCAGCAGGTAGGGGCAGACACCCTGCTACTGGTACCCTACCTAGCCGCCGGTCTGGCGGCGCTAGCGGCGGCCGCCTGGTACGCGCCCGCCCCCGGCCCGGCAATGCGGGAGGCCAGCGGCGAGATACTGGGGGCCGCCAGTCCCTTGTTTTTTCTGGCGCGCCGG
>JANXMN010000330.1 GCA_025354605.1 Hymenobacter sp. | reverse complement strand
GGGGCGCGCCGCCGCGCGGTAAAGACGTCGCAAGTTACCAGGGCCGGCCGGGTTGCGGGCCCGGCGGCCCGGATGGGCGCAACCCGGCCCGCCCTGGTAACTTGCGACGTCATTACCGCGCGGCGGCGCGCCCCTCCCCTATGCACCTGCTGGACTTTTTCAAAACGCTTAGCTGGCCGGCCGCCGTGCCGCTGTTTCTGGCCGAGAACCTGCTGGTAATGGCGCTGGCGCTGGGGTTTGGCTACCTGCTGCAGGCGGCCTTCGGGCGGCAGCGCCCGCTGGGGCCGGTGCACCAAGCCATCAGCCGGGCCGAAATCCGGCTGGTGCTGGTCACGCTGCTCATCAATACGGCCGTCACATTCGTGGGCTTCGGGCTCTGGCGGCAGGGCTTTATCACCATCGGCGAGGGCTGGTCGGCGCGTATTATGCTCGACTTCGCGGTGCTGTTTCTGGGCATGGACCTGCTGATGTACGTCTTCCACTACGTCATCCACCAAACGGTGCTCTACCGCTGGATTCACGCCCTGCACCACGAGTACCCCGAGCCCCAGCCCATCGATTTGTTCGTGCTGCACCCGCTCGAAACCATGGGCTTCGGCGGGCTGTGGCTGCTGCTCATGGCGGTGTATCCGGCAAACTTCCTGGCCACCGTCGCCTACCTCACGGCCAACGTGGTATTCGGCGTGCTGGGCCACTCCGGCGTCGAGCCGTTCCCGGCCAGCTGGGAGCGGCACCGGCTGCTGCGCTACCTGGGCTCGTCGGGCTTTCACTTCCAGCACCATCAGGACGACCGCCACAACTTCGGCTTCTATACCTCCATCTGGGACCGGCTCTTTGGCACCTACGCGCCCGGCCCGCCCCTGCGGCTGCCCCCCGCGCCCGCGCCTCCTATAGCCCCAGCGTAAGCTGCCGGCCGGGCGCCTCGCCCCCGGCTTCGAGGCTGGACAGCGTAACGCCCAGCAGGCGCACGCTCAGCGGCAGCGCGCCCAGCCCCTCCACCAGCTCGCGGGCGAAGCGGGCCAGGGTGGCCGCGTCGGGCACGGGGGCCAGGCTGCTGCGGCTGCGGGTAATCTGACGGAAGTCGGCGAATTTTACTTTCAGGGTGAGGGTACGGCCGCGGGCCCCGCTGCGCTCGCACCAGCTCCATACCTCGTCGAGCAGGGGCGGCAGGGCGGCCAGCAGCTCAGCGGTCGTATCCAGGTCTTGGGCAAAGGTGGTTTCGGAGCCCACGGACTTGCGCACGCGGTCGGGCACCACGGGGCGGTGGTCTTCGGCGTGGGCAATGGCATGGTAGTAGCGCCCGGCCTTGCCGAAATGCTGGGTGAGCAGCTCCACCGGCTGCACCCGCAAATCGGCCCCGGTGAACACGCCCAGCTGGTTGAGCCGCCCCGCCGTGACTGGCCCGATGCCGTGGAACTGCCCCACCGCCAGCCCCGCCACAAAGTCCAGCCCCTGCGCGGGCCGCACCACAAACTGCCCGTTGGGCTTGCGATAATCAGAAGCCAGCTTGGCCAGAAACTTATTGTAGGAGATGCCCGCCGAGGCAGTGAGCCCGGTTTCGGCCAGAATGCGCGCCCGGATTTCCCGCGCAATCTGGGTGGCCGACTCCAGACCCTTCAGGTTTTCGGTCACGTCGAGGTAGGCCTCATCCAACGAGAGCGGCTCAATCAGCGGCGTGTAGTCGGCGAAGATGGCGTGAATCTGCCGCGACACTTCCTTGTACACCGCGAAACGCGGCGGCACGAACACCAGCTCGGGGCACAGCCGCCGCGCCGTGGCCGAAGGCATAGCCGAGCGCACCCCAAACTGACGGGCCTCGTAGCTGGCCGCCGCCACCACACCCCGCTCGCGCGAGCCGCCCACCGCCACCGGCCGGCCGCGCAATTCAGGCGCGTCGCGCTGCTCCACCGAGGCGTAGAAAGCATCCATGTCGAGGTGGATGATTTTGCGAATGACGGCGGGGTTCACGGGCGGGACGGGGGCAGCAGACAGACGCGCAAAGATACCCGCTGCCCCAGGCTTTGCCCCGGCCCCAAACGGTCGTTCGCGCTATCCTTTGCACAACTATCCTCCTGATATTCACTGAAGAGCATTGGCCCGCGCCGGGCATTTATTTTCAGGGGAATTAGCAGCCGGGGTTTTGTTTTCCTGTTTTTGAAGCCTTAACTTGGCTCATTGTTCCGGTAAAGCGGATTCGAATTGCAGCAGGGAAGGAATCATTAATTAAAGACAATGGCGCGGGTTTTTGTGCTTCAATCCCAGCCCACAAATGCCCAAATCGTGTACATTAAGTAAACGTTGGCATAAAAATAATTTTATTAAATATTTGCTTATTGCCAAAAATAGTATTACGTTTGAATTCCCAAACACTGTGGGGTGGCGGAACTGGCAGACGCGCTAGCCTATCTCGCTAGTACAATTAGAGGTTCGAGTCCTCTCTCTACAGCAAAGTCCCGGTCGTACCAACGGCCGGGACTTTTTGCGCTCACGGCCCGGCAAACTTTCAGCCGGACGGGTTTGGGACACCTGCCACGGCACCCCGCCAGACCAGGAGGCACCCGATTGCTGGCCGTGCCGAAGGTGCACGGGCTTTTTTTTGGTCGCTGGCCGTCGGTTCGGCTTGTTTTTTAACCAGGACGTCTAGTGGAGCCGCAGCCGCTTTTTCTATACCCTCTGCCCAACAGCAGCATTGTTCACGTGTGCTTTAAGAGTACCGGACAGCGCAGAATAGCTATTTACGGTGCGAAAAGGGCCGTTTTCGGCTTCTTATTCCGAAAAAGGGGCAGCTACATTTGACCATACGCGGCTGCTTCGGGCGGCCTCGCTGGCGGCGGCCGCCTTGCTTCGGCGCTTCCTTCCCTTCTCCGAATTTGCAGCCCCTGCCTTATGCCAGAACTCCGCCTACCGATGGATTTTACTGTGGCGATGCTACTACAAAAAAGCCTCCGGCTCGTCGTTTTGGCCGGGCTGCTGGCGCTTCAACTGCCTGGGCGCGCGCAGAGCTTTCTGCATGCGACCGGGCCAAAAATCCTCAATGCCAGCAACCAGGAAGTGCTGCTGAATGGGGTGAACCTGGGCGGCTGGCTGCTGCAGGAAGGCTACATCATCAAGCCAGGCTGGCCGGGCGTGAACGGCAAGCAGACCCAGGGCGCGGTGAAGCAGACTCTTTACGCCACCGGCATGAGCGATGCTGACGTAGAAACCTTCTACCAGCGCTACCGCAACAACTTCATTACCAAGGCCGACATCGATTTCCTGGCCGCACAGGGCTTCAACTGCCTTCGCCTGCCGCTGCACTACGACCTGTTTCTGACGCCCGCCCAGCGGGCCGTGCGCAACGGCGTGCTGCACGGCACCACCAGCTACGCAGCCTACGTGAGCTCGCTCAGCAGCTGGTACAACGCCAACCAGCTGTTCGTGGACCCGGCCAATATGGAGGCCCTGCAACTGATTGACACCGTGCTGAGCTGGTGCGCCGCCGACAATATTTATGTGGTGTTCGACCTGCACGCCGCACCCGGCTCGCAGGGCACCGACGTGAACATTGCCGACGCCCTGCAGCCGCTCGATTTGTGGAACCAGCCCGTGTACCAGGACATCACGGTGCGGCTGTGGGAAAAGCTGGCCGCCCGCTACCGCAACGATGCCCGTGTGGCTATGTACGACCTGCTGAACGAGCCCAACAACGTGCCCACCAACCAGCCTATTCACGACCTATTCGAGCGGCTTATCAACGCGGTGCGGGCCCAGGGCGATAACCATTTGCTGCTGCTGGAGGGCAACGGCTACGGCAACGATTTCAACTCCCTCACCAAAAACACCTTCACCAACCAGGCCAATCTGGTGTATAACTCGCACCGCTACAGCGGTACCGGCTACCTGCTGAACAACAACGTGGGCACCACCGACCCCGGCAGTCCCAACAGCCTGCGCACCATCGGCAACCTCACCAATTTCCGCAGCACCTGGAGCGTGCCCATCTGGGTGGGCGAAACCGGCGAAAACACCGACAGCTGGATGCACGACGCGGCCCAGAACCTCAACTCGGTGGGCATTGGCTGGTGTCACTGGACCTACAAGCGCTTCGAAAGCGGCTCCAACGCGGCCCTGTTCCACATTCCGCCGCCCTACATCGTCGATGGGCCAGCCGGCCTGCCGCAGGTGCTCACCAACATTCTGTTTGCCAACGCTGTGCCCAACCCCGCTCTGGCAGCCCTCGCACCCAACCAGAACGGCATCGTGAACTACCCCGACGGCGGCAGCTATCAGGGGCTCACGGCGGCCCCGCTCAACCGCGTGGTGTGGCTGCAGGGTACCAACCAGAAGTTCGTATCGAGCGAGGGCGGCTATCAGGCCATGACCTGCGTGCGCTCGGTGTACGGGGCCTGGGAGCAGTTTGTAGTAGAAGCGGCGGGCGGCGGCAAGGTGGCGCTACGCAACAGCCTCACCACCCGCTACGTGTCGAGTGAAAACGGGACCCAACCGATGACCTGTACGCACGCGGCGGCCGGCACTACCGAACTATTCGACTGGCTCATCAACGCCGACGGCACCGTGTCGCTGCGGGGCAACAACGGCGCCTACGTGTCGAGTGAAAACGGCACCCAGCCCATGACCTGCGCGCGTACGACGCTGGCAGGCAGTGAGAAGTTTTTGTTCGGCGTGGTAGGCAGCACGGCGCTGGCCGGCCGGGCGGCCCGCCATTCAGTGGTCGGCTTTTACCCCAACCCCGTCAGCGGCACCCTCACCTACCAGCTGCCAGCCGGCGTGGCCGGCCACCGCCTCAGCGTGCTGGACACCACCGGCCGCGAGGTACTGAGCCACGCCTTCGCGGCCGTGGGCGAGCAGTCCAGCATCGACCTCACGGCCCTGCGGGCCGGCCTGTACCTGGTGCGCCTCGTGGGGTCTGGTTTCCATTCTGAATTCAATATCAGCAAGCAATAGCGCCTTTTCCCGTTGCGCTGCCTGCCCGGTTTTGCCTTTCAAATTCCTTTCTGATGATTGCTAAACTCCCACCCTTTCTGCTGCTCTCGGTGCTTAGTCTCGGAGCCGCCGCCCAGACAACCGCCCAGACAACCGCGCCGAAACCGGCTGCCAAACCGGGCGCGCCGGTTGCCGCCTACTCGGCCGCCGGCAAAACGGCCCGCGTGTTTGCCACGGTGCAGGGCACCAGCCAGCGCCTGGCCGCCGGCGAAAGCCTGAAATTTACGCCCGCCGCCCAGCCGCTCGAAACTCAGGTTTGCGTGTTTGTCGACCCCGGCCATTCGTTTCAGACCATGCTCGGCATCGGCGGAGCGCTGACCGATGCCTCGGCCGAAACCTTCGCCAAGCTGCCGAAGCCCCAGCAGCAGGAGTTTCTGCAGGCGTATTACAGCCCCTCGGCGGGGATTGGCTACACGCTGGGCCGCACTAGCATCCACAGCTCCGACTTTTCGAGCGGCAGCTACACCTACGTGGCCGATAAGGATGAGGCGCTGAAAACCTTCAGCGTGGAGCACGACGAGCAGTTTCGCATTCCCTTCATTAAGCAGGTGATGGCGGCGGCCGGGGGCCAGCTGACCTTGTTCGTGAGCCCCTGGAGCCCGCCCGGCTGGATGAAAACCAACGGCGAGATGCTGCACGGCGGCAAGCTACTGCCCCAGTACCGCCAGGCCTGGGCCAACTACTACGTCAAGTTCATCAAGGCCTACGAGCAGGAGGGCATCCCGATTTGGGGGCTCACGGTGCAGAACGAGCCCATGGCCACCCAGAAGTGGGAGTCGTGCGTGTTCAGCGGCGACGACGAGCGCGACTTCATCAAAGGCTACCTCGGCCCCACGCTGGCCAAGGGCGGGCTCGGTAGCAAAAAGCTTATTGCCTGGGACCATAACCGCGACCTGCTTTTCCAGCGCGCCAGCACCGTGCTCGACGACCCCGAAGCCGCTAAATACGTGTGGGGCATCGGCTACCACTGGTACGAAACCTGGACCGGCAGCGCGATGCTGTTCGACAATGAGCGCCGCGTACACGAGGCCTTCCCCAACACCAACCTGATTTTTACCGAGGGCTGTAAGGAAAGCTTCGATATGACCAAAGTCGACGACTGGGCGCTGGGCGAGAAGTACGCCCACTCGATGGTCAACGATTTTAACGCCGGCACCGTGGGCTGGACCGACTGGAACGTGCTGCTTAACGAAACCGGCGGCCCCAACCACGTGGGCAACTTCTGCTTCGCCCCTATCATCGCCGATACCAAGGCCGGCAAGCTCCTCTATACCAACGCCTACTACTACATCGGCCACTTCTCGAAGTTCATTCGCCCCGGCGCGAAGCGCGTGGCCGCCACCGCCAACCGCGACGCCCTACAAACCACCGCTTACCGCAACCCCGACGGCAGCGTGGCGGTGGTGGTGCTGAACCAGACCGACAAGCCCCAGGAATTCCAGCTCTGGATGCGCGGCCAAGGTGCCAAAACCACCGCCGCCGCCCACTCAATTATGACGCTGGTGGTGCAGTAGCAGGCACCGAACGAACACAGAAAAAAGTATGAACATCTTACTGAACGGGTTAAGCGGCCGTCATTCTGCGCATTAAGCAGAGACCGAGGCATCTCGCTCGCGTCGTTGAACGGTTGAGTTACTGCTGCACGCGAGATGCCTCGGCTGCGCGGACGACAGATAAGGCATGACGGGCTAAAAACACCCCTAACCGGCTTGCTTACGGGCTTTCGCCGGTTTCTTCGCCTTGGGTTTGGGCCGGGCTTTTTTCCGGCGGGGCGGCAGGCGCTCGCGCTCGGCCTTGCGCTCGGCGCGCAGCAGCAGGCGCTCGGGCAGTCGGGCCATCAGGCGCTGACGCACGAAGTGGGCCAGGCCCGACAGCGGCACCAGCTGCGTGGTGCGCAGAAACTGCCCGACTTCGCGCAGCCGCAGCGTACTCACTCCCCTGAGCCCCAGTGACAGCAGGTACTGCTTCACTTCTTCCAGCAACAGCAGTTTCGCCAGCGGCGCGCGCTCCACGGTGGCGTTGTAGGCGGCGGCGCGGTGCGGGCGCAGGCCCGCAGCCGACGCAACCAGCACGCCCACCCATTCGGGTAGCAGCGGCAGCAGCCTGGGCAGGTGCTTTTCGGTGATGACGAACGTGACAAAGTCGTACACCTCGCCGTAGCAGCGCAGCTGGTTGGCCACCCGTTGCAGGGTGTCGCCGTCGCCCTTCACCTCGTAGCCATGCATGAAGTGTTCGGTGATGTGCACTACGTCGGCGCGCGTGCTGCCCGTAGGCAGCTCATTGATGTAGACGCCGCCCGCCAGCAGCGGGAAGAGCAGGGCGCGAATTTCCGGGTCGTTCATGGCGACCTCAAAAATAGGCAGCGCGGCGGCTTCAGGCGGCCACGGCCACGCGCTGCTGGCAGGTGCGCAGCCAAGCCTCGGCCTCCGTCACCTGCTGAAAAATCTGAAGCTCCAGCGCTCCGGCCGTGCCCCGGTTGAAGCACACGGTGAGGATGTCGGACAGCGAATCAGCCTGCACCACATGGGCCACATAGCGCAGCCCCAGCTGGGTAGCCTGCGGCATCCACACGCGCTCCAGCCACTCGATGGAATCGAACCAGGGACCCATCAGGGCCACGTTATCGTTGAGCAGGCAGGGGTTGTACAGGTTTTGCAGGGCATTCAGATAGTTGTCGGCCCCGCGCAGGGCTTCTTCGGTGTCGACGAAGCCGCGCCAAGTGGCCCGCAGCCAGCCGTCGGGCTCTTGCGAGAGCGTGCAACGACTGCCGTCGTGGTCGGGTAAAGAGCTTAGAATCATGGCAGCAGAAAATCAGTTAAAGCATTACAACTGGCAAAGGCCCAGGTGGCCCGCGTTGTGCTGTTATACGAAATGCGGAGCCAAGACGGGAATTAGTTTATTACGGATTTTTCTTCCCGATAAATACGGAGAGGCGGCCCGGCCGGGGGCGGCATCCGCCGACTGGCCGTACCTTGCCACTCAGCCCGACCCTGCGTAAACCGGCAGCGGCCCCGCGCGGTTGTGGACCGCAGAAGCTGCCGGCGGCGGGGGCGGCTCATAACGTTAGCTCTTGCGGCATGTCCCGAAAAAAGGTTCTGTTTCTCATCGGTTCGCCCAACCAGACCACGCAGATGCACCAGATTGCGCAACTGCTGGCCGAGGAGTACGAACCCTACTTCAGCCAGCTTTATTATGATGGCTGGCAGCGTAAATTCTACAAGTTCCTGCTCTGGTCGGGCGGGCTCAATAACACCATCGTCACCGGGAAAATAAAGGCCAAGGCCGACAGGTACCTAGCCGAGCACGGCCTGAAAAACGACTTCGAGGCCCGCGTGTACGGCAATACCTACGACCTCATCGTGTGCTGCTCAGATGTGGTGGTACCCTGGCCGCTGGTGAAGAAAACGAAAACCATTTTCGTGCAGGAAGGCATGACCGACCCGCTCAACCTATGGGCCCGGCTGGTGAAGCGCTTCACGCGCTACCCCATTCTGGCCATCGGCACGGCGCTCAATGGCATGAACAACTGCTGCGACATTTATTGCGTGGCTTCGGAAGGCTACCGCGAGCATTTCGCCCGCGTCGGAGTGGATGCCGACAAGCTCGTCGTGACGGGCATTCCGAACTTCGACAACCTGGAGCAGGCCCGCCACAACGACTTGCCGGAGCGCGACTACGTACTAGCAGCCACT
This sequence comes from Hymenobacter sp., assembly GCA_025354605.1. Classification (GTDB taxonomy): domain Bacteria; phylum Bacteroidota; class Bacteroidia; order Cytophagales; family Hymenobacteraceae; genus Hymenobacter. The sequence continues at coordinate 15,032 of JANXMN010000330.1, read as the reverse complement.
TCCGACCTGCGCGAAACGTTCACGCCCGAAAACCGCCCCAAATTTATTCGGGCCTGCGCTCGCATTGCGGCCGGCCGCCCGCTGGCCTTCAAGCTGCACCCCAACGAGGAACTGCCCCGCGCCGTGGACGAGATTAAGGAGCACGCCCCGCCCGGCACCCGGATTTTCACCGAAGGCAACACCGACCACCTGATTGCCAACTGCGCGGAGCTCATCACGCAATACTCGACTGTGGTGTACGTGGGCCTGGCGCTGGGCAAGCCCGTGCATTCCTATTTCGACGTGGCCGACCTCCGGCGCAAGCTGCCCTGGCAGAACGGCGGTACCTCGGCCCAGCGCATTGCGGCCATCTGCCAGGGCTTCGGTCGCTTCGAGGGACGCGGCCCAGCCTTTCTGCGGAATTTCGACGTAGAAGCATTTGCAACCCTGGAGCCGGTCGATGGCTCTCTGGCCGGGTAAGCACCGGCCCGGAGACCCATATTTTAATTCGTCACCCGCCAGCCATTTAGCCAATTTTCGTCGCTCATCCGCTTCAAATTTTGGGTATTTCCGTTTGCCAACCGTCTTCGCTTCGCGAGTATGTCCCTTCCGAAAATTCTGACCGTTGTGCAGGCCCGCATGGGCTCGTCGCGCCTGCCGGGCAAGGTGCTGCTGCCGCTGGCCGGCCAGCCCCTGCTGGTACGTATGGTGGAGCGGGTGCGCCGCGCACGCCTGGCCGGCACCGTAGTAGTAGCCACCACCACCGATGCGGCCGACGACGCCATCGCGGCATTGTGCACCGTCCACGGCCTGCCGTGCTTCCGGGGCGATGCCCTGGATTTGCTCGACCGCCACTACCAGGCCGCCCTCCACTACGGGGCCGACGTGGTGCTGAAAATTCCGTCCGACTGCCCGCTCATAGCCCCCGAAGTGATTGATGAAGTGATGGGCTACTACCTGCACTTTGCCGACCGCTACGACTTCGTGAGCAACCTGCACCCCGCTACTTTTCCCGACGGCAACGATGTGGAGGTGATGCCCATAGCCGCGCTAGAAACGGCCTGGCGCGAGGCCCGGCGGCCCCTGGAGCGCGAGCACACCACCCCTTTCTTCTGGGAAAACCCCGACCGCTTCCGCCTGGCCAACGTGGCCTGGGAAACCGGCCAGGATTTCTCGATGAGCCACCGCTGGACTATCGACTACCCCGAAGATTACGATTTCATAAAGGCCGTGTACGAGGAGTTGTACCCAACAAACCCGACCTTTGGCCTCGCCGACATTCTGCACCTGCTGGAACGCCGGCCGGACATCGCGCAATTGAATGCCCGCTACGCCGGCGTGAACTGGTACCGCCACCACTTGGATGAGCTGAGAACCGTTGACGCCTCGCAAACGAAAGCCGGTTTCTAGCTGCTGGTGTCTAGTTGCTGGTTGCCTGCCCGGAACGAGAAACAAGGAACTAGAAACCAGGAACTAGAAACTGAAGAACCTACTGACCCTTATGACTCCTGAGAAACAACAGAAACTAGAAGCCCTGGCCCTGCGCGTGCGCGAGCACATCGTGCGCCTGAGCACCGACGGCGGCTGCTTCACCGGCGCCTCGCTGAGTTGCGCCGACCTGCTGGTGTACCTCTACGCCGACTGCCTGAACGTGCGCCCCGACAACCTGACCGACCCTACCCGCGACTACCTCTTCCTGAGCAAGGGCCACGACGTGCCCGCTCTCTACGGCACCTTCGTGGAGCTGGGCTTTATGAGCCGGGAGCGCCTCAACCAGCACCTGAGCACCGACGACCACATCTACTGGCACCCCAACCGCCACGTGCCGGGCGTGGAATTCCACTCGGGCTCGCTCGGGCACCTGCCCAGCGTGGCCCTGGGCGTGGCTCTGGACTGCCGGATGCGCGGCCAGGACAACAAGGTCATCGTCATCACCGGCGACGGCGAGTTGAATGAGGGCACCGTTTGGGAAAGCCTGCTGGTGGCCAGCGCCCACCAGGTCAACAACCTTACCCTAGTCGTCGACCGCAACCACTTCCAGGCCAACGTGGCCACCGAGGACCTGATTCCGCTGGAGCCAATGGCACCCAAGTTCGAAGCCTTCGGCTGCGAGGTGCGCCGCATCGACGGGCACGATTTCGCGCAGCTCGAAGAGGCTTTCGCGGCCCTGCCCTTCTCCGAAACCAAGCCGTCAGTCATCATCTGTGACACGGTGCGCGGGCGCGGCCTGCCCAGCATCGAAGCCCGGGCCGACCGCTGGTTCTGCAACTTCTCGGCGGAGGAAGTAACCGAGCTGCTGAAGGAGCTGCACACCCAGGAAGCCACTCGCCTGACCAGCGAAACACTGACGGTACGGTAGGGTGCCGTAGCACGCAGCCTTTGCTGCGTTTTGCCAGCCGTGCTGCCCTATTTCCGTTCTACCAAAAACGCAGCAAAGGCTGCGTGCTACGACTCCAGCAGCCTGAACGGCCGTAGCCCGCAGCCTTTACTGCGGCCACCCACGCCGTCTTTATTTGCTTCAACGAAAACGCAGCAAAGGCTGCGTGCTACTTATGACTTACGAAGAGCTAATTAAAGAAACCGCCCTGGCCGATGAGCGCATTGTCGTGATGACGGCCGAAAACCGCGCCCTCATCCGCAACCTGCCGGCCGTGCTCGGCCTGCGCTTCATCGACACCGGCATCACCGAGCAGACCCTGATTGGCGCGGCGGCCGGCCTGGCCCTGCGTGGACGCGTGCCGGTGGTGCATGCCCTGGCCACTTTCCTCACGCTACGGGCCTTCGAATTTATTCGTACCGACGTGGGCATCGGCCAGCTGCCAGTGAAGCTGAGCGGCTTCGTGCCTGGCTTCCTCTCGGACGGTAACGGCCCCACCCACCAGGCCATCGAGGACGTGAGCTTGATGCGCGGCATTCCCGGCATGACGGTTTTCGCACCCGCCGACGAGCAGGACATGCTGGCCATGCTGCCGGCCATCTGGGCTTCGCCGGCGCCGGCTTACGTGCGCATCAACACCCGCCCCGCCACCTACGAGCACGCCCCGTTTGAAATGGGCAAGGCTGAAATTGTGGCCGAGGGCACCGACATCACCATTCTCACCTACGGCATGCTCTTCGAGCAGACGCTGGTGGCCCGCGAGCTGCTGCAGGCCCAGGGTAAGTCGGTGGGCTTAATTAACCTGCGCAGCCTGAAGCCGATTGATGAGGCAGCGCTGCTCGATGTAGTGCGGCGCGGCTCGCTGCTCGTGACGGTGGAGGACCATTTCATCACCGGCGGCCTGTATTCGATACTGGCTGAAATCTTATTGAAGAACCAGCTCACGGCCCGCGTGCTGCCACTGGCCCTGGCGGAGCGCTGGTACCGCCCCGGCCGCCTGAGCGCGGTGCTGGAGTACGAGGGCTTCACCGGCCACCACATTGCCCGGCGCATTGCCGAGCACTTGGGCGAGTCAGGCGCGGCCATCGCCGACGGCCCGGCCGTGCTCGAGAATGAGTTTGCGGAGTAAGTAAACGCATACTTGCGTCTTGTCGTTGAATGATAACGCCACTTTTTTTAACCTAAACGGCGCGGACGACGAGACGCAAGTATGCGTCTCTACATCCCACTAAACCACCCTTTTCCCCATGCCCAATACCGTTTCTTTCAACGACAACTATCCCGACATCACCAAGTCGGATGAGCTGTACGCCCGCGCCCAGAAAATTATGACGCCGGTGACGCAGACGCTCGCCAAAGGCCCCGGCCAGTACACCAAGGGCGTGAGCCCCAAGTACGTGAAGCGCGCCAAAGGCTCGCACATCTGGGACGTGGACGGCAACGAGTACCTCGATTTCCAGATGGGCATCGGCCCCATTTCGCTCGGCTACGCCTACGAGCGGGTCGATGAGGCCATCAAAAAACAGCTCGAAGACGGCATCACTTTCTCGATGATGCACGAGCTGGAAGTGGAGCTCTCAGAGCTGATTCACGAGATTATCCCGAATGCCGAAAGCATCCGCATCAGCAAAACCGGCGCGGATGTGTGCTCGGCGGCCGTGCGCGTGGCGCGGGCCTTCACCGGGCGCGACAAGGTGCTGTGCTGTGGCTACCACGGCTGGCACGACTGGTACATCGGCACCACCAGCCGCGACAAGGGCATTCCGCAGGAAACCAAGGATTTGACCGCTGCTTTCGAGTATAACAACCTCGACTCGCTGAAAGCCTTGCTCGATGAAAACGTGGCCTGCGTAATTCTGGAGCCGTTTATTTTCGACGCGCCCAAGGATAATTTCCTGCACGAGGTGGCCCGGCTGTGCCAGGAAAATGGCACGCTGCTGATTTTCGACGAAATGTGGACGGGCTTCCGCGTGGCCGTGGGCGGCGCGCAGGAGTATTTCGGCATCACGCCCGATTTGGCGGTGTACTCAAAAGCGTTTGCCAACGGCATGCCCATCGCCCTGCTCACCGGCCGGCGCGACGTAATGGAGCTGTTCGAGCAGGACGTATTCTTCTTTACCACCTTCGGCGGCGAGGCGCTAAGCATGGCCGCCGCCGTGGCTACCATCGCCGAGATGCGCGAGAAGAATGTGCCCGCCCGCCTCGCCGAGCAGGGCAAAAAGCTCAAGGACGGCTACAACGAAATCGCCGCCGAGCTGGGCCTAACCGCCTATACCAAGTGCTACGGCTACGACTGCCGCAGCATCGTCACCTTCGACCCCTCGGCCGGCAACGGCATGGAAATCAAGGCCTTTATGCAGCAGGAGCTGTTCAAGCGCGGCATCATGTGGGGCGGTTTCCACAACATGTGCTTCTCGCACTCCGATGCCGACGTGGCCCACACCCTGGCCGCCTACCGCGAGGTGCTGCCGCTGCTCAAAGAAGCTATTGCAGCTGGTGATATTGCCTCGCGCCTGCTGGGCGAACCGGTGGAAGCCGTGTTCCGCAAAGTGACCAATGCCGCGCCGGTGAAGGCGAAGTAGCACGCAGCCTTTGCTGCGTTTTCGCCGCATAGCGGCGAATTAGGCTCCACAATGTCTTCTATAAATAAAAAGCCCAACCATCCATTCGCTGCTACGCGGCGAAAAACGCAGCAAAGGCTGCGTGCTACGACCCCATGAACCTCTTTAATCTCACCAACAAAACCGCCATTGTTACCGGAGCCTGCGGGCTTATCGGCCAGCAGCACTGCGCGGCTTTAGCCGAAGCCGGGGCCAACGTGGTGGTGGCCGACCTCAATGCGGAAGCTGCTGCTGCGGTGGCCTTCGGGCTGGGCGGCGGCCCGCATTTGTCGTTGGCGGTGGACGTGACCAATCCCGAGTCGCTGGCTGGTGCCCGCGACCAGATTCTGGCCCGTTTCGGTCACATCGACGTGCTGGTGAACAATGCGGCCATCAACGACATGTTCGAGAACCCCGCGCTGGCGGCTGACCTGAGCAAGTTCGAGAACTTTCCGCTGGCCACCTTTCGGCAGGTGCTGGAGGTGAATGTGACGGGTGTATTTCTGGCCGCGCAGGTGTTCGGTACGCCTATGGCGCGGCAGGGGCACGGCTCTATCATCAACGTGGCCAGCACCTACGGCATCGTGGGGCCCGACCAGAGCATCTACCGCAACGAAGCCGGCGAGCAGACTTTCTATAAGTCGCCCTCCTACCCCACCACCAAGGGCGCGGTCGTGAATTTCACCCGCTACCTGGCCGCCTACTGGGGCGCGGCCGGCGTGCGCGTGAACACGCTCTCGCCCGGCGGCGTGGAAAACAGCCAGGACGAATTTTTCATCAAGCAATACAGCGCCAAAACCCCGCTCGGCCGCATGGCCACCCCCACCGACTACCAGGGCGCGGTGGTCTTCCTCGCCTCCGACGCCTCAGCCTACATGACCGGGGCCAACCTGGTGGTGGACGGTGGGTGGACGGCTATTTAAAGTAAAATGACTGGCGTCTCGTCATTGACCGGAATCGTCTGATGACGCGCCCACTCCTTGTTCAACCCCAGAGACGCGCGGATGTGTCTCCATTCACCAATCACCACCAGCCCAGGCGGAAGCCTGTGCTACATTCCCTCTCAACTTATGCAAGCTGTTGAAATTCGGAAAAACCGGTTTATCGGCGCGGGCCACCCGGCCTACATCATTGCCGAAATCGGCATCAACCACAATGGCTCCCTCGACCTGGCCAAGCAGCTTATCGCCGAGGCCGCCAAAGCCGGCTGCGACGCCGTGAAGTTCCAGAAGCGCACCCCCGAGCTGTGCGTGCCCAAAGACCAGTGGGAGAAGCAGCGCGACACCCCCTGGGGCCGCATGAGCTACATCGACTACAAGCGCCGCACCGAGTTCGGCCAGGCCGAATACACTGCCATCGACGACTATTGCCGCGCACTGGGCGTGGATTGGTTCGCCTCATGCTGGGACGAGCCCTCGGTCGACTTTATGGAGCAGTTTGAGCCCGTGATGTATAAGATGGCCTCGGCCTCGCTCACCGACAAGCCCCTGCTCGACCGCGTGCGCGCCACCGGCCGCCCGCTGATGCTGAGCACCGGCATGAGCACCGTCGACGAAATTCAGCAGGCCGTAAAGTGGGTGGGTCTCGACAAGCTGATGATTGCGCACTCTACCTCCTCCTACCCCTGCCCGCCCGCCGAGCTGAACTTGCGCATGGTGCCCACCCTGCAGGCCATGTTCCCAACGACGCCCATCGGCTACTCGGGCCACGAAACCGGCCTGGCCACCACCGTGGCCGCCGTGGCCATCGGGGCCAGCTTCGTGGAACGCCACTTCACCCTCGACCGCGCCATGTGGGGTTCCGACCACGCCGCCTCGGTGGAGCCCGGCGGCATGGGCAAGCTCGTGCGCGACATCCGCGACGTGGAAGAAGGCCTCGGCGATGGCGTGAAGCGCGTGTACGACTCGGAGCTGGAGCCTCGCGCCCGCCTGCGCCGCGAGCTTACGCCGAACCAGAAGTAGCCTGTCGGGGTTGAATGCCCAACCCGTTGAACAATAAAAGAACGTCATGCTGCGCTTGTCGAAGCATCTCTACCGCGCAACGCAATCCAATCGGTAGGATTACTGTTGCGGTAGAGATGCTTCGGCAACGCTCAGCATGACGTTCTATATCGTCCCCAATCAGCCCAACCCCATGCACCAAGTCGAACTCATCACCACGGCCATTCTGCTCGTTTGGGTGGCAATTGTGATTAGGCTGGAGCGCGTCATCCCCTACCGCAAGGGGCTGCCATTCTTCCGCGAAGGCTTCTGGACCGACTTGGTGCTCTACACTTTCGTGCAGAGTTTCGCGCTGAAAATCATCATTTTCGACTACATCATCCAGCCCCTCGACCAGCACTTTGGCCTCTCGAAGCTGCATTTTGTGACGGGCTGGCCCATCTGGGCGCAGGTGCTGTTTTTCCTGATTACCCACGACTTCTACATCTACTGGTTTCACCGGTTTCAGCACAGCAGCCCGCTGTTCTGGCGCACCCACGAGGCGCACCACTCGGGCAAGCAGGTCGACTGGTTGGCCGGCTCCCGCTCGCACGCGCTGGAAATCATCATCAACCAGACCATTGAATTCGCGCCCATCGTCCTGCTCGGGGCTGACCCGATGGTGGTACCCATCAAGGCCTGTATTGATGCCGTATGGGGCATCTGGATTCACTGCAACATCGATGTGCGCTCGGGCCGGCTGCAATATTTTATCAATGGCCCCGAAATGCACCTCTGGCACCACGCCGACCACGAGGAAGTGTTCTACGCCAACTTCTCGACCAAATTTGCCTTCTGGGACTGGCTGTTCGGTACGGCCTACCGGCCCGGCCACAAGCCCCTGAAGTGGGGTTTGCCCTACGCTTTCCCGAAGGACTACTTCAGCCAGCATGTTTTCTCCGTAGCCCGGTTCGATGAAGAAGAACTGGCCCGGCGCTCGCCCCTGTTCCGAGCCTATCACGGCCTGCGCGGGCGGCTGCTCACGAAACTCACCAACCGCGTACCGGCCCTCAAGCCGCTGCACGGCTGGCCGGTACCGGAGTCGTACGACGGCACCATTCCGGCGCAGCGGCCGGGCGGTAATTTTGCGGCGGCTGCGGCTCCCGCGCCGCGGGCGGAAGCAGCTTCTCATTCAACTCCCGTTGCCCTCCCTCGTTGATTAATCCCTGGTTATCCCTGTTCCTGGCCTCCCTGATGGAGGTTTTTTGGACGTACAGCCTCAAAGCGCTCAGCATGCAGCGCATCAAGGAAATTGCCTGGGCGCACAGCCTGAGCCAACCGGCGCTGCTGCTACCGGTGCTGCCGCTGCTGGCCTACGTGGCCTTCGGGCTGGCCAACGTGCTGTTTTTATCGCAGGCCATGCGCACCATTCCCACTGCCACCGCCTACTCGGCCTGGATGGCGCTGGCCGTAGTGGGCATCAAGCTCGTGGATACGCTGTACCTCAAACAGCCCTTTTCGTGGCTGAGCGTGTTCTTTACCAGCCTCATTATCATCGGGGTACTGGGCCTGCGCCGCCTGGACTAACCAAATACATTTCCGGATTGGGTAACGCTGCACCAGCTGGCGCAGCGCGGCTGCCTGGCCGTACCCGCTACCCCCGTAGAAATACGTGTTTTTTAATTCCCGTATTTCTACCCGCGCATTAGTTCGAGCTTCACCGGTCCTTTGTGGCGGCTTCCGGGTCCGGTGCGAAACCGGCCATTACCGGTGGCAGGAATCGAAAAAAACCAGTTCCGGCCAGGCTACGCCAATCCTCCGCTCGTCCTGCTGCCAGCACTCGCAGGTAGTTCTGTCAATTCTCACTACTGCTTATTTATCGCTGTCCATCATTCCGCTATTTTAAATTACTGTCGGCTCTGCATAGGCTGGCCACTACTACTCCTGCTCTACCTGGCTTTTCTCCCCTTTTTCTGCATCAAGTTACCTTATCCCTCTATCCTGTTGCGTGGGCGTTCTGGTTAAAGAGGTTCAGGAACACTTCTGAAGCCCTTTAACCAGAACGCCCACAGTGGTGGCTCATTTCCTGAGTGGCGTTTCCGGCTGAAGCACATCGGGCCATCGCCTGGCTTGTTTGGGGCCATGGGCCAGCCATCGGCTCTGATGCCGAACGACCGGAGCATTGCCTGCCCTGGTGATGCCCTGCCCGCCCAACCAGCTTTTTTTAACCCGTTTTTCCTTTCCCGTTTCCACCGGCTCGCTTTTTAAAGCGGGTCGGCTTTACGGGTTTTCTGTTTTTTATGAGCTTCGACATCCTGACCCTGCAACGCGCTATTCCGCTGATGTCGCTGGTGCCCATGCTGCTAGCCGGGCTGGTAGCGGCCCAGACGTACCGGCAGCAGCCGGCCAACCTGCGGGCAGTGGCCTGGCTGCTGGCCTTTGCCATTCCCCTCAATCTGCTGGCCGTGGTTTTTGCCCTGCAACACCGCAACAACCTTTTTCTGATGCCCATCGACTTGGTGGGAGAATTTGCCTTACTGGCGGTGATTTATGCCCGGACGCTGCAAACGCCGCAGTTTACGCGGCTGCTCCCCCTACTGATAGTGGGTTTCGCGGCCTACGTGAGCTTCGATACTTGGCTGGGGCCTGACCTGGCCCAGTTTCGGCCTGGGCCACAGGTGGTGGGCTGCCTGTTGGACATGCTGCTGGTGGGGCTGTATTATCGCAAGCTGCTGAAAGAGCTGCACGTAACCCATCTGCACCGCGAACCCATGTTCTGGGTTTCGGCCGGATTGCTGGTTTATGCGGCCGGCTATTTGCAAATTGCATTGTTTAGCAACTTCCTGCTGCATTATTCGCAGCAGTTCACGCTCCGCATCTGGGCAATCAATTCGTTGTTGTTCACGGCGCTCTACTGCTGCTATACCCGGGCACTATGGCTCTCCCTTCGGAATTAGAATTTGGCCAGCTACTCTTTGGCGGCATCGGCTTCATGCTGATAGCAGCCGTGGCGCTGCTGGCCTTTCTGGTTATCTATAAGCGGCGCATGTTGCAGCAGCAGCTGCACCAGCGTACCACCGAAGCTAACCACCAGCACCAGCTGCTGACCGCCATTATTGAAGCCCAGGAAGGCGAGCGCGAACGCATCGGGCAGGACCTGCACGACGGCATCGGCTCGTCGATTGCCACCATTAAGCTGCTGGTGAGCCGCCTCGTGAGCCATCCCGACCAGGTGCCATCGCCCGAGCTGCTCGGGTTGATTGAGGAGCTGATGACGAATTCGGTACACGACGTGCGCAGCGTTTCGCACAACCTGTATCCGGCCGTGCTGGCCCGCTACGGCCTGGCCGAGGCCGTACAGCACCTGGTCGACGTTACCAACGAAACCAACACCATCCCCCTGGAACTGGACCTCGACTACCCCCGCCCACTGGCATTTGCGCAGGAGCTGGCACTCTACCGCATCTGCCAGGAGTTGGTGCACAACGCGCTCAAACACGCCCGGGGCGCCACCTGCATCCAGGTGCAGCTGCACCGTCGGCACCGCAAGCTCACGCTGTCGGTCGAAGACGATGGCTGCGGCTTTGTTGCGGAAACGGCGGGGTTCGGGGCCGGCCTGCGCAGCATTGATGTACGGGTGCAGATGCTGGGGGCCACCCTCACCAAGCACTCGGTAACCGGGGCCGGTACCCGTATGCTGGTGGAGCTGGATGCTCCGACCAGTTCATAGTCGAATATTTCTACACTCCTTTACTACCGATGACGACACTGACTGCTCCCGTCCGCATTGCCCTGCTCGACGACCACACCCTGTTCCGGCAGGGTCTGCGCTTCATTCTCGAACCCCTGCCCTATGTGGCAGCAATCAGCGAAGCCGCGGCGTTCGACGACCTGCTGGCCCAGTGCCGCACCCAGCTGCCCGACCTGCTACTGCTGGACCTGCAAATGCCGCGGGTGGATGGCGTGCAGGCGGCCCAGCTGCTGTTGGAAGAGTTTCCGGAACTGAGAATCATTGTCCTGTCGATGTTTTCGGCCGATAAGTTCATCACCCAGATGATGCGCCTGGGCGTGCGCAGCTACCTGCCCAAAGATTCGTCGGAAGACCAGCTGATTCACGCCATAGAGGAAGTGCTGGCCAGTGGCTACCACTTCACGCCCCGCATCTCGCGGGCGCTCATGCGGGGCGTGCAGCAGCCAATACGGCCCAAATCGACGCTGCAGTCCGAAGCGGTGCCATTCACCCAGCGCGAGCACGAAGTGCTGCGCCTGATTTGCGACGGCCGTACCGCTGCCGAAATCGCCGACCTGCTCTTTATCAGCAAGCGAACCGTGGAAGGCCATTGGCAGAAGCTGCTGGAGAAAACCGGCACCCCCAACGTGGTGGGCCTGGCCGTGTACGCGGCTCGCCACGGCCTGCTCGACAACTAGTTGTAGTTGTGACGTACGCAGCCTGAACCAGCCGCCGAACATGGGCCTGGCAGTTGCCACTGCTAGCCCTACCAGCGACAGGCATACGCGGCACTGGCTCCTGGAGCCGGCCCCAGAACCAAACCACCGCGTACCATACTTTTGAGGGTGCCTTACGCCTCTCTATGCCCCTGCCTGCGCTGAGCTTTTTCCGAATCGACCACGAAGCCGACCTGCCCTTGCTGCGCGCCACGTCGCTACGCACGCTGAGCGCGGAAGAAATGACTGAAAGCGCCGAGCTGATGCTGGACGCGGCCCGCCAGCAAAACTGCCCGTACTGGCTGCTCGACGGCCGCCTGCACGAGCGCCCACAGCCGCGAGCACTGCACTACTGGTTGCAGGAAGAATATTTTCCCCGGGTGTGGGCCACGCTCGGGCAGCAGGTTTGCGTAGCATTTCTGGCGCTGCCCACCGGCCCGCAGTCCCAGGCAGAACACAATGGCACAACCCTCCAGGAGTGGCAAATGCCGGCCGTGCGCATGGGCTGGTTTGTGGATGAGGCCGCGGCCCGGGCTTGGCTATCCCGTCGCCGGGTTTAGTAGATAGGCCGGGTCGTGTCCGGCATCGCTGCGCGGCTTGCGGCTGAAGTCGGGGGAATAATGGAGCGGTCCTTAAGCAAAAAATCCTCCCACGGGCAGCGGGAGGATTTTTTGTGGGCCCACTCGGAATCGAACCGAGGACCTACTGATTATGAGTCAGTTGCTCTAACCGATTGAGCTATAGGCCCGTTGCCGGAGGCAGTCATCTTTCACCTCAACCCTGCCGTTGCCGGCCCTCCAACGGAGCAAAAGTACGACCTTCGAGCTCCGAAAACCAAGCACCTTCATGCTTCCCCATCTGCTATTCGACTACGGCGGCGTCCTCATCGACATCGACTACGCCGCTACTCCCGCCGCCATGCGCCGCCTGAGCCGCGCCGCCAGCCCCATCGAATTCTCGCAGGCCAGCCAGGCCGCCCTGTTCGACCAGTTCGAAACCGGCCAGATCACGCCCGCCGAATTCCGTCAGGGCCTGCGCCGGGCCTTCGACCTGAACGGCAGCGATGCGGAGCTTGACGCGGCTTGGCACGCCATGCTGCTCGACGTGCCCGCTGACCGCCTGGCCCTGGTAGCTGAGCTGCGTCGGCAGGGCCACCAGACCGCCCTGCTCTCGAACACCAACGCCCTGCACATTGCGGAAATCGACCGCCGGCTGGCGGCGCAGTACGGTTTCCGGCACGGCATTGCCGACGTGCTCGACCGCGTGTTTTACTCGCAGCAGGTGGGGCTGCGCAAGCCGGGCGAGGAAATTTTTCGGCACGTGCTGCGCGAAATGAACTGGCGGCCCGAAGACGTGTTATTCATCGAAGACAGCCCCCAGCACGTGGCCACGGCCCGCCGCCTGGGGCTGCGGGTGCTGCACCTGGCCCCACCCCTCACCCTCACGTCCGCCCTGCCCGAAGCAATCCGTGCCTTTCCCTGAGAATACGCCCCTGCCCATTCCTGAGCCCGACTTGGCCGGCTTCCCTACCGGGTACGGCCCGGCCGACGTGGCCAGCCCCACCTCTGCCGGCGCAACGGGGCCCGCGGCCGCCGCCCCGGGCGAGCAGCGGCTGTTTCGGCGCTACGAGCGGCCGGCTGCGTCGCCGCGCCGGACGGCGGTGCTGCATATTGGCCTGTTTCTGCTCACGCTGCTGACCACCACGCTGGCGGGCGTGCAACTGACGCAGGCCCGCGAAGACCCGGTCGACTGGCTGCCAGTGGGCGTTTTCCTGCTGCCCGGGCCGGCCATGTGGGCCGAGCTCACGCGCGGGCTGCAATACGCGGCGGCTTTTCTGGGAGTGCTCACGGTGCACGAGTTCGGGCACTACTTCGTGGCGCGGCGCAACCGGGTGGCCACTTCGCTGCCGTACTTCATTCCGTTTCCGCTGGGGCTGGGCACTTTCGGGGCGGTTATCCGGATTCGGGAGCGGATTTTTTCGCGGCGCGAGTTTTTCGACATCGGGCTGGCCGGGCCGCTGGCGGGCTTCGTGGTGGCGCTGGCGCTGCTGGCCTACGCCTTCACGCATTTGCCACCGCTCGACTATCTGTTCAGCATTCATCCGGAGTACGCCCGGTTTGGGGCCGACTATGCCCGGCACGTGTATCCGGCCGGCACGCAGGGCCTGACGCTGGCCCGGCCCCTGCTCTACCGCCTGCTCGAAACGGCCCTGGCCGACCCGGCCCGCCTGCCCCACCCCAACGAGCTGCTGCATTACCCCTTGCTGCTGGCCGGGGTGCTCAGCCTGTTTTTCACGGCCCTGAACTTGCTGCCCATGGGCCAGCTCGACGGCGGCCACATTCTGTACGGGCTCATCGGGCCGCGGGCGTTCAACCGGCTGGTACCGCTGCTGTTCGTGGCCTTTATCTTTTACGCCGGGCTGGGCCTGTTCACGCTGCACGATACCGGCACGAGCTGGCTCTACACCGGGCCGGTGTACGCCATTTACCTGCTGCTGATATTCCGGCGGGTGCTGCCCCGGCCCTGGCAGGGCTGGCTGCTGGCGGCGGGCATCTGGGGGGCGCAGCTGGCGTGCACGGAACTGTGGCCGGGCATTATGGGCAACCCGGGCTGGCTGGCGTTCGGGCTGCTGCTGGGCCTGGGCACGGGCATCTACCACCCGGCCGCGCCCGACGAAAGCCGCCTGAGCCCGGGCCGCCAACTGCTGGGCTGGCTGATGCTAGCTATTTTTGTGCTGTGCTTCTCGGCCAGCCCCTTTGCCTGAGCCGGCAACGGCCTAATTCTGGGAGAGACGGGGAAAGTGGAGGATTTTTCGGCTGGACGGCGGCCGACCTTTACTGGCTGGCCGGCCCGAACCGGGGGAGCTGCCACTGACTATTTTACTTATTTTTTGGCTGGCCAGCGGAACCGGCTATCAGTCTTATTGCATGATTTTCACCCAAAAACAGCTTTTTCAGGGCACCACCACGGTGGCGCTGCGGGCCGAAAGCCTCTACGTGTGCAAGCGCAACGCCCAGGGCGTCGCCACGCTCGAAACCGAGGTTCCCTACGAAGAAATCCTGCCCGTGACGGCCGTGGAGCAGCGCCGCCTGCCCGTGAATCAGCTGCTGCTGACGGGGGTGCTGCTGGCCTTTCTGGGCTACGAGCCGCTGCGTAGCTGGCTGGCCACCGGCCACGGCAGCACCAGCCTCTACGGCTGGGCACTGGTAACGGGGCTGAACCTGCTGGCGACCTGGCTGCGCTTCGAGCAGCAGTGGTCCACGTTCCGGCTCCAGACGGCGCACCTAGTCGTCACGCTGGCTGGGCGGCCCTGGCAGCGCCGGCAGTTTCGGGCGCTGGCCACCGAGCTGGAGCGCCGCACCAAAGCCTACCTGCGCGACGAGTACGGGCAGGTGAACCCGCTGGGTTTCATCGAACCGCAGCTGCGCCGGGTAGCCTGGCTGCACGAGCTCGACGTGCTGAGCACCCGCGAGGCCCAGGCCCTCAGCACCCGCCTCACCGGCCGGCGCGGCACCGATACCCTCACCAGCATGGGCCAGGAGTTGGAGTCGCCGTATGTGAATTAGCAGCTGGTTGAATTGCCGCTGTTAGCGCAATTCTGCGGTCCGGATACAAGGCGCGGCTACCTAATCCAATCGGGGATGCAGCAACCCGACAACTGCCTTTCGCCAAGTCGGGCGGCGGGAGTAGGGTTGAATTTTTAAAAAAATT
>JANXMN010000248.1 GCA_025354605.1 Hymenobacter sp. | reverse complement strand
CGGTAGAGATGCTTCGGCAAGCTCAGCATGACGTTCTGGTTTTATACCCGCGGCACTATTTATCCAAGCGCCTAATTGCGGCGTTGCACCGGCAGGTCTTCCAACTGGGCGTAGCTCAGCTTCCAGGTGTTGTCGGCAGCTTTCTTCCAGAGGAAAATGTAGTTGCCTTCACCGAAGCCGGCCGGCTGGCCGGGGCCGGCAGCCGGCACATCGACCGAAAAAGTGCCCGCCTCGTAGGCGCTGGCGGCATCGGTATTGGAGCTACTCACGCTGGTTTTCAGGTTGCTGATGGTAGGCAGCGTAGCACTTACCCATTTCTGCGACACTTCATCCTTGCCCTTCCAATGGGCGTTGCCCTGCACAAAAGCCACATCGTCGGCCAGCATGCCATTTATTTTGCCCGAGTCGCGGCTGTTCCAGGCCCCGATGAAGTCCTGGTTCAGGGCTTGCACGTTGGGCGCATCAGCCGATTTCGAGCAGGAAGTGGTGAGCGCGGCTGCCGCTAGCAGGCTACAAACGAGGAATTTCATACTTCCGAGTAATTAGTGAGGAAAACGCAGCCAGCCGTATGCTCACTGCGGTAATGACAAAAAAAAATCAACCCCCGGACGCGGACGCCCAGGGGTTGCGAAGGGTAACGGAGCTAAGACTACCAGCTTTTCCGACGGTACTCCGAGGTGCCGTAGGGCTTCGAAGCATCACCGTACGACTCATTGGGCAAGTAAGCATTGCTGCTGGCGGGCATCATGACGGGCTGCATGCCGCCCACCATAGCGTTGGTGGCCGTTAGGCCATTGGCTGGCACCAGCGCCGTTTGGGTGGTGCGGGTTGTTGTGGTGGTCTGGCGGTTGCGGGCCAGGGCCAACTCGCGGCGGTAGGAAGCTTCGCGGGCCGCTACGGCCTGGCGCTCGGCAGCCGCGGCGGCCCGCTGCTTGCGCTTGTTGTCGATGTGCTTGCCTACACCGTAGCCAATAGCCCCGCCGGCCACGCCGCCTACCACGCCACCCACGGCCCGGTTGCGCTTATTGATGAGGGCACCGGCCGCCGCGCCACCCAGGCCGCCGATGACGGCCCCTTTGGCTTGTGGGCTCCACTGGGCCTGCGCTTTAGTCGAACCAAATACGGTGCTCAGCAGCACCAGCACGGCGAAAATATAGGGGAGCTTATTCATGATTATCGAGCGAAAAGTTGAAGAAAAAACGTCGGACTAGCTAGCGGAACCCAATTAGCGTGCCATTCCAGCTCCATCCGGTTTAGGCTCCCCTAACGGTAGCGCTTAAACAAGGTTATCTTCGGCTCCCAAACGTGGGTTAAAAGCTGGTCCAGCCCTGGGCGCGCAGCGGCACGGCTTGACCGGCTTTGGTAATGAGATTGGCCCCGTCGGACTTTTCGATAAGGTGGCCGATGATGGTGATATCGGGGTGGTTCTTGATTTTGTCGTGGTCCGTGACAGGCACCGTGAATAGGAGCTCGTAGTCCTCGCCGCCATTCAGGGCGCAGGTCAACGGGTCGAGGTTGAACTCGGCGGCGGCTTCGAGCGTGGGGTTAGCCAGGGGCAGAAACTCGGTGAAAACCCGCGCCCCAGTGCCGCTGGCCGCGCACAGGTGCAGCACCTCCGAAGCCAGCCCGTCGGAAATATCAATCATGCTGGTAGGCCGGATACCGCGCTCGCGCAGCTCGTGCACAATGTCGAGCCGGGCTTCGGGGCGCAGTTGGCGCTGCACCACATATTCGTAGTTGGCTAGTTCGGGCTGGGTGTCCGGGTCGGCCAGGAAGGCCTGCTTTTCGCGCTCCAGCACCTGCAGGCCAAGGTAGGCCCCGCCCAAGTCGCCGCTCACGCAGAGCAGGTCGGTAGGCTGGCCGCCGCTGCGGCGCACGGCCTGGCCGGCCGGCACCTCGCCCAGCACCGTAATGCCCAGCGTGAGCCCGCCGCCGCTGGCGGTAGTGTCGCCGCCCACCAGGTCCACCTTGTAGGCCTCGCAGGCCAGGCGCAGGCCGGCGTACAGCTCCTCCACGGCCTCCACCGTGAAGCGCGGCCCCACCGACAACGCCACCACGAGTTGCGTGGGGAGCGCATTCATGGCGGCCACGTCCGACACATTCACAGCCACGGCCTTGTAGCCCAGGTGCCGTAGCGGGCAAAACGAGAGGTCGAAATGAATGCCCTCCACCAGCAGGTCAGTGGTCATCACCAGCTCCTGGCCGGGCGTGGGCCGAATGATGGCCGCGTCGTCGCCGATGCCCAGTACCGTGCCGGGCTGGCGCATGGTCAGGCCCGCCTGCAGGCGCTGGATGAGGGCAAATTCGCCAATGGCATTGAGTGGCGTGAGGTTGTCGGCCATAATCTTAATAGTTACTGGTTTCTCGTTGCTGGTTTCTCGTTGCTGAAATTTTCTCAACAAGACGCCGGCCTAAAAGTACGGCCATAAAAAAAAGAGGGAATTGCTTCCCTCCTTTTCAGAATCAATCGCTAACCTGTGCCGGGCTTTTTTAATCAGCAGCCCGACAATATGCTTATTGCACAACCAGCTCCTTGTAAATTTTGGTCAGGCCGTCGGCGCTCATAATCTGCACAAAGTACAGGCCGGGCTTCAGGGCCGAGATGTTAAGGATAAGCTTCTCCTGGCCCTGGCCTTTGGCCTCGGCACTGATGCTCTGGCCCAGGTTATTCAGCACAACCACGCTGCCCACCTTGGCATCCTTGATTTCGACGGTGGCAGTGCCGTGGGCCGGGTTCGGGTACACGCTGATGTTGGAATCAAACTTACCCAGGGTACTCAGCGTGGTCTGGTAGGTACCGAAAGGACCGGTGTAGTCGTTGTGGTTGCCCAGCTGGTCGTAGAGCTGGCCGCCGGGATTGGAGGCTCCGCCGGGTCCGTTGAAGGCCGTGGAGTACATGTACCATTGGTCGGCGATGTTGTAGCCGCCGGCCACGCGGGTGGGGGGGCAGGTGCCGGGCACGTTCTGGGGCGAGGTAATGGTCAGGCCGCGCGAAATCGAGGGCCGACGGATAATCGTCTGGTTGGCTGAAGCCACGAACACGTGCGTAGGCGGGGTGCCCGGAATGTCGTCGGCCGCATTGAAGCCACTCCAGTTGCCACCCAGGGCGCAGGGCGTGGACTGCAAAGTGGGCTGTTCGCCAATGACGCCTATCAGGTCGACAATAACCCCGGCCCCTACACCGGCAGTGGTGGGGTAGCGCACCAGCGCCACTGCATCATCGCCGTTGAAGTAAACCGTGCCGCCGCCAGTGATAACCGTTGGGCCGGTAGCGGGCGCGTGACCCACGCTGAACTGGTTGGCCGCGTTCCGGATAACCGGCAGCGTGGCTTCGCCGCTACCGAGCACGAACGTGGTGCGCGGGGTCAGGGTGTTGTTTCCGACCGGCTGCTGCGTGGCATTGCTGCGCAGCAGGCGTTCTTCTTCGGTTACGCTAGTACTGCCATTGGAGTAGCGACGCACCGAATACGGGTTCAGGTTGACCGTGCTGGTAGTGGGGTTATAGATTTCGATGGCCCGCTCGCTTCCGGTCGAATTAGTTGCGCCGCCGTAATTTACGCCGGACTGATGCGCTCCTTCGGCGTACTCGGAGAAAAACAACTCGGTACCCTGGGCATGAGCAGCTTCCGTCAGCAACATAGCAGCCGAGAGCAGTAAGTAATGCTTTTTCATAAATGTTGGGAGGAAAAAAGTCGATGCGTTAACAAAGATACACGAACGGCGCAGACTGTTAGCCACCTGCTGACGGTCTGGGGCAGCCACCTGTGCTATACGTTTCCATCAATCTTTTGGTAGGACCGTGAAATCCTTGTTGTTTGACGAAAATATTTTCTTGCTAACGAGCGTTAGCACGGCTACCTTTACGGCCCTGTTATGACTCCTGAAATTCCCGCTCCAGTCCGCTCGCGCAAAGCGCAGATTGACCACACGGCCACGGCGCTTTTCCGGGCGCGTGGCTTTGCGGCCACCAGCATGCGCGAGCTGGCCACCAAGCTGGGCTTGGAGGCCGGCAGCCTCTACTCGCACATCAAGTCGAAGGAGGAAATCCTGCACCGGGTGTGCTTCGGACTGGCGGAGGCGTTTTTTTCGGCGTTTGCTGAAGCCACGGCCAATGCCCAAGCCCCGCTAGCCACCCAGCTGCGGCAGGCCATTGAGGCCCACGTGCGGGTGCTGACGCAGGACAGCGCCGCTTCCGCCGTTTTCCTGCACGAGTGGCGGCATTTGAGTGAGCCGGCCCGCACCGAATTTCTAGCGTTGCGTGACCGATACGAGGCTGGTTTTCGTACCCTCATTACGCGCGGCACGGCCACCGGCGAGCTACACACGCCCGATGCCGCTTTTGCCGCCCTCACCCTGTTGGCCAGCCTGAACTGGCTGCCTAGCTGGTACCGCCCCGATGGCAAGCTTGCCCCCGAGGATATTGCCCACCGCCTGGCCGAGCAGCTGCTGAATGGAATAAGGAATAGTCAGTGAGGAATAAAGAATTTCTCTTCTTTTTGTCCCCTGCTATCACCCGTTCCAACGTTTTAATTCCTCATTCCTCATTCCTCATTCTTCACTCTTCCTTAAAAATGTACGGTTCCGCCAGCACCCACGACCTGCCCAGCACCGCCGCCACCGGCCTGGAAAACGAAGACCCCATTTTGCTGGCCGAGTTTGAGGCCCGCATTGCCCGGGGCGAAAAGATTGAGCCCGGCGACTGGATGCCGCAGCTCTACCGCAAGCAGCTCACGCGCATGATTGAGCAGCACGCGCACTCCGAAATCATCGGCTCGTTGCCCGAGGGCACCTGGATTACCCGGGCGCCCGGCTTCCGCCGTAAGATGGCCCAGATGGCCAAGGTGCAGGACGAGGTGGGCCACGCGCAACTGCTGTACTCGGCTGCCGAAACCCTGGGCAAAACCCGCGAGCAGATGCTGGTTGACCTTATCAACGGGAAAAGCAAGTAC
Source organism: Hymenobacter sp. (assembly GCA_025354605.1). Taxonomy (GTDB): domain Bacteria; phylum Bacteroidota; class Bacteroidia; order Cytophagales; family Hymenobacteraceae; genus Hymenobacter. The sequence goes on along the minus strand of JANXMN010000248.1, from coordinate 4,290 downwards.
TCCAACGTCTTCAACTACCCTACCCCCACCTGGGCCGACTCGAACGTGATTTCGTGGCTGATTGACGCGGGGGCCATCGTGAACCAGCTGGCCAATGCCAAGGGCAGCTACGGTCCCTACTGCCGCGCCCTTGACCGGATTTGCGCCGAGGAAGCATTTCACCTGAAGTACGGGCACGATGCCGTAGTGCACCTGGCTACGGGCACCAAAATTCAGCGCGAGATGATGCAGGCGGCGCTGAGCCGCTGGTGGCCCGCCATCATGACCTTCTTTGGCCCGAGCGACAAAATGAGCGTGCACACGGAAATACTGATGCGCTGGAAGGTGAAGATGGCCAGCAACGACGAGTGCCGCAACCAGTTTCTGGACATGTACGTGCCCAAAATCTGGGAAATCGGCCTGACCCTGCCCGACGCCAACTTGCGCAAGAACGAGGCAACCGGCCAGTGGGAATTCACCGAGCCCGACTGGGAAGATTTCAAGCGCGTGATTAATGGCGACGGCCCCTGCAACGCCGAGCGCCTGGCCGTGCGCCGCGCCGCCGAAGAAAACGGGGCCTGGGTGCGCCGCGCCCTGAGCGCCAGCAAAACCGAGCGCCAGTACGTGCGCCCGCTGGCGTAGGTTGAATTATGAATTGAAAATCAGGAATTATGAATGCGCGACCACAATAGTTTGGCGCTATTTATTTCACCTAATTTTTAATTCATAATTTATCATTCATAATTGAAAATGATACACTCCCTCGACCCGCGCATGAACCGGCTCGGCCTGCCCGATGCACCCGTCGCGGCGGCCGCGAAATCGGCCCTCGACCAGTTCGAAACCTACGAAGTATTCCACCAGAAGAAAGAAGGTGCCGCTTACGTGTACGTGGGGCCGGTACATGCTCCTGAGCCCGATTTGGCCTTTCTGTTTGCCAAGGAACAATTTAGCCGCCGCTTTGCCTGCACCGGCATGTGGGTGGTACCGACGTCGGCCATTGCGGTAACGGAGTACGTGGGCGACACCGAGTCGGCCTACGATACGCTGCCGCTGCTGGCCCGCTCGAACGCCGCCGCGCCGGTGGATGCATCGGTGGCCGAAGAAGCAGCCTATGCGGCCGGCGAGGAAGACTACGACATCTTCCACCTGAAGAAGCGGGGCAAAGCTCACCAGCATGTGGGCAAGGTGCGCGCCGCTTCGCCGGCCGAGGCGTTGCAGGCGGCCAAGGCCGTGTTTGGCGAGCAACGCCCGGTAGCAAACGTGTGGGCCGTGCGCGCGGCCGACATGCTGCGCTCCGACGATGACGACCGCGACATCTGGGCAACCACCACGGAGAAGAAATACCGTGAGGCCATGGCCTATAAGGTGCAGGACCGCATCGAGAAATTTAAAGCGGAAAACCCGCAAGCCTAGTTTATGGACCCCAAACTCGACCTGCTGTACCGCCTGGCCGACGACCAGCTGATTCTCGGCCACCGCAACTCGGAATGGAATGGCCTGGGGCCAATTCTGGAAGAGGACATTGCCTTTTCGAGCATGGCCCAGGACAAGCTGGGACATTCGTTGCAGCTCTATGGGCTGCTACACGAGCTGGGTGAAGCCGAGCCGGATACGGTGGCCTTCACCCGCAACGCGCCGCAGTTCCACTGCTGCCAGCTGGTAGAGCTGCCCATCGGCGAGTACGATTTCAGCCTGACCCGCCACTTCCTGTTCGACCACGCCGAGCTGCTGCGCTTTGAGGCGCTGGCTGGCAGCAGCTACGAGCCGCTAGGCCAGGTGGCGCGCAAGCTGCGCGGCGAGCTAAAATACCACGCCTTGCACGCTAACACCTGGATAAAGCGCCTCGGCACGGCCACCGATGAAGCCATTGAACGCATGCAGGCGGCGTTGAATTTCACTCTACCCTACGCGTTGGGCATCTTCGAGAAGACGGATGCCGAAGCCGACATCATGAGCTCGGGCCTGTTTATCGGCGAAGATGAATTGCAGAGCCGCTGGCTGGAAAGCATTTCGAAAGTACTGGGCCAAACGGCGCTGACGCTCCCGGACGTTGCCACGGCGGCGCGGGTAATGGGCGGCCGTCACGGACAGCACACCGAACATCTACAGCCCCTGCTGGAAGAGATGGCCGAGGTTTTCCGGCTGGACCCGACGGCGGACTGGTAGCCTTTGGTGCTTGGCAATTTGGTCAGTTAGCAGCGGGTTACTGATTACTTTCCAAAAAGAAGTCGCGAAGACCATTAACCGCCAGCAAATTATCTGTTCTCAACAACAAGCCATGCACCAGGCACTAATAACCAAGCACCAAGTCCTCGACTGGCTGCAGGCCGTGAAAGACCCAGAAATTCCCACAATTTCGCTGGTGGATTTGGGCGTGGTGCGCGGGGTGGACATCGACGAAGCTACCGGCGCGGTGGCCGTGCACCTCACCCCCACCTTCGCCGGCTGCCCGGCCATGGACTACATGAAGCGCGATGTGGAGCGCACCCTGCGCGAACACGGCATCGCGCAGGTAGCCGTCGATATCAGCCTGCGCGAAGCGTGGACGTCGGACATGATTTCGGAGGCTGGGCGGGCGGCGCTGCGGCAGCACAAGCTTTCGCCGCCGCCGGTGCTGGGCAACGTGGTGTTCGACCTCGATTTTCTGGAGTACGCCGAGTGCCCCAACTGCCACGGGAACAATACCGAGCTGCGCACGCCGTTTGGGGCTACGCTGTGCCGGGCCGTGCACTATTGCCACGACTGCCGCCAGTTGTTCGAGCAGTTCAAGCCGGTGTAGCTTTGTCGGCCACGCTTTCAACTCTTTCGCCGCTTATGCCTGCTTCTCCCCTTTCTCTCCCGCTGAAAACGGCCGCCCTGGGCCTCGTGCTGCTGCTGGGCCTGGCCGCTGCCTGCAAGCGCGACAATGCCAAAACCGTTGCCATCAACCCCGCCTCGGCCGCCGCCGCGAAGGTGCAGCTCGACATTCTGCGCGACTCGGTGGAGGTGAAGTGGCGCAACATGGTGGAAAGCGACGACCAGAAGCTGGCCCTCACGCGCCTGCTGCTGCGCGAGCTGCACGGCCAGCCCGGCCGCCCCGAACCCCAGCTCAAAGCCCTGGAAGCTGCTAATGCCCGCCTTAAAGCCCGGCGCTACGACCAGAAAACTATGGCCAGCTCGGCCCTGATTGACCAGTACGACAGCGCCCAGGACTCGCTCCTGAACGCGCTGTACCCGGTGGCCGCGCCTAACGGGGCCGCCTCCACCGAAAACGCCCGCAACTTTGTCGAGGGAATTCAACAGCTTGATGCCGGGGTGGTTGGCTTCCGGGTGATTTATGATGATGCCGCCAAGCGCTACAACAACTACCTGAGCCTGCACCAGGCCGAGCTGGAGTCGCTGGGCGGCAAATACACCGGGCTAAAACCGATGCCGCTGTTCACCATCGGGGCAAAGTAGCGACGCGGGCAGCGGCAAAAGAAAATTGCCGCGTGGAGGACAATTTGAGGCAGTTGGCCCGTACCTTTAAATCGCAGTCCCTCAAGCTGCTGGTTATCGGTATTCACCCAATCTAACGCTCCGCCCTATGCGCACCCTTACCCGTTTCCGCTGGCTGCTGCCGGCGCTGCTGCTCACCAGCCTCGCCCTGGCTTCGTGCGAGCGCAAAGACCACGACCCGCGCCCGCACGGCAAGGGCAAGTGCGGCAGCTCCAATACCCCTCCTCCGGGCGGCAATTCATAAGCCGGCTAGTCCCGACAACAACAAAGGCGACCTGCTCACGCGGGTCGTCTTTCTGCTTTCAAATACCCCTGCGCTTTACAGCGCCTCCATCTCGGTGCGCACGAAGTCGGCCAGGGTGCGCAAGTACTCGGTGCTGAAATCGAAGCGGATGCCGGCGGCGGCGTAAATCTGGCCGATGGGCGCGGTATAGCCCAAAGCCAGGGCGCGCTTGTAGCCGGCCAGGGCTTCGGTGGGGTTTAGGCGGAAGTTGCGCCACACGGCAATGGCCCCGAGCTGCGCCATAGCGTACTCGATGTAGTAAAACGGCACTTCATAGAGGTGCAACTGCTTCTGCCAGAGGTAAGGCTTGAATTCTTCGAGCCCGCGCCAGTCCACGGTGCGCTGGTTAAACTCATCGAAAATCTCGACCCAACGCTGGTGACGGGCTTCGTTGGTGTGCTGCGGGTTCTCGTAAATCCAGTGCTGAAACTTGTCGATGGTGGCCACCCAGGGGAAGGTTTCGAGCACGCTTTCGAGGTGGGTTTTCTTGGCGCGGCGCAGGTCTTCGGAGTTGGGGAAGAAGACGTGCCACTGGTCCATGCTCATCA
>JANXMN010000294.1 GCA_025354605.1 Hymenobacter sp. | reverse complement strand
CCGGCAAATGGGCAATACCGTGCTCAAAAGCTACCTCATGAGCCTGCCGCTGCTGCTGCTGGCCGGAAAAATATTCATGCTGCTGCCGCTGCTGCTCGAAGACCTGACGCGCCTCGCCCGCTGGGCGGCGGGGGCCGTCGGCCGGCCGGCCGGCACCGCTGCGCCGGGCATTCCGCGCAGCGAGTTTCTGGCGAAGCTGGCGCTGGGCATTGGGGCGGTGCCGGTGGTGGGCCTGCTGTGGGGCATGCTGAAGGGCGGCACCGACTACACCGTGCGCCGGGTGCAACTCAAATTTCCCAACCTGCCGCCGGCCTTCGATGGCTTCAAGGTGCTGCAGATTTCGGACCTGCACACCGGCAGCTTCAACTCGACCGAGCCGCTGGAGCGGGCCGTGGCCCTGATAAACCAGCAGGGTGCCGACCTGATTCTGATGACCGGCGACCTGGTGAACAACCGCGCCACCGAAGTCGAGCCGCACATTCCGGCCCTGCGCGGCATCCAGTCGGCGCTGCCCATTTTCTCTAGCCTCGGCAACCACGACTACGGCGACTACGTGCAGTGGGAAAGCCCGGCGGCTAAGCGCGCCAACCTGGAGCGCCTGATGCACAACCACGCCCGGATGGGCTGGACGCTGCTCAACGACACCAGCCACACCCTTGAGCGCGGGGGCGACAAAATTGCGATACTCGGCGTGCAGAACTGGAGCAGCCACGCCAACTTCCCCAAGCACGGCAACCTGCCCCGCGCCCACGCCGCCAGCGGCGACGCGCCGTTCAAAATCCTGCTCTCGCACGACCCCTCGCACTGGGAGGCGGAGGTGCAGCATTACCCCGACATCGACCTGACCCTGAGCGGGCACACCCACGGCATGCAGTTCGGCGTGAACCTGCCCTTTATGAAATGGAGCCCCGTGCAGTACGTGTACAAGCAGTGGGCTGGCCTCTACGAAAAAGGCCGCCAGAAGCTGTACGTGAACGTGGGGCTGGGTTTCCTGGGCTACCCGGGCCGGGTAGGTTTCCTGCCCGAGATTACCGTATTCGAATTGCGGCGGGCTTAAGTATTGCGTGGCGTAAATATGGTGGGCAGCAACATCGTCGACAATATTACCGTAAAGCGCCCCCAAAACCATTTCCGGTTTGCTATTCTTCTCACCCCCTTCACAAGTCATGAAAAATTCCCTGTTGATTCTCGCGGGCGCTGCTGCCCTGTCGCTGGCTTCCTGCTCGCAGGAAAAAACCACCGAGGTAACGACGGCCCCCGCCGACGGCGGTACCACGACCACCACGACCACGACCACCACCAGCGCCCCGATGACGGATGCCGAGATTGAGGCCCGTGCCCAGCGCGTAGCCGACAAGATGGCCGTCAGCATGAAAATTACGGACGAGGCCACCAAAACCAAAATCCGGACGGTGTACGTGAACCGCTACAAGCGCATGAACGAAATGCGCACCAAGTACGGCACCGACACTACCGGCATGGCCACCGCCATGCGCGAGTCGAATATGGGCACCGATACCGAGTTCAAGACCGTCTTCACCGACCCCACTCAGTACCAGGCCTACGAGAGCAGCCGCACCACGTACTACGCCGACGACAACACTCCCATGGACAGCAACATGAGCTCGGTTGATACGACCGGCGCGATGTCGTCGTCGAACATGTCGTCGACCGACAACAACATGAGTGGCGACAACGGCGGCGGCGGCGTGAGCGGCGGCGGCATGTCGGCCAGCAAGATGAAAGTGAAAGCCGAAGATGGCAGCAAAATGAAGATGAAGGAAAACGGCAAGATGAAAACCAAGGATGCCGACGGCACCAAAGTGAAAAACTAACGATTTGGTCGATGCAATCGGCCGAATCATCTTTAAAAAGCCCGCGCTGCAACCAGCGCGGGCTTTTTTTGGCTCCCGGGGTTGCTACTTTGTGGGAGCGTTGCGAATGATTTGTTAATGGTTGCTGAACGAAAGCGTTGTGAATGGGCCAGTTGGGCCGGGAAAAGCTGGGGGCTGTGGCTTTTGGCTGGACTGTGGCTGCTGGCTGGGGTGGCCCGTGCCCAAAGCCCGGGCAAGGTGCGCGTGAGCGGTAGCGTGAGCGAGGCCGGTTCGCGGGCGCCCATTCCGGGGGCCACGGTGCTGGTGCAGCGCACCCGCCAGGGCGTGATAACCAGCCCAAGCGGCGATTTCAGCATTGATGCCGCGCCCACCGATACCGTTTTGTTTCGGGCGTTGGGCTACAAGGCGCAGCGCATGGCGCTGGGCGGCATGGGGCTCTCGCAGCTGGTGGTGCGCATTCAGCTGGCGCGCGACAGCGTGCGCCTGGGCGAGGTGCAGGTGGTGAGCGACCGGCCCGACCGCGCCATCATCAACCGGGCGCTACGCAACATCAAGCGGCCGGCCGTGCCGGTGGCGAGCGGGGCCAAGCGTCCGCCTAAGCCCAAGCCGCTATTTGCCGTCGACTCGACCGCACCCAAAAAGCCGGTGCCCACCATTGCCAGCCCGGTGAGCCTGCTCTACGACCAGTTTTCGCGTGAGGGCAAACAGCGCCGCAAAATGGAGGCAATCGAAGCCGAGCAACAGGCGGAGAAAGCCCGCAAAGCCCGCGCCCAGTACAACAAGGCGTTCCGGGATAACCGGGGCTACGAGCCGTGAGGCTGAGTACCCACAAAAGGCCGTCATCCAACCAACCTGTCGCAGTCTTGGGCCGTAAGCCGGGAGTATGAAAATTGGCTATCCCTGCGTCAATGGTTCGATGGATTGCAGCGCCGGCAACACCTTCCGGCTGGCGTCTTATTCTGAGGAGCGAGTGGTGGCGGCCGTAGCGGCCAACCTGGCCTGCCTCGGCCGGATGCTGGAGTGGAACGTAGCCCAAGGGCTGCTGTTTTTCCGCATCGGCTCCAGCGTCGTGCCCTTCGGCTCGCATCCGGTGAACGTGTTTCCGTGGCAGACGCATTTCGCGGCCGATTTCCGGGCGCTGGGCGACTACATCAAGGCGAATAACCTGCGGGTGAGCTTCCACCCCGACCAGTTTGTGGTGCTGAACTCGCCCAGCCCGGCTATTGTGCGGCGCAGCATCGAGGAGTTGGTGTACCAAGGGTCGATGCTGGATTTGATGGGCCTGGACAGCACGGCCAAGCTCCAGATTCACGTGGGCGGGTTGTATGGCGACCGGGAGCTGGCCCTGCGCCGCTTTGCGGAGGTGTACGCCACGCTGCCCGCCGCCGTGCGCACCCGGCTGGTGGTCGAAAACGACGACCGGCTGTTCTCGCTGCGCGACTGCCTGGCGCTGCACGAGGTTACGGGCGTCCCCATTCTGTTCGACAACTTCCATCACGAGTGCCTGAATCATGGCGAGCCCATGGCCGAGGCCCTGCGTCTGGCCGCCGCCACCTGGCACCCCACCACCGACGGCGTGCCGATGATGGACTACAGCTCGCAGGCCCTGGGCGAGCGAAAAGGCAAGCACACCGATGACCTCGTGGAAGACCTGTTCGGCCGCTTCCTCGACCAGCTTCACGGCCTCGACTTCGACCTCATGCTCGAAATCAAGAACAAGGAAATTTCGGCGTTGCGGGCCGTAGCCATGCTGCGTGCGCGCGGCCTGAGCCCCACCGCACCCGCGCAGCCCGGGCCGCCGCGCCTGCCGCCGGCGCCTGGCGCGGCCGCCAACAGCCCCCGCGCCAAAGCCCCCGCCCGCACCTGAATCCGCTGCAAGGGCTGCAGCGGAGACAATGCCGCGGCCAAATCAAGCCGCCCATCAGCACATTAAAGAATCAGCACATCAGCACCTCAACTAACCAACCCATCCAGCTCATGCCTTCCGACCACCTCCTTGCCACCGTCAGCGCCCTGAAAAATGGCCTCACCAGCCTGCCCCTGGGTTCGGCCATGGACAATACCGAAACCTGGCAGCAGCAGTTTCTGCAAAGCGGCCAACCTGGCCTGCAGGACATCGCCCGCGAAATTGGCAACCTGCAGTCCCTGCTTACCAGTGGGGTGCTGAGCGCGCGCGCCATCGGCACTTCGCTCACTATGCTCGGTGACCAGACCAGCCAGGCCAGCGCCCAGGCTGCGGCCGACCTGAAAAAGCCCCTCGTGGAGCTAGCCGACCTGCTGCGCCGCCACGGTGGCGACCTACTGGCGCACGCCGAAAGGTCGAAAAAGTAGAGCGTTATAAAACCACAAAAAAAGGCCTCTCACTTGCGCGGTAGGCCTTCTTTGTGGTTGAGAAAAGGCGAGCGAATTAATTGGGCGGCCGCACGTTGCTGCTATTGCTTCGGCGTGAGCGGCTGGGTACGATGTCGGTGGACTGGCGGGGCCGACGGTCGCGGATAATGGGCTGCTCGCGCACGTCGGGCACGGCGTTGGGAGAAGTTTCGGGGGTGGCGGCAGGGGAGAAGCCGCGGTCATCGGCCTGGCGGGTGGGCTGGGCGTCGTTGCTGGTGGGCGTGCGCTGCATGTCGGGCGGGCCCTGGATGGTGCTCTGGTTGAGGGCGGGATTGACGGGCGGCACGGTGGTCTGGCCCTGGCTGCCGCCGTGCACAGGGGCCGAAGGGTCGAAGGGCACGGTCTGGGCCTGGGCGGTAGCGGCCAGTAGCAGGCCGGCGAGGAGCAGGGAGTATTTCATGGGGCGAGCAGGTGAGGAGCATATAATCAGCAAGAGGCCGGCCGTTTCGGGCGAAACAGCCGGCCTCTTGCTATATTCGTAGTTGACTGGCAGGTGGTTACATGGTCGACTTGGCCTTCGTCTTGCCTTTGCCATTGGTCATGTTGCCTTTGGCTTTCGTGCGGCCGGTGGTTCCGGTGCGCATGGTGCCGCTTGCGTCCATCGAGCCATCGTGCATGGTGCCGTTGGTGGTACGCATAGTGCCATCGGTGTTGCGCATGGTGCCGGTGCCGTTGGTAGTGCCGGGCGTGGTCTGCATAGTGCCGGTGCCGGTGGTGGTGCCGGGCGTGGTCTGCATGGTGCCGGCACCGGTAGTAGTACCGGTTGGGGTCTGCATGGTACCGCCAGTGTTGGCCGGGGTGGTCTGGGCAAAAGCATTAGTGCTCAAGCCAACGGCGAGCAGAAAGGCGAGGGAGGTTTTGAAAGTTTTCATGAGATGGAAAAGTAAAGTGTGAAAAGCAAATCGGGCCAGAATACTCAGGCGGGTTGTGTACGCAGCGGAATGGGTATGGGGTTGCGATAAAATGCGGCATTTTGAAAAACAAGAGCCTTAATATCAGTTATTTGATTATGATTGGAACGTACTTCAGGCCCGGCATTGGTCGGCGGCGACGGGCTCAGCAGCTGGCCGTTGCATAAAACATTCCTCCTTGCGGTAACCTTCCCAGCTGGCCGCAGTGTCCACCTTCAGATACCCTAAATTTCTCGACACAGGTTGGACGCGCTATCGGATAAAGCCTTAATGCTGCGGGTGAAGGCCGGCGACGTGGACCGCCTGGGCCTGCTCTTCGAGCGTCACCACCGGGCACTGTTCGGCTTCCTGTACCACATGCTGGGCTGCGCCGATACCAGCGAGGACCTCGTGCAGAACGTATTCTACCGCATGCTGAAGTACCGCCACACCTACACCGGTGAGGGCGAGTTTCGCACCTGGATGTATCACCTGGCCCGCAACGTGCTGGCCGAACACATCAGGCAAAACCGCCACGCCCGCCACCACGCCGATGTGGCCGACTTGGCCGAGCACCTCGGCGGCGGCCCCACCGCCGACGCCGGCCTGGAGCACGCCCAGGAAGTGGCCGTGCTGCATCAGGCCCTGGCCCGCCTCAGTCCCGAGCACCGCGAGGTGCTGGTGTTGAGCCGGTTTCAGGAAATGAAGTACGGCGAAATTGCCCAGGTGCTGGGCACCACCGAAGGGGCCGTGAAGGTGCGCGTGCACCGCGCCATAAACGAGCTGAAATCGGCTTACCATCGCATCGAAAAATAACCTCCGCTATGACCTGTGAACACGTGAAAGACCAGTTGGTCGACTACCTGAGTGAGCAACTGCCCGCCCCGGAGCAGGCCGCCGTGGTGGCCCACCTGGCCGATTGCGCCGCCTGCCGCGAAGAGCTGGCTACTACCGAGCGCGTGTGGCAGACCTTGGGGCAAGTGCGCACCCCCGAGCCTGGCCCCGGCCTGCGGCCCGAGTTCTACGCCATGCTCAACACCTTCCGCGAAGAGCTGAAGGCCACGCCCGACTACTCACTGCGCGGCCTGTGGCAGTGGTGGCTCAACCTCGACGTGCCGCGCCCCCTGCTGCGGGCCGCGTACAGCCTATGCTTGCTGGGCGTGGGCCTGCTGGGAGGCTATTGGCTGCGCAGCCGGCCCCGCGCCGATACAACCCAGCCGGCTGAGCTAGCAGCCCTGACCACCCAGGTGAGCCAGATGCGGCAGATGATGCTGCTTTCGCTGATTCAGAACCCCTCGGCTACCGAGCGGCTGCGGGCCGTGAGCTACTCCCGGGAATTGAACGACCCCACCAGCAAAGTAGTAACGGCCCTGCTGAGCACCCTCGACAACGACCCCAACGTGAACGTGCGGCTGGCCACCCTGGAGGCCTTGGCCCCACTGGCCGCCGACCCCGCCGTGCGCCTGGGCTTGGTGCAGGCGCTGCCCCGGCAGGATTCGCCGCTGGTGCAAGCCGCCCTGGCCGACGTGATGGCGCAATTGCAGGAGCGCCGCTCAGTAGCCCCGCTGCGCCAACTGCTGCGGCAGCCCGGCCTCGATGAGTCGGTGAAAAGCAAAATCGAACAGACCATTCAAACCATTTCCACCGGCCGGCCCGCCGTGCCCTCAGCCCCTCTTCGCCATGACCAAACTTTCACTTCGCCCCATCCTGAGCCTGTTGCTGTTCGTGCTGTGTAGCGCCGCCTGCCGCGCCCAGAGCAAGGAAGCGACCGAAAAAATCAATAAGGAGCTTACCCTCACGGCCGAGGCCGGGCGCAGCACCCTCGCCCTGTACAATGTGTTCGGCTCGGTGACGGTGCAGGGCTACGCCGGCCGCACCGTGACGGTAGAAGTAGTGAAAACCGTGCGGGCCGATGACGCGGCCACCCTGGCGCAGGGCCAGCGAGAGGTGCAAGTGGGCTTTGCGCAGCACGGCGATACGGTGCTGGTGTACGAGGCCGGCCCCATCGACGCACGCCCCCACGACAACCACAACCGCTGGAACGACCGCGACATCGACTACCGCTACACCCTCGACTTTGTGGTGCGGGTGCCCTACCAGATGAACCTGCGCGTGAAAACCATCAACAACGGCGACGTGCTGGTCCAGGATGTGGCCGGCCCGCTGAACGTGGGCAACGTGAACGGCAGCATCACGCTGAAGAACGTGCGCGGCACCACCAAAGCCAACACCGTGAACGGTAACGTGGACGCCACCTACGCCGCCAACCCGCCCAGCGCGTCGTCCTACCACACCATCAATGGCAAAATCCGGGTGCGGTACCCGGCCGGGCTGGGGGCCGACCTGCACTTCAAAAGCATGCACGGCGAGTTCTACACCGACTTTTCGGATGCCGAGGTGCTGCCCGCGCAGGTAACCAAAAACCGCGAAAACCAGGGCGGCGGCACCGTGTACCACCTCAGCAAGGACATGGCCGTGCGCATTGGCAAAGGCGGCCCCGATTTCCGCTTCGAAACGCTGAACGGCGACGTGACCGTCAGCAAATTGTAATCACAGCACGTCATGCCGAGCGTAGCCGAGGCATCTCGCGTGCCACTACTAATTCAATCGTGAGGCTGATTTTGATTACTGCCACACGCGAGATGCCTCGGCTGCGCTCGGCATGACGTGCGCTTATTTCTGTAATTCAAATCCATTTCCGATGAATCATTCCCTCATGTTAACCCCACTGCTGCGCCGTACGGCCCTGGCACTGCTGTGCCTGGCCGGAACGCTGCCGGGCCGGGCGCAGGATGCCGCCCCCAAAGAATCGAAAGAAACCTTGAGCGTGGCCCTCACCAACCCCGGCAAGCCCGGCGTGCTGGAAGTAGGGCTGGTGAACGGCTCCATCCATGTGAGCGGCTACGGCGGCAAGGAGGTGGTGATTGATGCCGCCACCCGCCCCGCCAAAGCCAGTGCGCGCCACGAGGCTAGCACGCCCCCCGGCATGAAGCGCCTGTCGTCGGTGCGCGGCCTGAACCTGACGGCCGAGGAGAAGAACAACCACGTCGAAATTTCCACTGATTCCTACCAGCGCCCCGTGGATTTGACCATCCGGGTGCCGCAGAACTTCTCGCTCCGCATCAGCACGGTGAACAACGGCGACATCACGGTCGAAAACGTGAGCGGCGAGCTGGAAGTCTCCAACGTGAACGGCCCGATTCTGCTCACCGACGTGTCGGGCTCGGCCGTGGTCACCACCGTGAACGGCAACCTCACGGCTACCTTCAAAAGTGTGACCACCGGCACGCCCATGGCCTTTTCCAACCTCAACGGCAAGGTCGACGTGACCTTCCCGGCCAGTGTGAAAGCGGCGCTGAAAATGAAGTCGGAACGCGGCGAGGTGTACAGCGACTTCGACGTAGCCCTCGACAGCGCCCCCGCCAAAGTAACCCGCAGCAGCCAGAATGGCCTCTCCCGCCTCAGCACCGACGACTGGACCTACGGCAAAATCAACGGCGGCGGGGCCGAAGTGATGATGAAAACCATGAACGGAAATATCTATTTGAGGAAGGCAAAATAGCTCTGGCGGTTCACCTCACGGGACCCCTTTGGGGCATGACCTCCTGCCGGGCACGGCCCCTCTCCAAAAAAAAGGGGACACCGGTTCGGCCTAGTCGATTAAAACAGAAAGAGCCCGGCGCATTGCGCTGGGCTCTTTCTGTTCATCAGTTTTACGTCCGAAGCATTTCTGGTTCCCCCTCTTTTTTGGAGAGGGGCCGTGCCCGGCAGGGGGCAGGGGGTGAGGTTGACGTGTGGCCCGGCAGCCCGCGCTTTCTCCCCACCTTGCGAAAATATTTTCGCCCCCGCTGTAACGAACCGGACTGCTCCCGGTACTCCCTGCATTCCAACCCTTACTCCGACCTCCTTTCTGTGGAAGCCCTGAGCGACGAAACGCTGATGACGGCCGTACGAGCCGACGACCTCGACCAGCTAGTGCCGCTGTTCGAGCGCTACCACGGCCCCCTGTTCAACTACCTCACCCGTCTCACCAACGACCGCGAAACCGGCCAGGACCTCACCCAGACCGTGTTCGAGCGCATTCTCAAATACCGCAGCAGCTACCAGCCGAGCCAGCCTTTTCGGGCCTGGGTGTACCAACTGGCCCGCAACGTGCACGCCGACCATTGGCAGCGCCAGCAAAAGCAGCGCACCGACGACCTCGACGAAGTGGAACGCACCGGTGGCCTGCGCACCGCCGCCTTTGGGCAGATGCGCGCGAGCAGCCACCACGACGACCTGCACGAGGCCCTGGCCCTGTTGCCGGCCCCGCAGCGCGAGATTCTGGTGTTGCACCGCTTCCAGGGCTTCGCCTACGACGAAATCGGCCAGCTGCTGAACTGCACCGCCGAGGCTGCCCGCGTGAAAGCCCACCGCGCGTTGCAGGCCCTGCGCAAAATTTATTTCGACAATTAAGCCCATGAAAACGCCCGAATTCACTGCCTGCTCCGAGTTGGAGGCCTTGCTGCCGGCTTACGCCGACAGCAGCCTGCCCACCGCCGAGGCCGCGCGCGTGGCCGAGCACCTGCCCGGCTGCCCGGCCTGCCAGCAGCAATTGCACCAGCTGCGCGTCCTGACGGCCGACCTCGACGCGGCCCTGCCCGAAGTACCTGGTACGGCTCTGCGCGCCAATTTTATGGCCATGCTGGAGCAGCAGAAGCAGCAATTGGCCCCTGCCGCCGCCGCGCCGGTGGCCGCCGCGCTGCCCGTAGTAGTTGAAGCACCCGCCGCCAAAGTGGTTTCGATGTGGCCGGCGGCGGCTTCGGCTACCTGGCTGCGGATAGCGGCCAGCATCGTGCTGCTGGCGGCCGGCGTATTCCTGGGCCGGCAGTTGCCCTGGGGCGGGCAAACCGGCAGCCGCGTGGCGACTACTGCCACGCCTGTTACGGGCCAGCCGGCCCCGGATGCGCTGGCTGCCGCCCTTAACGGCGACAGCGGGCACGCAGTGTCGGCCAGCAACCGCATTCAGCTGGTGAACCGCTCGGGCAAGGAAACTGAGCCCGGCGACCAGACGGTGCAGGTGCTCATCAACACCCTCAATTTCGACCCCAGCCCCAACGTGCGCCTGGCTGCCTGCGACGCCCTCTACCGCCTGCGGGCCGACGCCCGGGTGGGAGAAGCCCTCGTGCACTCCCTCTCCATTCAAACCGACCCGAACGTGCAAATCACGCTCATCGACATGCTGGTGACCATGCGGCTGCACCGCGCCGTGCCCCAGCTCCAGCGCCTGGCCAAGCGCCCCGACGCGCTGCCCGTGGTGCGGGCGCAGGCCGAGGCTGGGGTTGGCAAGCTGATTTAACTTATTGCTGAAAATAGAACGTCATGCTGAGCGCAGCCGAAGCATCTCTACCGCGTGACTAATTCAAAATCGCTGCAACGAAGCGGTAGAGATGCTTCGACTACGCTCAGCATGACGCGCTAATAATCTCTCTCATTCCATTTTCTCTCCCCAATTCCGCGCCAGCGATGCCGGCTCGCGGCGCGACGACGGGACTTCACTTGCAACATCATCCAACTCATGAATAAGCTTCTGTTATTGACGTTTGCGGGGCTGTTGCTAGCCGCCCCGGGCCGCGCCCAGGAATTCAAAACCCGCCTCACCGGTAAATCGCCCAAGATTGTGGTCGATATGAAGGGCAGCGACGTGGTGGTCGAAGGCATCGACGGCGACGACCTCATCATCCGCGGCGACGGCTACGAAGAGCCGCCCAAGCGCGCCGAGGGCCTGCACCCCATCTACAACACGGCGGTGGACAACACCCACATCGGCCTGGCCGTGACGCAGGACGGCAACGTGGTGCGCATTGCGCGAGCGTCGCGCCGCGAGGCCAATTACGTGATTCGGGTGCCGCGCGGGACTTCGGTGCAGTACAAGCAGGCCGGCTGGGGTGGCAGCGGCGACCTGAGCGTGCGCGACGTGAGCGGCGACCTCGAAATCACCATGACCAGCGGCGACATCAAGCTCACCAACGTGGCCGGGCCGGTGGTGGCCAACACGGTGAGCGGCAACATCTCGGTGCGGTTTGCCGCGCTGCGCCCGGGGCCGAGCTCCATCACCTGCGTGAGCGGCGACGTGGACATTACCCTGCCCGCCAGCTCGAAAGCCACGCTGAAAATGCGCACCATTTCCGGCGAAGCTTACACCGACTTCGACCTCAACCTGAACACGCCCGGCAACATGCAGCACGTGGGCGGCCAGCTCATCGACGGCAACATCAACGGCGGCGGCAACGGCATCTCGCTCAAAACCGTGAGCGGCGACATCTACGTCCGCAAAGCCAAGTAGCCCGTCCGGCCCGCCGACGTAGCCCGCAGCCTTTGCTGCGCCCCCGCAGCTTACTTCCCGGCCTAACCCGCCTCCCGTAGCCCGCAGCCTTTGCTGCGGCCCACCGTCGAAAAGCGCCCCGCCCCCGGCCCCACCATTTGGTTTCCCTTCCTTTTCAAAGCCAAAAATGGCTTTGCCGGGCCTCCTTTGCCCTTTTCGGCCCGCCCAAAACGCTGCCTAAACCCTCCTTCTCTCACTTTCAACCGCTATTCGCCATGTTTCGCTTTGTCTTGTTGATGCTCCTGCTGGCCACGGCGACCACGGCGGCCCGGGCGCAAAAAATCATTGAAAAAACCGCCCCGGTGGCTGCCGGCCAGCGGGTGTTCCTCAACCTGAAACAGGGCAGCACCATCCGCATTCGGGCGGGGGCGGCCGGGCAGCTCACGCTGAAGGCCAGCGTCAGCATCAACCAGAACAAGGCCAACGACGCCCTGCTGCTGACCGTGACCCCGAGCAGCGACGAGCTGCGGGTGGAGTCGGCTTTCGATGAGGAAATGCTGCGCCGCGCCGCGCCCGGCGACTGTTCCGAGACGCAGGGCGTGTACTACGGCGACACCTACATGGGCGCCGGCTACGACGCTAAAACCCGCGAGGGGCGCAGCAAGCGGGCCGGCTACCACGTGTGCGCCGACATCACCTACGACATCAGCCTGCCCGCCAACGTGGCCCTGCGCGTGAACACGTACAGCGCCAACATCAACATCGCCGGCCTGAGCGGCCCCATCGAAGCCAAGTCGCTGAGCGGCTTTGTGGATGTGGCCTGGCCGGCGGGGGCGGGGGCCGAGCTGGCCCTGAAAACCATCACCGGCGAGGTGTATACCGACCAGGCCATCGCCTTCAGCTCGGCGCCGCCGAAAAACCCCGTGGTGGGCTACCAGCTGCGCGGCACGCTGGGCAGCGGCGGCGGGCCGCTGGTCAAGCTCGAATCCATCAGCAACGACGTGTATTTCCGCAAGCGGAAGTAACCGCAGGCTGCTGCTGCTGCGGCTGAAACTGAAGCGGCAGCTGTTTCTCAAGTTTGGTTTCTCGTTGCTGGTTTCTCGTTGCTGGTTTTGTTCAGCGCGTCAAGAAGCACCCACGAGAAACC